>NZ_NCVJ01000021.1:0-330063 GCF_002096815.1 Streptococcus mitis
AGCGTCAACAAGTGCGTCAGAATCAGCAAGCACATCGGCCTCTGAATCAGCGTCAACAAGTGCGAGCCAATCAGCAAGCACATCAGCCTCTGAATCAGCATCAACAAGTGCATCTGAATCGGCATCAACAAGTGCCTCTGAATCAGCAAGCACAAGCACCTCTGAGTCAGCGTCAACAAGTGCGTCAGAATCAGCATCAACAAGCGCGAGCCAATCAGCAAGCACATCAGCCTCTGAATCAGCGTCAACAAGTGCGTCAGAATCAGCATCAACAAGTGCGAGTCAATCAGCAAGCACAAGTGCCTCTGAGTCAGCATCAACAAGTGCAAGCCAATCAGCAAGCACATCAGCATCTGAGTCAGCAGGTAAGACTAGACAGCAATTGCCGAATACAGGTACAGAAGCTTCCAAATCATCCGTGCTTTTAGGAGCTTTAGCAGCAGTTACAGGTATTGGATTGGTTGCGAAACGCCGTAAACGTGATGAAGAAGAGTAAGATAACCTATAAATTTAGGCTAAACTAACTCGTGCACGTAAATCATAGAAACCCCTTGAAAAAGTAGAATTTTCAAGGGGTTTTTACTATTATATAGCTGAAATTTTGACTAAAAAATTGTATAATAAATATAAGGAGAAAATCGCTAGTGGATGATAAAATAACGGTCATTGTACCGGTTTACAATGTGGAAAGCTATCTAAGAAAATGCCTAGATAGTATTATTGCTCAAACATATAAAAATATTGAGATCGTTGTCGTTAATGATGGTTCTACTGATGCTTCAGCTGAGATTTGTAAAGAATTTGTAGAAATAGATCACCGAATTATCTATATAGAACAAGAAAATTCTGGCCTGTCTGCTGCACGAAACACCGGTCTGGAAAATATGTCCGGAGATTATGTGACCTTTGTGGATTCAGATGATTGGATTGAGTTAGATTATGTAGAAACCCTATACAAAAAAATAACACAGTATCAGGCTGATATTGCAGTAGGTAATTATTATTCTTTCAACGAAAGTGAAGGAATGTTCTATTTTCATATATTAGGAGACTCTTATTATGAGAAAGTATATGACAATATTTCTATCTTTGAGAACTTATATGAATCCCAAGAAATGAAGAATTTTGCTTTGATATCTGCTTGGGGTAAACTCTATAAGGCAGGATTGTTCGAGCAGTTACGCTTCGACATAGGTAAATTAGGAGAGGATGGTTACCTCAATCAAAAGATTTATCTGTTGGCAGAAAAGATTGTTTATATCCATAAAGGAATCTATTCTTATCGCATCAGAAATAATAGTTTATCTAGAACTTGGACAGAAAAATGGATGCATGCCTTGGTTAATTCCATGTCTGAACGTATCACTTTATTGGCTAATCTAGGATATCCTTTAGAAAAACATTTAGCTATTTATCGTCAGATGTTAGAAGGAAGTCTTTCTAACGGGAAGGTCAGTGGCTTAGAAGAAACTCCTACTTATAAAAAATTTGAGACAAAAAAATATCTACTAGACAAACTTGAAAAAATTAATAATACACAAAAGAAAGCCGTTGTCCTAGCGGCGAATTATGCCTATGTAGACCAAGTATTAACCACGATTAAATCTATCTGTTACCACAATCGCTCGATTCGTTTTTATCTGATTAATAGCGATTTTCCTAATGAATGGATTAAGCAAATAAATAAGCGCTTAGAGAAGTTTGATTCAGAAATGATTAATTGTCGGGTGACTTCTGAGCAAATTTCACGTTATAAAACGGATATTAGTTACACAGTTTTTTTACGCTATTTTGTAGCTGATTTCGTGAAAGAAGATAAAGCTCTATATGTGGATTGTGATTTAGTTGTAACGAAAAATCTGGATGATTTGTTTGCTACAGACTTACAAGATTATCCTTTGGCTGCTGTTAGAGATTTCGGGGGAAGAGCCTATTTCGGTCGGGAAATTTTTAATGCAGGTGTTCTCTTAATCAATAATGACCTGTGGAAACAAGAACAGATGACTCAAAGGTTGATTGATTTGACCAATGAATGGCATGATAAGGTGGATCAGGCAGATCAGAGTATCTTGAATATGCTTTTTGAGCATAAATGGCTGGAACTAGACTTTGATTATAATCATATTGTTATTCATAAGCAGTTCACTGATTATCAATTACCTGCAGGTCAGGATTATCCTGGTATTATTCATTATCTTTCTCATAGGAAACCGTGGAAGAACTTGGCGGCTCAAACCTATCGTGATGTTTGGTGGTATTACCATAATCTAGAATGGACAGAATTGGGACAAAATCATCATTTACATCCATTACAAAAATCTCACCTTTATCCTGTAAAGGAACCGTTCACTTGTCTCATCTATACAGCATCAGACCATATTGAACAAATTGAAACATTGGTTCAATCCTTACCAGATATTCAGTTTAAAATTGCTGCTAGAGTGATGGTTAGTGATCGATTGGCTCAGATGACGGTTTATCCAAACGTGACTATTTTTAATGGAATTCACTATTTGGTAGATGTTGATAATGAATTGGTAGAAACCAGTCAAGTACTTTTAGATATTAATCATGGTGAAAAGACAGAAGAAATTCTCAATCAATTTGCAATACTTGGGAAACCTATTTTATCCTTTGAGAATACAAAATCCTACGAAGCGGGTCAGAAAGTATATGCTGTTGACCAAGTTCAAGCAATGATTGAAAAATTAAGAGAAGTGGAAGATAGACATGGAGTTTAAAGATTCTGTAAAGTTATTAGGAGATTTTCATCATATAGAGATATCTCCTACTGCTACTATTGAACTAGGAACGGATGTTACATTGCGTTCATTTATAAGTTTGGAAGTATCTGATAATGCTAAATTAACACTTGGAAATAGAGTTTTCTTTAATGATCATTGTACGATTCGTTGTGGTAAAGAAATTGAAATCGGTAAAGATACTATGTTTGGAGATGGAGTAAGGATTTTTGACCATAACCATAAATATTCAAATTACCATATCGAAAAAATTAAATTTACTGCTGACAAAATAACTATTGGAAAAAATTGTTGGATTGGGACTAATGTTGTTATTTTAAAAGGAGTGACGATTGGAGATAATGTCATTATTGGAGCAAATGCCCTGATTTATAAAGATATACCAGCTAATTCTATCGTTACTTCTCAAGAGGATTTGAAAATCACTCCTAGGAAACAACACCAGTTTCACGTTTTCACTTTAACAGCTTCAGACACTTTAGAAAATTTAGACTATCTTGTTCAGAATCTTCCAGAAGTAGCTTTTCATATAGCAGCTAAAACAAATATTTCGGATTATCTTGAAAGTTTCAATCGTTATGAAAACGTGAATATATACACAAATGTTCATCATGATGATATTATTGAGGACTTGTTGAAGAAATCAGATATTTATTTAGATATCAACCATTGGGGAGAGGTAGATGGTATTGTTAATAGAGCAATAGAAGAGAATAAACCTGTCTATGCTTTTGAGAATACCAATCATGATTTAAGTGGATTTAGTAAAGTTTTTCGACCAGAAGATGCAAATGGAATGGTGACAGAGATAAAAAGATTTTTAGGAGAAAAATGATTATAGTATGGGGAATGAATTAATCAGTATTGTAGTTCCAATCTACAATGTTGAAAACTATTTGCGACAATGTTTGGATAGTATTAGTGAACAAACATATAAAAATTTTGAATGCATTATGGTTAATGATAGTTCTACAGATAGCTCACAACAAATAGCGGAAGAGTATCTAACAGATAATCGTTTCAAACTAATCAATCAATCTAATAAAGGTTTAAGTGGGGCTAGAAATACAGGGATTAGTCATATTAGAGAAGAGTCTACTTTTGTAGCCTTTGTAGATAGTGATGATTATATTTATCCTGATTTCTTAGAAACTTTAATAGAATACATCGAAGATGATGTTGATGTTATAGAAGGAATGATTGAAAATTTCCATGATGAAATAAAGGTGGATAGAGTCTGTCATGATTTTGAGAAACAAACATTAATGACCAAGGATGACAAATTGGGGAAATTTGCATTAAATGAGTTGAGAGTTAGCGTTTTTCCAAAATTGTTTCGAAAAAGTTTATTAACAGAAGATTTTTTTCCAGAGGGATGGATATTTGAAGATTTAGCAGTTGTTCCTGAGTTGGTAAGTTATTCAGGAAAATGGATTAAATTACCAAAAGTTATCTATGGTTACAGGATTCGTCCAAACTCAATTACTACTAAAGAGTTTTCAGAAGAAAAATTAGATGTATTTAAGATATTCGGAAAGTATGACTTGTTTTTTAAAGATGAGAGTGATGTAACAAAATTATTAGTTGAAAAAATAAAATATTTACATTTGAATTATCATGACATAGAATTTGTACCAGAGAATAATCAGTATAAACAGTTATACAAACAAGAAAAACAAAAACTATTATCTAAAATAGCAGATTATGAAAGTAAAACTTTGATTAGTATTATAGTTCCAATCTACAATGTTGAAAATTATTTGAGACAGTGCCTAGATAGTATTATGAACCAAACATATCGGAATTTTGAGTGTTTATTGATAAACTATGGTTCACCAGATAATTCTGCTGACATTTGTAGAGAGTATGTTGCTAAAGATGTACGTTTTCGTTATCTTGAAAAAGAAAATGGTGGAGTATCATCAGCACGGAATCTAGGTATTGAACGTTCGGGGGGGCGTATATTACTTTTATAGATTCGGATGATTGGTTGGAAAATGACGCTTTACAACTGTTATATGGTGCATTGAAAAAAGAAAATGCGGATATTAGTATCGGACGTTATAATTGTTACGATGAATCACGTTACCAATATTTGTTTTATGATTCTAATCCAGATGATTCTCTTGAGGTGATAGAAGGAAAAGAAATCATAGATAGAGAAGGTGTCGAAGAAATGAGAAATGGGAATTGGACTGTAGCTTATTTGAAATTATTCAAGAGAGAGCTATTAGAAAATTTGCCATTTCCTTTAGGAAAAACTGCGGAAGATACTTACTGGACGTGGAAAGTACTTCTAAAGGCTTCACGGGTTGTCTATTTAAACAGTTATATTTATTGGTACCGTATTGGTTTATCTGGTACTTTAAATATATGGAGTGAAAAGCGTATATATGATGAAATCGAGGCTAGGGAAGAAAAACTCGCTATTTTAGCAAGTTTGAATTATGACTTGACCAATCATATTTTAATTTATAAAAATAGATTACAAAGAGTGATAGCGAAGTTAGAAGAACAAAATATGCAGTTTACGGAGATTTATAGAAGGATGATGGAAAAATTATCTTTACTTCTGTAGATATTAATAAATAATGAGATAATACAATATGAAACTACATTTAACGAATTTATACGGCATGGCAGGTGATAGTACCGTCATTTTAGCTCAAAATGCTGTTCAAAAGATTGCCAGCCAACTGGGATTTAGAGAAGTCGGTATCTATTTTTACAATATTGCTTCAGATAGTCCTTCTGAAATGAATAAACGTCTGGATGGGATTATGGCTAGTATCTCTATTGGTGATATCCTAGTCTTTCAATCTCCTACTTGGAATGGCTTTGAGTTTGATCGTCTCTTTTTTGACAAATTAAAGGATATGCAAGTAAAGATTATTTGTTTTATTCATGATGTTGTCCCTCTTATGTTTGATAGTAACTATTATCTCATGAAAGAGTATATGTATATGTATAATCTATCGGACGTTTTGATTGTTCCATCTGAACAGATGAAGGAGCGGCTGATAGAAGAAGGCTTGACAACTAAGAAAATTCTCATTCAAGGGATGTGGGATCATCCTCATGATTTATCCTTATACACTCCGACTTTTAAAAAAGAACTCTTTTTTGCTGGAAGTTTAGAGCGTTTCCCAGACTTGCAAAATTGGTCTCAAGATACGCCTTTAAGAGTATTTTCAAATAAAGGGGAAGCTAGTTCAAGTGCTAGAAATCTCAGCATCGAAGGATGGAAAAAAGATGAGGAATTGTTGCTAGAATTATCAAAGGGTGGATTTGGCATTGTCTGGGGAACCCATCAAAATGAGGGAGAAAGTAACCAATACTATACCTTGAATATATCTCATAAGGTTAGTACCTATCTAACAGCTGGTATCCCAGTGATTGTACCGAGCAGCTTATCAACTGCTAAATTTCTAGTAGATCAAGGATTGGGCTTCGTGGCAGATAGCCTAGAAGAAGTTCATGCGATAGTTGATAAAATGAATGTAGAAGAATATCAAGAAATGACGAATCGTATCAAGACATTTAGTTATCTGCTGAAAGAGGGCTATTTCACTAAAAAGCTATTGGTAGATGCGATTTATCACTTAGGAATTGATTAAGAGAACAAGATGATTAAAACAATTGTATTAGCTGGTGATCGTAATTACACCACGCAGTTAGAAACAACCATAAAATCTATCCTATACCACAATCGAGATGTTAAGATTTATATTTTAAATCAAGATATCATGCCAGATTGGTTCCGCAAACCACGAAAAATAGCTCGCGTGTTAGGTAGTGACATTATCGATGTTAAACTACCTGAACAAGCTGTGTTTCAGAATTGGAAAAAACAGGCTCACATTAGTTCGATTGCCTATGCTAGGTACTTTATTCCAGACTATATACAAGAAGATACTGTGTTGTATTTGGATTGTGACTTACTTATTAATGATAAATTAGACAGTCTATTTGAGCAGGATGTAAGAGAACATTATATTGCAGCGATTAGAGATGCAAATGGTCAAGGTTTCAATACTGGCGTCCTACTAATCAACAATGAAAAATGGCGTCAAGAGAATCTAAAAGAACGGTTAATTGAACAGTCTATAATAACAACAAAGGAAGTTGAAGAAGGTCGCTTTGAGCATTTTAATGGTGATCAAACGATTTTCAATCAGGTCTTACAAGATGATTGGTTAGAACTAGGTAGAGCTTATAATTTACAAGTAGGACATGATGTGGTTGCTTTGTATAATAATTGGCAGGAACATCTGGCTTTTAACGATAAACCAGTGGTGATTCATTTTACGACCTACAGAAAGCCATGGACCACCTTGATAGCCAACCGTTATCGTGATTTATGGTGGGAATTTCATGATTTGGAGTGGAATCAAATTTTACAACACCATATAGGAGAGTTTGAAATGACATCGCCTCTAGATAAGGAATTTTCTTGTTTAACTTTGACAAATTCCCAAGATTTAGAAGGGATAGAAGAGCTAGTTACGGCTCTACCAGATGTAGTCTTTCATATCGCAGCTTGGACGGATATGGGTGATAATCTGATAAAATTAGCTGTCTATGATAATGTGAGATTGCATCCACAGATTGTTCCTCCTGTCTTGGAAAAACTGAAAAGAAAAGTGGATATTTATCTGGATATCCATCAGGGATTAGAAGTTGAAAGTATTTTGAAAGATGTTTGTAACGTTGGGATTCCTATCTTAAGTTTTTCTAATACACAGCATGGAATGTATGATCAAATAGTATTTGATAAAGAAAATGTCAATTTAATGATAGAAGCTATCAAAGACTATGCTAGTCATTCTCGGTTTTTAAAAGATTATAATCAGGAGACATTTCATTGCTTAATATTTACTGATACACAGGACATTGAACAATTAGATTATTTAGCTCAATATCTTCCACAGGTTATCTTTGATGTAGCAGCCTGGACAGATATGGGGCCTAAGTTATATGAACTACAAAATAACTATCAAAATATTCGTTTACATCCAGCTATAACATCAGAAAAATTAGAACAATTAAAAGTAAGAATGGGCTTGTATTTGGATATTAGCTGTGGTCATTCGACACATGATATTGTGAAGTCAGCTCATGAAATGAATAAAATCATCTTCTCTTTTGATAGTACCCAACATGGCTCTTTTGAACAACATATATACTCTTCAAAAGTACCCGAACGTATGGTGGAAGACATTGAAAATATTATTTCTGGAACATTCCAAGCAAGAAGACCAGCGATTATGGTTAAGGATATTGATCAAACTCTAGATTATATAATAGAAAACCAATCTTCTATTATCCGTTTTGGAGATGGAGAGATGGATTTAATGTTAGGAAAATCTATTCCTTATCAAGTTTATGATGAAAACCTTGCAAGTCAGTTGAAAGAGATTATTTCTCTTCAAAGTGATGAAAAATTAGTTATTGGTTTACCAAATGTATTTTCTGATCGTTCAAATTTTACACCAGCAGCGGAAGCCTTTTGGAAGGGACATTTAGAACATCATTTAAAAGATTATGTAGAATTAGCTAGAGCAAATTGGTATGGGACTACATTTGTATCTCGACCATACATTGACTATATGGATAAATCGCAATCATTCAGTCAATTTGAAAAACTAAAACATATTTGGAAGGATGAGGACATTCTGATTGTAGAAGGAGTAACTTCTCGTTCAGGTGTAGGCAATGATTTATTTGATGGAGCAAGTTCAATTAAGCGGATTATCTGTCCTTCTCAAAATGCTTTTTCGCGCATAGAAGAGATTCAAGAAGCGGTATTACAGTATGCTGAAAATCGTCTTATTTTATGTATGCTTGGCCCTACAGCTAAAATTTTATCCTATAATCTTTTTAAGAAAGGTTATAGGGTTCTAGATATTGGTCATATTGACTCAGAGTATGAGTGGATGAAGATGGGTGCTAAAACCAAGGTTAAATTTTCACATAAACATACTGCTGAACATAATTTCGACCAAGATATTGAATTTATTGAGGATGAAACCTATAACAATCAGATTGTTGCAAGGATATTAGAATAATAAATAAGTATGATAAGTGAGTTCACAATTTTGATTGAACATTTAAAAAAATAGAGAAATTCATGTGGGTATCTCTCTAAAAAATAGATATTTTTAATAAAAATGAGTCTATTATAAACAGGAATTCAAAGAAACATTTTCATGATTTACATAGAGACTGCCCAACAACTATATTGCTAGATAAATAAAGATTTATTCTATAATTTTAAGATTTTAGGTGAAATGTATGGAATCTTTGATTAGTGTTATTATTCCAGTTTATAATACTGAAAGTTATATTGGAGTTTGCTTGGAAAGTCTTGTTGAACAGACTTATACACATTTTGAAGTGCTTATGATTGATGATGGTTCTACAGATAATTCAGGAAAAATCTGTCAGGAATATACAGAGAGGGACTCCCGTTTTCATTACTATAGGAAAGAAAATGGCGGAGTTTCCTCTGCTCGTAATCTAGGGATTGAATACTCCAGAGGTGATTATTTAACGTTTGTTGATTCAGATGACTGGGTTGAGGAAGATTATTTAGAAGTTCTATATTCTGCTCTAGTATCCGAATCTGCGTCAGTCTCAATTTCAACATATAAAAGATTTTCTATGGAAGATAATACTTGGTATGTTCATTCTTTTCAACGAGGTTACGATAAACGAGTCTTTCATCATCTAGAACTGATCAATGAATTAATTGATTTAGATTCGTTTGATTATTCATATCGTTTTGTAAGTGGAAAGTTAGTTAGACGAGATATTCTAGGAGATATTCGTTTTAATTCTCTAACTAGTTTAGGTGAAGATATGGAATTTTGGTTTAAAATCTATCTAATCTCACCTAAGTCTGTCTATATTAATAGAGATAGTTATGTTTATAGAACAGGTGAAGGCTCGACGAGACATTTTAGTTTACTCAAAGTCAGGTGTGATTTACAACAGCGCGAAAATTTTATAGCTCTTCTTGCTGCTCGAAATATAGATGTTGGTCGATACGTAGACAATTTTGTATCTCTGTTAAAATTTCGAAAAAAAGAACTTGAAGATAAAGATCTATCATCAACAGATACGATGCGATGGATTAAGGAAACATTATGTTTGCTTGATAAGTAAGTGAATAAAGTGATTTTGATTTTATGTAAAGATGATAGAATAAAATCTATTTGGTTTAATGTATGTAGGACAATAAGTAATGTTAGTTAGAATAAATGATAAGGATTTAAAATGGGAAATACCAAACGTGCAGTAGTATTTGCAGGTGATTACGCTTATATTCGACAAATCGAAACAGCTATGAAATCAATCTGTAGACACAATAGTCACTTAAAAATTTATATACTAAACAAGGACATTCCTCAAGAATGGTTCAGTAGATTAAGAATGTATATTCAAGAGATGGGGGGCGACTTGATTGATTGCAAGTTAATAGGACAACAGTTTCAAATGAACTGGTCAAACAAGCTACCTCATATTAATCATATGACTTTTGCACGCTATTTTATTCCAGATTTTGTAACAGAAGATAAAGTTCTCTATCTAGATAGTGATTTGGTTGTGACTGGTGATTTGACCGATTTGTTTGAACTAGATTTAGGTGAAAATTATTTGGCTGCAACTCGCTCTTGCTTTGGAGCAGGTGTTGGTTTTAACGCAGGAGTTCTATTGATAGACAATAAAAAATGGAAATCAAATAATATGCGTCAGCAGTTAGTTGAATTAACGGAAAAAGAACATGAAAATGTGGGGGAAGGAGATCAATCTATTCTCAATATTCTTTTTCAAAGTAGTTATTACCAGTTAGAGGATACCTATAATTTTCAAGTAGGTTTTGATGCTGGTGCAGCTGAAAAAAATCATGCTTTTGTTTTTGAAATTCCACTAACACCTCTTCCAAAAATTTTGCACTATATTTCTCCTGATAAACCATGGAAGCAGTTTTCGGTTGGACGTTTGAGAGAAGAGTGGTGGAAATATTCTTTTATGGAATGGAGTTATATAGTATCTAGCTGGAAAGAAAAGGATGTTTTTTATTCTGCAGATATTTATAAACCAGCATTAACTTGCATGAATTTAACCAATTCTTGGTGTGTAGAAAAAATTGATTATCTAGTTGAACAATTGCCAGAAGTACATTTTTATATTGTTGCTCATACTTTTATGTCGGATGAATTAAAGAGATTATCTAGGTTTCAAAATGTGACTCTTTACCCTAATTCTTTTCCTATTTTAGTGGAAAAACTTCTAAAGAGTTCCGATATTTATTTAGATTTAAATTTAGATGAGAAACTAGTATATGTTTATGATTTAGTAAAGAAATGTGAAAAGCCGATACTAACTTTCGATAATACACGTTGCTTGACTATACCTGAAGAATCATATGCTGGTATTTGTCATCATGATAGGCCTGATGAAATGGTAGAAATGATTAAAAGTTTTATGGAAGGAGAGTCATGAGGAAATCAATTGTCTTAGCAGCGGATAATGCTTATTTAGTTCAATTAGAGACAACAATTAAATCGATTCTTTGTCATAATACAGAAGTTGATTTTTATATTTTAAATAGTGATATAGCGCCAGAATGGTTTAAATTATTAGTTCCTAAATTAAAACATTTTGATTCCAGCATTAAAAATATTCATTTGGAGTCTAATGGCTTTAAAGACTTTAAAACGGCGAATCATATAAATTATGCAACATTTTATAGATTTTTAATTCCTAATGTTATAAATGATAGTAGATCGCTTTATCTTGATTGTGATTTAATTGTAAGTGGAGATTTAAGTCCCTTGTTTGAATTAGATCTAAATGGATATCCTATAGCAGCAGTACAAGATAATTATGGATGGGAATTATCTATTAATGGTTTTAATGCTGGAGTGTTATTAATCAATAATGATATGTGGAGAGAACAAAATATTACACATGACTTATTGATATTAACCGAAGAAAAGCAAGACCAGGTTCAAATGGCAGACCAAAGTATCTTAAACATTTATTTTGAAAATCGATGGTTGCAATTGGATTATGATTTTAATAAATTAATAGGACTAGATTTCCTTAATACATCAGGAAATCTAGAAAATTTGAAATATTGTAGACCAGTAATAACACATTTTGCAAGTCATGATAAACCTTGGAACACGTATAGTGTATCGCGTCTTCGAGAATTGTGGTGGGCTTATAGAGATTTAGACTGGTCTGAAATGATATCAGGAAAAGCAAATCTTAATTATTTTGACCGTAGCAATCAATCTAAGAAGAATGTTTTTATTGTAACATGGGTTTTAGAAGTAGAACACTTGGAATATTTAATAAAGTCTTTACCTGATTGGCATTTTAATATCGGAGCTCCAGTATATTGTGCCCCTGCTCTAACTAACTTATCAGTTTATGAAAATGTAACTCTTTATCAGAGTATCATTCATAATAGAATTGAATGGCTTTTAGATGATACAACTGTCTATTTAGATATTAATCATGGAGCAGAGGTTCTAGATGTCTTATCCAAGGCCAGAGATAGAGGGGTAAAAATCTTTACGTTTGATAATACTAGGAAATCCTCAGATGATAGTATTTACGATGGTATTTTTTCTGTAGAAAGTCCTGAGGAAATGGTTAAAGTCTTAAGAAATTAGAAGAATAACCTTTACCGTTTAGTGTAAGAATAATATATAATAAAAGTGAGATTTGACCCCAAAGCTAATAAAGGAGTATTTTGTGACTAAGATTTATTCGTCAATAGCAGTAAAAAAAGGACTATTTACCTTATTTCTACTGTTTATCTATGTATTGGGAAGTCGTATTACTCTCCCTTTTGTTGACCTAAATAGTAAAGATTTTTTAGGAGGTTCAACAGCCTATCTAGCCTTCTCAGCTGCCCTAACAGGTGGAAATCTAAGAAGTTTGTCAATTTTTTCTGTTGGACTCTCCCCTTGGATGTCAGCTATGATTTTGTGGCAGATGTTTTCATATTCTAAAAAATTGGGGCTAAGTTCTACAGCGATTGAAATTCAAGATCGACGAAAAATGTATCTGACCTTGCTAATTGCTGTTATTCAATCCTTGGCAGTTAGTTTGAGCTTACCAGTTCAATCCTCCTATTCGGCAATTTTGGTTGCTCTAATGAATACCTTGTTGCTGATAGCAGGAACATTTTTTCTTGTTTGGTTGTCAGATTTAAATGCTAGTATGGGGATTGGGGGTTCTATTGTAATCCTCCTATCCAGTATTGTTTTAAATATCCCTCAGGATGTTATTGAAACATTTCAAACGGTTCATATTCCAACAGGGATTATTGTGTTACTTGCTTTATTAACCGTTGTCTTTTCTTATTTACTTGCCATTATGTATCGAGCTCGCTATTTGGTTCCTGTTAATAAAATTGGCTTACACAATCGTTTTAAACGCTATTCTTATCTCGAAATCATGCTGAATCCTGCAGGTGGGATGCCTTATATGTATGTGATGAGTTTTCTTAGTGTACCGGCTTATCTGTTCATCTTGCTGGGTTTTATTTTCCCTAATCATTCAGGGCTAGCGGCTTTATCAAAGGAATTTATTGTTGGGAAGCCTTTGTGGGTCTATGTTTATATTTCGGTCTTATTTTTATTTAGTATTATTTTTGCATTTGTTACTATGAATGGAGAAGAGATTGCAGACCGCATGAAAAAATCTGGAGAATACATTTATGGAATTTATCCAGGAGAGGACACTAGTCGATTTATTAATCGATTGGTCCTTCGTTTCTCAGTCATAGGTGGTCTCTTTAATGTGATCATGGCAGGTGGTCCCATGCTTTTTGTTTTATTTGATGAAAAGTTATTACGATTGGCAATGATTCCAGGCTTGTTTATGATGTTTGGGGGCATGATTTTTACGATTAGAGACGAGGTCAAGGCTTTAAGGCTAAATGAGACCTATAAACCTTTGATTTAGGAGACTTTTATGTATTATTTTATTCCAGCTTGGTATGGTTCTGAGAGGAAATGGCATGCAGATATCACTCCATGGTATTTTTCTCGTTTTCGTCTAGAGTTTGATGATACCTTTCACCAGATTCGGCTCTTTCAAGAGCAAGATATAGATTCTCGTCTATTAGTATTAACTTACCAGCCTCATCTACGTTATTTTTTACATAGACATGGTGTGTTAGAAACGGATACTTATTCCGTTTTTGATGTTATGCAAGATTTTCATAATCTCCATACCCAAGTGTTAAGTATTAGAGATATTGAGTGGGATGATGACTGTGAATTTATTTATAGTCCCTTTACGATTATCGTTCAAAAAAATGGGAAGAAATTTGCTAAGGTTGAACATGGGGTTGAAGGCTTCATCAGTGATATACAGTATTTTGAACCGAATGGTCAAATACATATGCACTATATCATGGATGACCGTGGGTTTGTATCGAGTGTTATCTTTTTTGAAGAGGGGCAAGTGGCTTATCAAGAATATCTGAATCCCAAGGGAGTGTGGCAATTCAGAGAGCGTTTAAATGAAGGCGGACGGGTAGAAATCAATCCAATTTTTAGTTATCGCTTTAAAGCACTTATTTACCAAAACATGGGAGACTTGGTGGCAGAATTTTTTGAGAATTATCTGCAAAAGTATGTGAAGGACCAGGATATTTTTATGCTTCCTTCTCATTCTCATCATGATCAGCTTGTCTTAGACCGATTACCTAAGAAAAATCCGAAACTGTTGAGTATTTTCATTGGACGTAATCCTCAAGATACCTTTAGGGATTTAGATTTAACTTTTGAAAAATCGGATTTGATTTTGGTGGATAGAGAGGATAGTTTACGATTGTTGCAGGAGTTGTATCCTGAACGAATGCATCACTTTTATCATTTATCATCTTTTGACACCCGATTACGATTGGGACGAAGCCAAACTAAGAAAGAATCCATCATATATTATCAACTGGATTTTGAACAGGGGATTGATAATCAAGCTCTACTTCAAGTCTTGTCCTTCGTCTCTGAAAATAAAGATACTGAAGTGATTTTTGGAGCCTTTGCTGCTAGTCAGGAGCAAATGAATGAGGTGGAAGGGATTGTTGAGTCTTTCATCCAAGAAAGCATTCAATCCGAAAATCTGGAGAAGGCGATTGATTATGGTGATGCAGAAAATCCTCTGGAAGAAAATCAACACCAGGACTTACGTATCCAGTTTGTCAACTTGAATGATGAGTTAGATTTGATAAAAACACTAGAATTTGTCCGTTTGATTGTGGATTTAAATAGACAGCCTCATCTCTATACACAGATAGCTGGTATTAGTGCAGGAATTCCTCAAATCAACCTAGTTGAAACCGCCTATGTTGAACATTTGAAAAATGGTTATTTGTTAGCAGATGTGACAGAATTTTCTAAGGCTGCACATTATTACACAGATAGGTTGAAAGAGTGGAATGAGTCCTTGATTTATTCGATTGATAAGATTAAGGAGCACACAGGACAACAATTTCTTGAAAAATTAGAGAAATGGATAGAGGAGGTTAAAAATGTCAAAGGAACTTAATATTTTACAGATAGGACTTACCAATTGGGGAAATCGGTATGACATACCTGAAAATATGAGTTGGTATCATTTTTATCCCAACTCATCAGTAGCCCTTCGTGAAATAATAGAAAAAGAGGATATTAGCCGTTTTCATGCCGTTTTAATAGAAGATGGTCAGTATGCCAAAGACTTATTTTCCTTTGTGAAATATTTTGAACCTTATACTTTATTTTATAACCAGAATCTACAAACTGATGATAGAGAGGTTTTGGATTTTTTTAAAAAACGATGTGCACAAGCAATTGATTTTTCAAGTCCCCAACAACTCATCAATGATTTGAGTAAATCTCTTTTTGGCGGTGGTTATGGTGATAAACTCTTTCCTTCGATGATACAAGTGAATCCAAACTTTACAGGAGCTATTTCTTATCAGGGATTAGATTATGTGAGTTTGGAAGGTGGATTTGGACAAGATTTTTCCCAACTTGCCTATTGGGCTTATAATATAGTTGTTCAAAAAACACTTCCTATTGAGTTGTGGCTTGAATATGAAAAGCAAGGAAATTGTGACTTTCGTTTGGTCATCCGTAAAATTTGGAGTGGATCTGTTGATGATATTTTTGAAGAGATCATAGTGTCTGAAAAAGACTTGGAGCAAGCACTTGTTATGGATAGTCGAGATGGAGATTACTTTCTCTCGATATCTGTTGAAGCAAGAGGCCATGGAACTATCAAACTGGGTAATCTTCACCAACGTTGGAGTCGAAAACAATTTGGTAAGTTTGTACTTGGTGGAAATATCCTACATGATTCTAAGCGTGATGAAATAAACTATTTCTTCCATCCAGGTGATTTTAAACCGCCTTTGGCTGTCTATTTTGCAGGTTATCGACCTGCAGAAGGATTCGAGGGCTACTTTATGATGAAGAGTCTGGGATGTCCTTTCCTCCTCTTTTCAGATCCTCGTTTAGAGGGTGGGGCTTTTTACCTTGGAAGTGATGAATTAGAAGGTAAGTTAAAAGCCACCATTCAATATTATTTAGATTATCTTGGTTTAACCTCTAAGGATTTGATTTTATCAGGCCTTTCTATGGGAACGTTTCCTTCTCTCTACTACGGTGCTACTTTTGAACCTCATGCTGTGATTTTAGGGAAACCCTTGGCAAATTTAGGAACCATAGCTAGCCGTGGACGTTTGGATGCACCGGGTGTCTCTAACTTAGCTTTTGATTGTTTAATTCACCATACAGGTGGGACGAGTTGGCAAGATATGACGGAGTTGGATCAGCGATTTTGGAAAACTTTTAAGCAGGCAGATTTTTCCAATACTACCTTTGGATTATCTTACATGAAAGATGAAGATATGGATCCGCAGGCTTATGAGAAACTAGTTACTTATTTGTGTAATACAGGTGCTAAAATCTTATCTAAAGGAACGGCAGGTCGACACAATGATGATACAGATACCAATGTTGCTTGGTTTATCCACTTTTATCGGATGGTACTAGCAAGTGGTTTTGGAAGGGAGAAAGAATGATAATCACACAGAGACAGTCCATTCATTGGGGAGAAGTTGGTGGGACTTATATGTACGGATCAAATGTATCCTACTACCCAGACAAGAGTGTACGTTTATATAATCCCCTCTTGCCATCTGGTGAAATTCTCAAGACATGGTTTTCTAGTGTCAATTACCAGGCTGCACGGACTCAGCCCCAGCTTCCCTTACTAAAAAGAAATCATGAGTATCAACTATCACTAGTTTTTGATTGTCAGCCTGAAAATGGGGTTTATACCAAGATAACTTTTTTTGACCGCTATGGTGATATTTTAGAAGAAAAGGTAGAAAAAGTGAAAGATTTCATATTTACTTATCCAGAAGATAGTTATACTTATCAAGTTTCTCTTTTAAGTGCTGGCTTTGAATCCTTAACTTTTTATCATTTTTCTATCAAGGAGATTAGAAGTGTTTAGACGTTTAGGTCAAGATTTCCAGCTTAGGAAAGTGAAAAAGATTTTAAAGAGGATCAATAGCTTAAAAAGCAAGATGTCCTCTCTTTCGGATCAAGAATTGGTCGCTAAAACAGTGGAGTTTCGTCAGCGTCTTTCAAAGGGAGAAAGTTTAGATGACCTTTTAGTAGAAGCTTTTGCAGTGGTGCGTGAAGCAGACAAGCGGATTTTAGGGATGTTCCCCTATGATGTTCAGGTCATGGGAGCTATTGTCATGCACTACGGAAATGTTGCTGAGATGAATACAGGTGAAGGTAAAACCCTAACAGCCACCATGTCGGTCTATTTGAACGCTCTTTCAGGAGAAGGTGTGATGGTTGTGACGCCTAATGAGTATTTATCAAAGCGGGATGCAGAGGAAATGGGCCAAGTTTATCGTTTCCTAGGCTTGACTATTGGGGTCCCATTTACAGGGGATCCAAAGAAGGAAATGAAAGCAGAAGAAAAGAAACTGATCTATGCTTCGGATATCATTTACACAACCAATAGTAATTTAGGTTTTGATTACCTAAATGATAATCTGGCTTCGAATGAAGAAGGTAAGTTTTTGCGACCTTTTAACTATGTCATTATTGATGAAATTGACGATATCTTGCTTGATAGTGCACAAACTCCTTTGATTATTGCGGGTTCTCCCCGTGTTCAGTCTAATTACTATGCAATCATTGATACACTAGTGACAACGCTAGTCGAAGGAGAAGATTATATTTTCAAAGAGGAGAAGGATGAGGTTTGGCTCACTACCAAGGGGGCTAAGGCTGCTGAAAGCTTCTTAGGCATAGATCATTTTTACAAGGAAGAACATGCGGTTTTTGCTCGTCATTTAGTGTATGCGATTCGAGCCCATAAACTCTTTACTAAAGATAAGGACTATATCATTCGTGGAAATGAGATGGTATTGGTGGATAAGGGGACTGGTCGTTTAATGGAAATGACCAAATTGCAGGGAGGTCTCCATCAGGCCATTGAAGCCAAGGAACACGTGAAGTTGTCTCCTGAAACGAGAGCCATGGCTTCCATTACCTATCAGAGTCTCTTTAAGATGTTTAACAAAGTATCCGGGATGACGGGGACAGGAAAGGTAGCAGAAAAAGAATTTCTTGAGACATATAATATGGCTGTTATTCGGATTCCAACCAATCGTCCTAAGCAACGAATTGATTATCCCGATAATCTCTATGTGACTTTACCAGAGAAAGTTTATGCGTCTTTGGAATACATCAAAGAGTATCATGCTAAGGGAAATCCCTTACTCGTTTTTGTAGGTTCAGTGGAGATGTCTCAGCTTTATTCATCTCTTTTGCTCCGTGAAGGGATTGCACATAACGTTCTCAATGCCAATAATGCTGCACGTGAGGCCCAAATCATCGCGGAATCAGGTCAGATGGGGGCTGTGACAGTAGCAACATCTATGGCAGGACGCGGTACGGATATTAAATTGGGTGAGGGAGTCGCTGAGCTTGGGGGCTTGATTGTCATTGGAACAGAGCGGATGGAAAGTCAGCGGATCGACCTTCAAATCCGTGGCCGCTCTGGTCGTCAAGGAGATCCAGGTATGAGTAAGTTTTTTGTATCACTGGAAGATGATGTTATCAAGAAATTTGGTCCATCTTGGGTTCATAAGAAGTATAAAGATTATCAAGTTCAAGATATGACGCAACCAGAAATTCTCAAAGGTCGTAAGTATCGTAACCTGGTCGAAAGGGCTCAGCATGCCAGTGATAGTGCTGGACGTTCGGCACGCCGTCAGACTCTAGAATATGCTGAAAGTATGAATATTCAACGGGATATGATTTACAAGGAACGCAATCGTCTAATAGATGGTTCTCGTGACTTAGAAGATGTAGTTTTGGATATCATCGAGAGATATACAGAAGCGGTAGCGGCTGAACACTATGCCAGTCGTGAATTACTGTTTCACTTTATTGTTACCAATATCAGTTTCCATGTAAAGGAGATTCCAGATAATCTAGACCTATCTAATCAGAAACAAGTCCGCAACTTTATTCAACAAGTTGTGAATAGAGAACTCTCTGAAAAGAAGGAATTACTGGAGAAACATGACTTGTATGAACAGTATTTACGACTTTCTCTACTGAAGGCTATCGATGATAACTGGGTGGAGCAGGTAGACTATCTACAACAATTATCTATGGCTATCGGTGGCCAATCTGCTGCACAGAAAAATCCAATTGTAGAATATTATCAAGAAGCCTATGCAGGTTTTGAAGCGATGAAAGAGCAAATTCGTGCTGATATGGTACGGAATCTCCTGATGGGGCTGGTTGAGGTCACTCCAAAAGGTGAAATTCTAACTCATTTTCCATAAGAGGAGAAAATATGACAATTTACAATATAAATTTAGGAATTGGTTGGGCCAGTAGCGGTGTAGAATATGCTCAAGCCTATCGTGCCGGTATTTTTCGAAGTTTGAATTTACCCTCTAAATTTATCTTTACAGATATGATTTTAGCGGATAACATTCAGCACTTAACAGCCAATATTGGTTTTGATGATGAGCAAGTTATCTGGCTTTATAATCACTTTACAGATATCAAGATTGCACCGACTAGCGTGACGGTTGAGGATGTTTTGTCTAAGTTTGACGGTGTTGAAAGTCGTAGAGAAAAGAATGGCAAGGTTTTGCGTGTCTTCTTTTCTGACCAAGATAAGTTTGTTACCTGTTATTTGGTTGATGAGGACAAGGACTTGGTCCAGTATGTAGAGTATGTTTTTAAAGGAAATTTGATTCGAAAGGATTACTTTTCTTATACGCGTTATTGTAGCGAATATTTTGCTCCCAAGGACAATGTTGCGGTCCTATACCAACGAACTTTTTACAATGAAGACGGGACTCCAGCCTATGATATCTTGATGAATCAAGGGAAGGAAGAAATTTATCGTTTTAAGGATAAGATTTTCTATGGGAAACCAGCTTTCATGCGTGCTTTTATGAAATCCTTGAATTTAAATAAGTCTGATTTAGTCATTCTGGATAGGGAGACAGGCATTGGACAGGTTGTTTTTGAGGAAGCACAAGCAGCTCATCTAGCGGTAGTTGTTCATGCGGAGCATTATAGTGAAAATGCTACAAATGAGGACTATATCCTTTGGAATAACTATTACGACTATCAGTTTACCAATGCAGATAAGGTTGACTTCTTTATCGTATCAACTGATAGACAAAAGGAAGTGTTGCAAGAGCAATTTGCCAAATACACCCAGCACCAACCAAAGGTTATTACCATTCCTGTAGGAAGTATTGATTCCTTGACCGAGTCAAGTCAAGGACGTAAGCCTTTTTCATTGATTACTGCTTCACGTCTTGCCAAAGAAAAACACATTGATTGGTTGGTCAAGGCAGTTATTGAAGCTCGTAAGGAAATTCCTGAACTAACCTTTGATATTTATGGTAGCGGTGGAGAGGATTCTCTGCTTAGAGATATTATTGCAAATCATCAGGCTGAGGATTATATCCAGCTCAAGGGACATGCGGAACTTTCGCAGATTTATAGCCAGTATGAGGTCTACTTGACGGCTTCAACAAGTGAAGGCTTTGGTTTGACCTTGATGGAAGCTATTGGTTCAGGCCTCCCTCTCATCGGTTTTGATGTGCCTTATGGTAATCAGACCTTTATAGAAGATGGGCAAAATGGTTATTTGATTCCAAGTTCATCTGACCATGTAGAAGACCAAATCAAGCAAGCTTACGCAGCTAAGATTTGTCAACTGTATCAAGAAAATCGTTTGGAATCTATGCGTGACCATTCTTATCAAATTGCAGAAGGCTTTTTAACCGAAGAAATTTTAGAAAAGTGGAAGAAAACAGTAGAGGAGGTGCTCCATGATTGAACTTTATGATCGTTATAGTCAGGAAAGTCGAGATTTACATGAAAGTCTCAGGGCTACTGGACTGTCTCAACTTGGAGTGGTCATCGATGCAGATGGTTTTCTGCCTGATGGTCTGGTTTCTCCTTTTACCTATTATCTAGGCTATGAAAAGGGAAAACCTCTCTATTTCAACCAAGTCCCTGTTCCAGCTTTTTGGGAAATTTCAGGCAATAATCAGTCTGCTCGTATTGAAGATATGACGCAGGAGAGGGCCGTCATTCATTATGCTGATGGAATGCAGGCTCGCTTGGTAAAACAGGTAGATTGGAAAGACCTGGAAGGTAGAGTCCGTCAGGTTGACCATTACAATCGCTTCGGAGCTTGCTTTGCTACAACAACCTTTAGCGCAGATAGTGAGCCGGTGATGACGGTTTACCAAGATGTCAATAGTCAGGAAGTTTTACTTGAAAACCATGTGACGGGTGATATATTATTGACCTTACCTGGTCAGTCCATGCGTTACTTTGCAAATAAGGTTGAATTTATCACCTTCTTTTTGCAAGATTTGGAAATCGATACCAGTCAGCTTATCTTTAATACTCTAGCGACACCTTTCTTAGTTTCCTTCCATCATCCAGATAAGTCTGGATCAGATGTTTTGGTTTGGCAAGAACCTCTCTATGATGCTATCCCAGGTAATATGCAGTTGATTTTGGAAAGTGATGATGTGCGTACTAAGAAAATCATCATTCCAAACAAGGAGACTTATGAACGCGCTTTAGAGTTGACCAATGAGAAATACCATGATCAGTTTGTGCACTTGGGTTATCATTACCAGTTCAAACGTGATAATTTCCTAAGACGAGATGCCTTAATCTTGACCAATTCAGATCAGATTGAGCAAGTAGAAGCAATTGTAGAAGCCTTGCCTGATGTTACCTTCCGTATCGCAGCGGTGACAGAAATGTCTTCTAAGCTCTTAGACATGCTTCGCTATCCTAATGTGGTCCTTTATCAGAATGCTAGTCCACAGAAGATTCAGGAGCTCTATCAATTGTCGGATATTTACTTGGATATAAACCACAGTAATGAGTTGTTGCAGGCGGTACGTCAGGCCTTTGAGCACAATCTCTTGATTCTGGGATTCAACCAAACGGTACACAATAGACTCTATATCGCTCCTGATCATCTATTTGAAAGTAGTGAAGTTTCTGCTTTGGTTGAGACCATTAAACTGGCTCTTTCAGATGTTGATCAAATGCGTCAGGCACTTGGCAAACAAGGCCAACATGCCAATTATGTTGACTTGGTGCGATATCAGGAAACCATGCAAACTGTTTTAGGAGGCTAATATGTCAGATGAGGATTTATTTTACAAAGACGTTGAAGGTCGCATGGAAGAGTTGAAACAAAAACCTATCAAGAAAGAAAAAGAAACCCGAGGGGAAAAGATTAGTAAAACTTTTTCACTTTTACTGGGCTTGATGATTCTGGTTGGTTTACTCTTTACTTTGCTAGGAATTTTGAGGTAGGCCTATGACTGATATTCTGATTGTTTTAGCTATTGTCCTCTCTCTTGCTTTGATTGTATTGGTAACCATACAACCCCGTGAAAATCAACTATTTTCCATGGATGCCACTAGTAATATTGGTAAACCAAGTTACTGGCAGAGCAACACCTTGGTAAAGGTGCTCACTTTATTGGTGAGTTTGGCCTTATTCGTTTTATTACTAACCTTTATGGTGATAACTTATAAATAAAAGAAAACTTCAGATATTCACTTTTGGTGACTGGTCTGAAGTTTTCTTTTTTACTGTCCATATTTCTGGTAAAAGTCAACTTTTACTTGGATGAAGGTTTTGGCTTCACGTAGGAGTTGAAGAAGTGTGGCACGGGTTTCAAATTCTTCTCTTGTCTCGGGCAGACTGCGATTACGGAAGACTTCCAGATAACGTTCAATTTCATCTAGCAAATCAGAAGCAGGATTGGTCTGGCTTAGTTGGCCTGCAATTTTTGAAAAGAGCTGGGCCAAAATCAGGCTCTCACTGGCAGCTAGGTGACAGGTGTTGATTTGCTGGGCCATGTTTCGCAGGATGCGACTTTGTCGCTGTCTCATCTCAAAGTAGTGAATATGGTAGTCGGTCTGGTGAAAGAGGTGGTCTGAGTGATCCAAATAGACCGGTCTGAGGGCGTCTTCCAAAAGGGTGTCCAATTCTTCAACCAGCTGTGCTCGGTTGCGTCCATCCCCTCTGGATAAATAATATTTGAAGCGTTGGAGAATATCTTTCAACTTTTCTTCCACCAGCACGTGGTAGTGCTGGATTTCCTCTTCTCGTGAAGGCATGTAGAGATTGGCAAGTAGGGCAAATCCTGTACCGATAGTAAAGAGAAGGAATTCATTGACTAGAAGATCTGGAGAAGTTGACTCTTGAACCAAGAGATGACTTACCAAAACAGTGCTTGGTGTGATGCCAATTTCCCAGCCCATCTTATAGGCTAGAGGCACGTAGAGGGCAAGATAGAGGCCAAGGCTCCAGATATGAAATCCGCTCAAGTGAAAAGACAGAACACCGATAGCTAGAGCTAGAAGCATGGAAAAGAGCCGATTGCGGGCCAGTTTTAAGGTACTTCTACGGGTATCGGATAGGCTCAAGAGGGCGATGATTCCAGCCGAAACTGCCGAGGAAAGATTAAGAAAATAAGCAAGCAGGCAGGCAAGGCAGGTAGCTAAGATGAGCTTGGTCGTACGTTGGCTAATAGACATAAGAATTTCCTAATAAGACTAGAATAAAAGCGGAAAAGACAAGACCTGAGCAGGCTTGTCTTTATAGATTATTTTTTACGGGCTGCTGCGTATTCGGCAACGGCAGTAAAGAGGACGTCTGTAGAAGAGTTGAGGGCTGTTTCACATGAGTCTTGGATGACCCCAATCACAAAACCAACTCCGACAACTTGCATAGCAATATCGTTAGAAATACCGAAAAGGCTACAAGCAACTGGGATAAGAAGGAGGGAACCTCCCGCAATACCAGAAGCACCACAGGCTGAGATAGCTGCTACTACACTGAGGACAAAGGCTGTCGCAAAGTCAACAGGGATTCCAAGAGTATTTACTGCAGCAAGGGTCAAAACGTTAATAGTAATCGCTGCCCCCGCCATGTTGATAGTAGAACCAAGTGGGATAGAAACAGAATAGGTATCTGGATCCAGTCCAAGGTCGTGACAAAGTTTCATGTTGACAGGGATGTTCGCCGCAGAACTACGAGTGAAGAAGGCTGTCACACCGCTAACACGCAAACATTTCCAGACGAGGGGATAAGGATTTCTCTTCATAAAGAGGAAGGCAATCAATGGATTGACTACTAGGGCTACAAAGAACATGGTTGTCACCAATAGTCCTAGTAAAATACCGTAGTTTGCGAGACTGCCGATTCCTTTATCGGAAATAGTTTTGAAGACAAGACCAAGAATCCCAAATGGAGCTAGGTTAATGATCCATTCGACAATTTTAGAAGTCACATCAGCTATGGTATTCAACAATTCTTTACTATTTTTGCTGGCTTCTCTCATAGCAATCCCGAAAATCACTGCCCAAGATAGGATACCGATGTAGTTGGCAGTGACAAGGGCATTGACTGGATTGTCGACGAGTTTAAGTAAGAGATTGCTGAGGACCTGTCCAATCCCATCTGGTGGTGCAATTTCTGTATTGGCACTATTTAAGGTAATCTCAACAGGGACAATAAAGCTTGCTAAGACAGCAACAAGAGCAGCAGCAAAGGTACCTACCAAGTAAAGGAAGATAACCGTTTTCATATTACTATCTTGCCCCTTTTTATGTTGGGAAAGGGCATTGGCAACGAGGGCAAAGACTAGAATCGGTGCGATGGCTTTGAGGCCACCAACAAAGAGATCTCCGAGCAGGCCAATTCCTGAAATGTTAGGAAGTGTCAGTCCTAGGGTTCCTCCAATAATCATACCAATCAAAATTCGTTTGATTAGGCTTGATTTATTCCAAGCATGAATGATTTTTTTCATAATAATCTCCTTTGTTGTGTAATGTTTATGATTATAGTATAAATATGAACTAAAATCAAGAATTTTCTGTCTATTTTGGCTATTATTTTTGAATATTTATGGAGATTCATCACTTGTGAAAGTATGGTATAATAAATGAAAGGAGTTTTCTATGAAAGAATTTATTCAAACCTACCTCAACAAGCTTGATATAACAACGATTATTGAGAATATCTTAACCAAGTTAATTTCTCTGTTATTTCTATTTTTGCTATTCTACATAGCTAAGAAAATGCTCCATACCATGGTGCAGAGAATTGTTAAACCTTCTTTAAAAATGTCTCGCCACGATGTCGGGCGTCAGAAAACCATCTCACGTTTATTAGAGAATGTGTTTAATTATACCCTTTATTTCTTTTTGCTTTATTGTATCTTATCTATTTTAGGTTTACCTGTTTCTAGTTTGCTGGCTGGGGCTGGGATTGCTGGGGTGGCTATTGGGATGGGAGCTCAAGGCTTTCTGTCTGATGTTATCAATGGCTTTTTCATCCTCTTTGAACGGCAACTGGATGTGGGAGATGAGGTTGTTTTGACAAATGGCCCCATTACTGTATCGGGCAAGGTCGTCAGCGTTGGCATTCGAACAACACAACTCCGAGGAGAAGACCAGGTTCTACACTTCGTTCCTAATCGCAATATCACCGTCGTCAGCAATTTCTCTCGGACAGACCAGGCCTGAAATTTTAGCAGATTTATGGTACAATAGAAAGAGTTTGGTAAAGGAGAGAAGATGTTTTTAGAAAAACGGTTGGGCAATGGCTGTGCCTGGATTAACCTAGATTTGGACAAGTTGAAAAAACTAGAAGATCTTTCAGAAATCTACGGTTTGGACAAGGAAACCATTGAGTACGCACTGGATAGGAATGAGCGAGCCCACATGGATTATCACCGTGAAAATGGGACTGTGACCTTTATCTACAATGTCTTGAACTTGAAAAAGGACAAGGAATACTACGAAGCCTTTCCTATGACCTTTATCGTGGAACATCGTCGTCTGATTACCATTAGTAATACCAAGAATGCCTATGTCATTGAACAGATGACTCGTTATCTGGAGAGTCATGACACGCTTTCGATTTACAAGTTTCTCTTTGCCAGTCTGGAAATCATCAGCAATGCCTACTATCCTGTCATCGAGCAGATGGACAAGAGTAAGGATGAGGTCAATGGTCTCTTGCGTCAGCGGACGACCAAGAAAAATCTCTTTGCCTTGTCTGACTTGGAGACCGGTATGGTTTATCTTACTGCGGCTGCTAAGCAAAATCGCATGTTGCTGGAACATATCCAAGGGCATGCCCTTTATCGCAGTTTTAATGAGATTGAGAGAGAGCAGTTTGATGATGCCATGATTGAAGCTCATCAGTTGGTGTCCATGACAGACTTGATTTCTCAAGTTCTCCAACAACTATCAGCATCTTACAACAACATCCTAAACAATAATCTGAATGATAATTTGACAACCTTGACCATCATTTCAGTCTTGCTAGCTGTTTTGGCAGTCGTAACAGGCTTTTTTGGAATGAATGTTCCCCTACCTTTAACAGATGAGCCCCATGCTTGGCTCTACATCAGCTTGGCCAGTGCAGGTTTGTGGATTATCCTGTCATTATTACTAAGGAAAATTGCGAAAAAAAGTTAAGAAAAGGAGCCAGAATGGCGATTGAAAATTATATGCCAGATTTTGCTGTGGAAGCAGTCTATGATCTGACAGTCCCAAGCCTGCAGGCGCAGGGAATCAAGGCTGTTTTGGTCGATTTGGACAATACCCTCATTGCTTGGAACAACCCTGATGGGACGCCAGAGATGAAGCAATGGCTACATGATCTCCGTGACGCGGGTATTCGCATCATTGTGGTCTCAAATAACACCAAAAAACGAGTTCAACGAGCAGTTGAAAAATTTGGGATTGATTACGTTTATTGGGCCTTGAAGCCCTTCACATTTGGGATTGACCGTGCCATGAAGGAATTCCACTATGAGAAAAGTGAAGTGGTCATGGTTGGCGACCAGCTCATGACAGATATTCGAGCAGCCCACCGTGCTGGCATTCGCTCGATTTTAGTCAAACCCTTGGTCCAACATGACTCGATCAAAACTCAGATTAACCGAGCTCGTGAGCGTCGTGTCATGCGAAAAATCACTGAAAAGTACGGACCGATTACATATAAAAAAGGAATTTAACTATGGAAGAAATTCTCTGTATTGGTTGTGGATCAACCATTCAGACGACAGACAAGGCTGGACTTGGATTTACTCCTCAGTCAGCACTTGAAAAAGGCTTGGAGACTGGCGAAGTCTATTGCCAACGCTGTTTCCGTCTCCGCCACTACAATGAAATCACGGATGTCCAGTTGACGGACGATGATTTCCTCAAGCTCTTGCACGAGGTGGGAGACAGTGATGCCTTGGTGGTCAATGTCATTGATATCTTTGATTTCAATGGCTCTGTCATCCCAGGCTTGCCACGTTTTGTCTCAGGCAATGATGTCCTCTTGGTGGGAAATAAAAAAGATATCTTGCCCAAGTCTGTTAAACCAGGCAAGATTAGCCAGTGGCTCATGGAACGTGCCCACGAAGAAGGCCTTCGTCCAGTCGATGTCGTCCTAACTTCGGCACAAAACAAACATGCCATTAAGGAAGTCATTGACAAAATCGAGCACTATCGTAAGGGGCGCGATGTCTATGTGGTTGGTGTAACCAACGTTGGAAAATCAACTCTCATCAATGCCATTATCCAAGAAATCACGGGTGACCAGAATGTCATCACGACTTCGCGTTTCCCAGGGACAACCTTGGACAAGATTGAGATTCCACTTGATGACGGATCTTATATTTACGATACGCCGGGAATTATCCACCGCCACCAGATGGCTCATTATTTGACTGCTAAAAACCTCAAGTATGTCAGCCCTAAAAAGGAAATCAAGCCCAAAACCTATCAGCTTAATTCTGAACAAACCCTGTTTTTAGGTGGCTTGGGACGATTTGACTTCATATCAGGAGAAAAGCAAGGTTTCACAGCCTTCTTTGACAATGAACTCAAACTCCATCGTACCAAACTAGAAGGAGCTAGTGAATTTTATGGTAAGCACCTTGGAACTCTTTTGACACCACCAAATAGCAAGGAAAAAGAAGATTTTCCAAAACTAGTCCAACATGTCTTTACCATCAAGGATAAGACAGACCTAGTGATTTCAGGACTCGGCTGGATTCGCGTAACAGGCACCGCCAAAGTCGCCGTCTGGGCACCAGAAGGCGTTGCAGTCGTCACACGAAAAGCAATTATTTAAAACAAAATCGCTGAGCGAACAAAGTGAGCTCATATAGCGATAGTTATTGCCGTGGTGTCTTGCCAATCTGTAGATTGGCAAGGGGCACAATTGAGACCAAGGCTCAATTGTGAGGTCAGGAAATCCATTTTTCAAAGATGAGATCTTTGGAAAATTAGTTCCGACCGTCCCTCACCACCTAAAATAACTATCAAAAAACAAGGAAGAAAATTATGTCATTAACATCAAAACAACGTGCCTTCCTCAACAGCCAGGCACATACCCTCAAACCCATCATCCAAATCGGAAAAAATGGACTTAACGACCAAATCAAAACCAGCGTCCGCCAAGCTCTTGATGCTCGTGAATTGATTAAAGTAACGCTCTTACAAAACACAGATGAAAACATCCACGAAGTAGCTGAAATCTTGGAAGAAGAAATCGGTGTGGATACAGTCCAAAAAATCGGACGCATCTTGATTTTGTTTAAACAGTCTAGCAAGAAAGAGAATCGCAAGATTTCTAAAAAAGTCAAAGAAATATAGAAAAACTACTCCAAACAACTGTTTTTACAGAGAAATAAAGGAGACTAGCCTATGGCAATCGAATTATTGACTCCCTTTACCAAGGTAGAGTTGGAGCCAGAAATCAAGGAGAAAAAACGCAAACAAGTCGGGATTTTAGGGGGGAATTTTAACCCTGTTCACAATGCCCATCTCATTGTTGCGGACCAAGTACGCCAGCAGTTGGGACTGGACCAGGTTTTGCTTATGCCCGAATACCAACCTCCTCATGTAGATAAAAAGGAAACTATTCCTGAGCACCATCGTCTCAATATGCTTGAATTGGCGATTGAGGGAATTGAAGGCCTAGCCATTGAAACCATCGAGTTGGAGCGCAAGGGGATTTCCTACACCTACGACACCATGAAAATCTTGACAGAGCAACATCCTGATACGGATTATTACTTCATTATCGGAGCTGATATGGTGGACTATCTGCCTAAATGGTACCGAATTGATGAGCTGGTTGACATGGTTCAGTTTGTGGGGGTTCAGCGTCCACGCTACAAGGCTGGGACTTCCTATCCAGTTATCTGGGTGGATGTGCCTCTCATGGATATCTCGTCCAGCATGGTGCGTGACTTCATTGCTCAAGGTCGGAAACCCAATTTTCTCCTACCTCAGCCTGTGCTAGACTACATCGAGAAGGAGGGGCTCTACTGATGGTATATCAAGACTATATCAACTGCTCTCGTGAGGCTTTGTTGGAAAAAATGGCAGAGCTTCTACCTGAAAAACGTTTAACCCATTGTCTAGGTGTAGAGAGTGCAGCCATAGAGCTAGCCGAGAGATTTGGAGTCGATGCTGAGAAAGCAGGTCTAGCAGGGCTCCTTCATGACTATGCTAAAAAGCTGTCAGATCAGGAATTTCTGGATTTGATTGACCGTTATCAGCTAGACCCTGACCTCAAAAACTGGGGCAATAATGTCTGGCATGGCATGGTCGGCATCTACAAGATTCAGGAAGATTTAGATTTGCATGATTCAGAAATCCTGCGAGCTATTGAAATTCATACAGTCGGGGCTGGTCAGATGACAGACCTAGATAAAGTCATCTACGTTGCAGACTATATCGAGCATAACCGTGCCTTTCCAGGAGTGGATGTGGCGCGTGAAATTGCTGAGCTATCGCTCAATAAGGCAGTGGCCTACGAAACAACTCGTACCGTGGAGCATCTAGCTCATCAGGGATTCCCCATCTATCCCCAAACCCTTGAAACCTATAACGCCTTTGTGCACTATTTGAAAGAGGACTAAATGAACGAAAAAGAATTACTAGAACTAGTCGTGAAAGCGGCTGATGAGAAACGTGCAGAGGATATCCTCGCACTTGATGTCCAAGATTTGACCAGCGTGACTGACTACTTTGTTATTACTAGTTCAATGAATAGCCGTCAGTTGGACGCTATCGCTGATAATATCCGTGAAAAAGTAGCCGATGCAGGCTTTAAAGGCAGTCATGTCGAAGGAGATGCAGCTGGAGGTTGGGTTCTACTAGACCTCGGCGCTGTTGTCGTGCATGTCTTTTCAGAAGAAATGCGTGCCCACTATAACTTAGAAAAGCTATGGCATGAGGCAAATTCAGTAGATATTTCAGAAGCTCTTGCTTAGAAGACGAACTCAGTTGCAGTCAACTGGGTTTCTTTGCTTATTTTAGAAAAAATTGATTGAAAGGTAAAGGGCGAGTGGTGTTTGCCATGGAGGCTCTTGGTATCATGATTATGGCGACTTATGAAACCTTTGCGGCTGTTTACGATGCTGTGATGGATGACAGTTTATACGATAAATGGATGGATTTTTCTCTGCGTCATTTGCCTAAGACTAAGGAGAGAAAGAAACTCTTGGAATTGGCTTGTGGGACAGGTATCCAGTCTGTCCGCTTTTCTCAAGCTGGCTTTGATGTGACTGGACTTGACTTGAGCGCGGATATGTTGAAGATTGCTAAGAAGAGAGCGGCTTCAGCCAAGCAAAAGATTGATTTTATTGAAGGCAATATGCTGGATTTGTCCAAGGCAGGTAAATATGACTTTGTCACATGTTATTCGGACTCTATCTGCTACATGCAGGATGAGGTGGAAGTAGGGGATGTTTTTAAGGAAGTCTATAATGCCCTTAACGAAGCTGGCGTTTTCATCTTTGATGTGCATTCAATCTACCAGACAGATGAGGTCTTTCCAGGCTATTCCTACCATGAGAATGCAGAAGATTTTGCCATGCTCTGGGATACCTATGAGGACGCTGCACCTCACTCCATCGTCCATGAGTTGACCTTCTTTCTAAAGGAAGCGGACGGTTCCTTTAGTCGCCACGATGAAGTGCATGAGGAGCGGACTTATGAGGTTCTGACCTATGATATTTTGCTGGAACAGGCCGGTTTCAAGTCCTTCAAACTCTATGCGGACTTTGAAGACAAAGAGCCAACAGAAACAAGCACTCGTTGGTTTTTTGTGGTGCAGAAGTAGGAGGTTGATATGGTTCGATCAAAATATTCTTGGGAAGAAGTTTCGCAGTTTAATCGTATCCGTCAAAATGGAACGCTTTGGGAAAAAGATGGGCAATACTTTTATGTTCAGGAAGAAGGAACCGTATTTTCAGAGTTAGTTGTTTACGATATGTCCAAGAAACTTTTTGATATGTTAGTAAATGAAATAAAATCAGAGGATGATATCCGACATATGCTAATGTACGGAACATGGCCAATGACGGTTGCTGGATACCATAGTCCAACTATGTTGATAGCTTATCCTAAACTACAAAAGAATTATAGTAATGAACAACTAGCAGAGATCCTTCCAGTGGGAGAAAAACAATGGCTTAACTGGAGAGGGAGATTGCCTGAGTGGTATCGTAGATTTCGTCATTAGGAAGGGAGATTACTATGACCATCACAGGTATTATCGCGGAGTTTAATCCTTTTCATAATGGCCACAAATACCTGCTGGATCAGGCAGAGGGGCTGAAAATTGTCGCCATGTCTGGGAATTTCATGCAGAGAGGCGAGCCTGCTATTGTGGATAAGTGGACAAGGGCCCAGATGGCACTGGAAAATGGCGCAGACTTGATAGTGGAATTGCCCTTTTTAGTTAGTGTTCAGGCGGCGGATTTCTTTGGCCAAGGGGCTGTGGATATCTTGGCTCGATTGGGCATTGATAGCCTGGTTTTTGGGACAGAAGAAGTTCTGGATTACCAGAAAATTGCTGACTTATACACAGAGCAGGGTGCTGAGATGGAGCAATTTGTGGAAAATCGACCTGATTCCCTTTCCTATCCCCAGAAAACTCAGGCCATGTGGAAGCAATTTGCGGGTCTTGATTTTTCAGGCAATACGCCCAATCATGTCCTTGCTCTGGCCTATGCCAAGGCGGTTGCTGGGTACAACATCAAACTTCATCCGATTCAGCGTCAGGGCGCTGGTTACCATTCTGTGGACAAGGATGTGGACTTTGCCTCGGCGACAGCTCTTCGTCAGCATCAAAGTGACAAAGATTTCTTAGAACGCTTTATGCCTTCTGTTGCCCTATTTGAGCAGACGAGTAAGGTGAGCTGGGAAGACTATTTTCCTTTGCTCCGCTATCAAATCTTGTCAAATCCAGACCTAACCACCATCTATCAGGTCAATCAAGAGATGGCTGTGCGCATCAAGGAAACTATCAAGACGGCTCAGTCTGTTGACGAATTAGTCGAGGCGGTTGCGACCAAGCGTTATACCAAGGCGCGTGTCAGACGCCTCTTGACTTATATCTTGGTGCAAGCTAGAGAAAGTGACTTGCCAGAAGGTATCCACGTCCTTGGATTTACCGAAAAAGGCAGACAACACCTCAAGTCTCTGAAAGCGCAGGTCAATCTAGTCAGCCGAATTGGCAAAGAACCATGGGATACCATGACTCAAAAGTCAGACCGAATTTACCAACTAGGACAACCAAGTATAGCAGAGCAGAATTTTGGAAGAGTGCCCATTAGAATAGAAACAAACTAAGTCTACTGAAAGGTAGGCTTTTTGAGAATTTTTACGAATATATAGATAGAAAAGAAAATCTTGTACAAGTTCCTGACAATTTCTTTCTTTTCGTGTATAATAGTGGAAAAGAGGTAAAACGAGGTATGGTTATGGAAGCAGTTCTTTATTCAACATTCCGAAATCATTTAAAGGACTACATGAAGAAGGTAAACGATGAATTTGAGCCTTTGACGGTGGTCAATAAAAATCCAGACGAGGACATTGTAGTCCTTTCAAAGAGTGAGTGGGATAGTATTCAGGAAACTTTGAGAATCGCTCAAAACAAGGAACTTTCTGACAAGGTCTTGCGAGGAATGGCTCAAGTTCGTGCTGGAACCACTCAAGTCCATGTTATTGAGGAGTAAGAAATGCTGCTCAAGTTTACAGAAGATGCCTGGGCAGATTATTGCTACTGGCAAACTCAAGACAAGAAAACACTCAAAAGAATCAACAAGATAATCAAGGATATTCAACGTAATCCGTTTACAGGAATAGGAAAACCAGAACCGCTTAAATATGACTACCAAGGAGCTTGGTCACGTCGTATTGATGCAGAAAATCGCTTGATTTATATGATGGATGGAGATAACGTGGCTTTCTTGTCCTTTAAAGATCATTACTAAGTCTACTGAAAGGTAGACTTTTCTCAAATCTCTACTAAGCAACTATTTCTAAGAAATAAGGATTGCACAGACATATTTTAGTAAAATAAACTCCAATTTCCCTAAAACATATTCTATTTTAGGTTTGTGAAAATCACTTTTTTATGGTAGAATGTAAAAGAATGTATGTCATTCGGAATAACAATAAAATGAGGTAAAAACATGGAGATCATGTCGCTTGCGATTGCTGTTTTTGCCGTCATCATTGGTTTAGTCATTGGATATGTCAGCATCTCAGCTAAGATGAAATCATCTCAGGAAGCTGCGGAGTTGATGCTTTTAAATGCTGAACAAGAAGCAACTAATTTACGTGGACAAGCTGAGCGTGAAGCAGATTTACTTGTTAATGAAGCTAAGCGTGAAAGCAAGTCTCTTAAAAAAGAAGCACTATTGGAGGCCAAAGAAGAAGCCAGAAAATACCGTGAAGAAGTGGACGCTGAATTCAAATCAGAACGTCAAGAACTCAAACAAATCGAAAGTCGTTTGACCGAGAGAGCTACTAGCCTCGACCGTAAGGACGACAATTTGACGAGTAAAGAACAAACACTTGAACAAAAAGAACAAAGTATTTCTGATAGAGCGAAAAACCTTGATGCGCGTGAAGAGCAATTAGAGGAAGTCGAAAGACAAAAAGAAGCAGAACTAGAGCGTATTGGTGCTCTGTCGCAGGCAGAAGCACGAGATATTATCTTGGCTCAGACAGAGGAAAACTTGACAAAGGAGATTGCCAGCCGCATTCGTGAAGCTGAGCAAGAGGTTAAGGAACGTTCTGATAAAATGGCTAAGGATATTTTAGTTCAAGCCATGCAACGTATCGCTGGTGAATATGTAGCGGAGTCGACAAACTCAACAGTTCATCTCCCAGATGATACTATGAAGGGACGCATTATTGGTCGTGAAGGTCGTAACATTCGTACCTTTGAAAGTTTGACAGGGGTCGATGTGATTATCGATGATACACCAGAAGTGGTGACCTTGTCAGGATTTGATCCAATTCGTCGCGAAATTGCCCGTATGACTATGGAAATGTTGCTCAAGGATGGTCGTATTCATCCAGCTCGCATCGAAGAGTTGGTTGAGAAAAACCGTCAAGAGATTGACAATAAGATTCGTGAGTACGGTGAGGCTGCTGCCTATGAAATTGGTGCGCCAAACCTTCATCCGGACTTGATGAAGATTATGGGACGTTTGCAGTTCCGTACTTCATATGGACAAAATGTCTTGCGCCATTCGATTGAAGTTGCTAAGTTGGCTGGTATCATGGCGAGCGAGCTTGGTGAAAATGCGGCTCTTGCCCGTCGTGCTGGTTTCCTTCACGATATTGGGAAAGCCATTGACCGCGAGGTTGAAGGTAGCCACGTTGAAATCGGTATGGAATTGGCTCGTAAGTACAAGGAACATCCGGTTGTGGTGAATACAATTGCTAGTCACCACGGAGATGTTGAAGCTGAGAGCGTCATTGCAGTGATCGTCGCTGCAGCAGATGCCTTGAGTGCGGCCCGTCCAGGTGCTCGTAGTGAGTCTCTTGAAAGCTATATCAAGCGTCTCCATGATTTGGAAGAAATTGCTAACGGCTTTGAAGGAGTGCAAACTAGCTTTGCCCTTCAAGCAGGACGTGAAATCCGCATCATGGTCAATCCAGGACAAATCAAGGACGACAAAGTCACAATCTTGGCTCACAAAGTTCGTGAGAAAATTGAAAACAATCTCGATTACCCAGGAAATATCAAGGTAACCGTGATTCGCGAGCTTCGTGCAGTAGATTATGCTAAATAATAAAAACTGAGGTCAGAAGAGAATCTGACTTCAGTTTTTTGAATAAATTATTTGCAACTATTTGTTATATTATCGAGGTGAAATCTCAATTGGTGATAAGTAGATTAAATCTTGTTTATCGTTATAGGACTGTATTTTAGCTCGAATATGTATTTTTTGTCCGTCTATAAAATTTTTATTGTTAAATGATTTAAAAGCAGAATTAGAGGTTAATTTTCTTTTTGAAAATATAAAATTTGCTATAGGTTGTTCATTATGGATATAGTTGTCAGGATATATAGTGACATCAAATTTAGTTATTTTTTTAGTTATTTTGTCAATATAGGCATCAAATTCAGTAGTTTGATCTTTAAGTTTTTTTACTAATTTAGATTTTGTTTTTTTATCCTTAGTTTGAATCAGAGATTTAAAGTCTTCATTGTTTTCTACTGTGATAATAGATGTTTGTGATAGGCTTGTTGACGAGGTTTTGGTCGAGCTTGATGTGGTGTTAGTTGAACTAGAGGAAGCAGGCGTCGAACTTGATGATGTAGAGAATGATTCACTAGTTTTCTCGACAGATTTTTCAACAACGCTACTAGTTTCTGTAGATGAAGGAGTAGAAACAGTAGTTGATTTATCTGAGTTTCCTCCAAATAGAACTAAAAGAAGAATTGTAAATGTCACACCTGCACCAGTTAAATATGGAATTAATTTTTTGAATTTTAATTCCATAGGGCTCAGTGGTGTGATTTCAACTTCAGCTTCTTTTTCAAAAAAACCAAATATTCCAGCATTTCCTTTTTCAATAATATTGATTTTAACCTCATTTTTTTTGAGATTGAGTTCATATAAGCCATTTTCAATCGCTTCATCAACATTCTTTCCTTTATAAATTGGCATAAATCTCTCCTTTTTATACTAGTCGTTTCATTATCTCTTAAATAGAATAAAAAGGCAAGTATATTTTAAGGGAATACCTTGTATAAATCTAAATAAATAAGAAAGAGCAGTTGAAAAATTACTGCTTTTTTGTTACACTAGATAGAAAGACTGTAGAAGGATAGTTTGTACTAAATGCTACTATCTGAAGGGAAATCTTATTTTATTTTTACAGACTGACTAAAAGGAGACACAATGGCAGACCGAGGCTTACTAATCGTTTTTTCTGGTCCTTCAGGGGTTGGAAAAGGAACGGTTAGAAGAGAGATTTTTGAGAGTTCTGAAAACCAATTTCAATACTCTGTATCGATGACGACACGCGCACAACGTCCTGGAGAAGTGGACGGTGTTGACTATTTCTTCCGTACTCGTGAAGAGTTTGAAGAACTGATTCGTCAAGGACAGATGTTGGAATACGCAGAATATGTCGGCAACTACTATGGAACTCCTCTGACCTATGTCAATGAAACTTTGGACAAGGGAATCGATGTTTTCCTTGAAATTGAAGTTCAAGGTGCTCTTCAGGTCAAAAAAAAGGTTCCAGATGCTGTCTTTATCTTCCTGACACCACCAGATTTGGATGAATTGCAAGATCGTTTGGTAGGTCGTGGAACAGACAGTGCAGAAGTGATTGCCCAACGAATCGAAAAAGCCAAGGAAGAAATTGCCCTCATGCGTGAGTATGATTATGCGATTGTCAACGATCAGGTGCCCCTAGCTGCTGAGCGTGTCAAACGTGTGATCGAAGCAGAGCACTTCCGTGTGGATCGTGTTATTGGTCACTATCAGGAGATGTTACCGAAGTCTCCAACTACCCGATAAAATTTAGAAAATAGGTACAAGCAAATGATGTTAAAACCCTCTATTGATACCTTGCTCGACAAGGTTCCTTCAAAATATTCACTCGTAATCTTGGAAGCAAAACGTGCCCACGAGTTGGAAGCAGGTGCGCCAGCAACTCAAGGTTTCAAGTCTGAAAAATCAACTCTTCGCGCTTTAGAAGAAATCGAATCAGGAAACGTAACCATTCACCCAGATCCAGAAGGAAAACGTGAAGCAGTGCGTCGCCGTATCGAAGAAGAAAAACGCCGTAAAGAAGAAGAAGAAAAGAAAATCAAAGAGCAAATCGCTAAAGAAAAAGAAGATGGTGAAAAAATTTAAGGTTGGGGGGACTCAATCTTATTTTTTCTATTGCAAGAATGTACTGATAAGGAGGAGGTGAGAAGATGGCTATAGCCAAGATTATCGTTGATGTGCCCTTGATGCAGACGGACCAGCCCTATAGTTATAGGATTCCTGAGGAATTTGAGGGAATGCTGGAAGTTGGGATGCGGGTTCATGTGCCTTTTGGCAAGGGCAATCGCCTGATTCAAGGGATTGTTCTTGGTTTGGAGTTCCAATCAGATGAGGAAGAGATGGAGCAAGATTTAAAAGATATAGCCGAGGTACTGGATTTTTCTCCTGTTCTCACGCAAGAACAACTCTGGCTGGCTGAGGAGTTACGCAAGTCCGTCTTCTCCTACAAGATCTCCATCCTCAAGGCTATGTTACCTGGATTTCTGAACTCCAGCTATGACAAGATTCTCTATCCTCTGGCAGGTCTGAGTCAGGAAGACCGAGATCGTCTGTTTGGTTCAGAAGATTCGCTTGCCTTTTCTTCTCTAGATTTAGGTAAGCAAGCTGAAATGATGCGATTGACTAGAAAAGGCCTGCTTGGGCTAGAATATCAGGCAATTGATCAAAAGAAGGTCAAGACCCAGTCTTGGTATGAGGTTGATGCTACTCAGTTAGAGAAAATTGAGATCTCTACGCGTGCCAAGAAAAAGTTAGAACTGAGAGACTATTTGCTTTCTCATCCTGAGAGTGCTTCCTTGGCTAGTTTGTTAGAATCCTACTCGCGGGAGCAAGTCAACTTCTTTGTGGAACAAGGTGCTGTGACCATAGTCCAAAAGGAAGTTCAACGCTCGGCTGCTTATTTTGAAGGCATTGAGGCAAGTCGGCCTTTGGAGTTGAATCCAGAGCAAAGACAGGCGCGTGATGCGGTTGTCAGTGCGATTGGTAGTCATCAGCCTCCCTTCCTCCTTCAAGGGATTACAGGAAGTGGGAAGACCGAGGTTTACTTACAAATAATCCAAGGAGCTTTGGATAAGGGGAAAACAGCCATCTTACTGGTGCCTGAGATTTCCTTGACTTCACAGATGACGGAGCGTTTTATTGCTCGTTTTGGTGAGAAAGTGGCCATTCTTCACTCAGGCCTGTCCAATGGTGAAAAGTATGATGAATGGCGCAAGGTTGAGCGTGGAGATGCCCAAGTTGTGGTTGGCGCCAGATCGGCCATCTTTGCTCCGCTGAAAAATCTGGGTGTAATGATTATTGATGAGGAGCATGAAGCGACTTATAAGCAGGACAGCAATCCCCGTTACCATGCCAGAGAGGTGGCTATTTTACGGGCTCAGTATAATCAAGCGGCTTTGGTCCTCGGGTCCGCGACACCGAGCTTAGAAAGCCGTGCGAGGGCTGGAAAAGGCGTTTATCAACACTTACGTCTGACCCAACGGGCCAATCCTTTGGCAACGATTCCTGAGGTTCAGGTGATTGACTTTCGGGACTATATTGGGCAAAATGAAACGTCAAATTTTACACCGCCTTTGCTAGAAGCCATTCAAGACCGTCTGGCTAAAAAAGAACAGGTGGTTCTCATGCTCAATCGTCGTGGTTATTCTAGCTTTGTTATGTGTCGGGAGTGTGGGACGGTGGATACTTGTCCTAACTGTGATATTTCCTTGACCTTGCACATGGATACCAAGACCATGAACTGCCATTATTGTGGTTTTTCAAAGGATATTCCTCAGGTCTGTCCTAATTGTAAGAGTCGCAGTATTCGTTACTATGGAACAGGGACTCAAAAGGCTTATGATGAGCTAGCAGAGCTTTTTCCTCAGGCTCGCATTCTACGTATGGATGTGGATACGACCCGTAAGAAAGGTAGTCATCAAGCTCTTCTTGACCAGTTTGGGCGAGGGGAAGCGGATATCTTGCTTGGGACTCAGATGATTGCCAAGGGCTTGGATTTTCCAAATGTGACCCTAGTAGGAGTTCTAAATGCCGATACAGCTTTGAATCTGCCTGATTTTCGTTCTTCTGAGAGAACCTTCCAGCTCTTGACTCAGGTGGCAGGTCGGGCAGGTCGGGCTGAAAAAGCTGGTCAGGTCTTGATTCAGTCCTATAATCCGCAACATTATGCTATTCGATTTGCCAAGGATCAGGATTACGAAGGCTTTTACGCTTATGAAATGGGAATCAGACGACAACTAGGCTATCCACCTTACTATTTCACGATTGGCATTACCCTTTCTCACAAGAAAGAAGAAGAGGTGGTCAAACGTGCCTATGAAGTCATGAACATTTTGCGGTCAGGCTTGTCAGAGACCAGTAACATTCTTGGGCCAACGCCCAAACCCATTGCTCGTACCCACAACCTTTATCATTATCAGATTTTAATTAAATATCGTTTAGAAGATGAGCTGGGGCCGACCCTCAACCAAGTTTTGGCCTTGACTCAAGAACGGGAAAATAGTGAGCTCCGTCTCAGCATTGACCATGAGCCACAGCAATTTTTATAAGAAGGAGAAGATATGACAAAATTAATCTTTATGGGGACCCCCGGCTTTTCAGCAACAGTCTTAAAAGGACTTTTGACAGATGACCGTTACGAGATTCTAGCTGTTGTGACCCAGCCAGACCGTGCTGTTGGTCGTAAAAAAGTTATCCAGGAGACCCCAGTTAAACAAGCTGCCAAAGAGGCAGGACTTCCTATCTACCAACCTGAAAAATTATCTGGAAGTCCAGAGATGGAAGATATTATGAAGCTAGGAGCAGATGGAATTGTGACTGCTGCTTTTGGGCAGTTTCTCCCAAGTAAACTCCTTGATAGCATGGACTTTGCGGTTAATGTTCACGCCTCCCTTCTTCCAAAACACCGTGGTGGAGCGCCAATCCATTATGCCTTGATTCAAGGAGATGAGGAAGCTGGTGTGACCATTATGGAGATGGTTAAGGAAATGGATGCAGGAGATATGATTTCTCGTCGCAGTATTCCTATCACAGATGAGGATAATGTTGGGACCCTGTTTGAGAAATTAGCGCTTGTTGGTCGTGATTTGCTTTTGGACACTTTGCCTGCCTATATTGCTGGGGAAATCAAACCTGAACCGCAGGATCCAAGCCAGGTTAGTTTCTCTCCAAATATCAAGCCAGAAGAAGAAAAACTGGACTGGAATAAAAGCAATCGTCAACTCTTTAACCAAATCCGTGGGATGAACCCCTGGCCTGTGGCCCATACTTTCCTTAAGGGAGACCGCTTTAAGATTTATGAAGCCCTACCAGTAGAAAGTCAGGGAAATCCAGGTGAGATTCTCTCTATCGGCAAGAAAGAATTGATTGTCGCAACAGCAGAAGGAGCTCTATCCCTCAAACAAGTGCAGCCAGCTGGTAAACCTAAGATGGACATTGCTTCCTTCCTCAATGGAGTTGGACGCACATTGACAGTAGGAGAACGATTTGGTGACTAAAGTAGAAACGGCTAGAAGTTTAGCTCTAGCAGTATTAGAGGATGTTTTTATCAATCAAGCATACTCAAATATCGCCTTAAATAAGCATCTCAAGGGGAGTCAACTTTCGGCAGCAGACAAGGGCTTGGTGACCGAGCTGGTCTATGGAACGGTAGCCCGTAAACTGACTCTGGAATGGTACCTATCCCACTTTATCGAAGACAGAGACCAGTTAGACAGCTGGCTCTATGTCCTTCTTCTCATGAGTGCCTACCAACTCTGCTATTTGGACAAGATTCCAGATCATGCTGTGGTCAATGAAGCAGTAGAATTGGCCAAAGTTCGTAAAAAAGGCAGTGAAAAATTAGTCAACGCCGTCCTTCGTCGTATTCTGCGTGAAGGCTGGCCAGATATTGCCAGCATCAAGCGAAAAAACAAGCGTGATTCCATTGCCTATTCTCTCCCAGTTTGGCTAGTTGCCAAGCTCAAGGAAGAATACGGAGAAGAGCGAGCACAAGCTATTTTTGAAAGTCTTTTGGTGCGTAACAAGGCCAGCATTCGTGTAACGGACCTAGGACGAAAAGAAGAAATCCAAGTCTTGTTGGAGGCCAGTGATTCATCCTTGTCTCCCTCTGGTCTTGTGAAGGAGCAGGGGCATTTTGCAGGCCATGATTTGTTTGCGGATGGAGCCATTACCATCCAAGACGAGTCTAGTCAGCTGGTTGCTCCGACGCTTGATTTACAAGGTTATGAGCAGGTTCTAGATGCCTGTGCGGCTCCGGGTGGAAAAACAGCCCATATAGCTTCTTATCTCACGACAGGTCAGGTTACGGCTTTGGACTTGTACGACCACAAGTTGGACTTAATTCAAGAAAATGCCCAACGTTTAGGAGTTGCAGATCGAGTTCAAACGCAAAAATTAGATGCCAGAAAGGTGCATGAGTTTTTTGGTCAGGATTCATTTGATAAGATTTTGGTGGATGCTCCCTGTTCAGGAATCGGTCTTCTGCGCCGTAAACCAGACATTAAATACAATAAAGAAACGGCAGATTTCGCGTCCTTGCAGGAAATTCAGCTAGAAATATTAGGTAGTGTTTGTCAAACACTACGCAAAGGTGGTATAATAACTTATAGTACCTGTACTATTGTCTCAGAGGAGAACTTTCAAGTCGTACAGGCATTTTTAGAAAGTCATCCTGAATTTGAGCAGGTAACACTAGAACATGAATGTAAGGATATCATGAAAGATGGCTGTATCCTCATCACACCTGAATTGTATGGAAGTGATGGATTCTTCATCAGTCAATTTCGCAAGATATCGGATTAGGAAGGAACTAACACATGGAAATTTCATTATTAACAGATGTTGGTCAGAAACGAACAAATAACCAAGACTATGTCAACCACTATGTCAATAGAGCTGGACGTACCATGATTATCCTAGCTGATGGTATGGGAGGTCATCGCGCAGGGAATATCGCTAGTGAGATGGCGGTAACAGACCTGGGTGTAGCTTGGGTTGATACACAAATCGATACGGTTAATGAAGTGCGTGAATGGTTTGCGAACAACCTTGAGATTGAAAATCAAAGGATTAACCAATTGGGACAAACTGAAGCCTATAAAGGAATGGGAACAACCCTTGAGGCTGTAGCCATTATTGATAATCAGGCTATTTATGCTCACATCGGAGATTCTCGTATCGGTTTGATTCGTGGAGAAGAATACCACCAGTTAACGAGCGACCATTCTTTGGTCAATGAATTGCTTAAGGCAGGTCAATTGACGCCAGAAGAAGCTGCTAGCCATCCACAGAAAAATATTATTACCCAGTCAATCGGTCAAAAAGACGAAATTCAGCCTGATTTTGGAATGATCACCCTTGAGCCTGGTGACTATCTCTTACTCAATAGTGATGGTTTGACAAATATGATTTCAGGCAGTGAGATTTCTGATATTGTAACCAGCGATATTTCTTTGGCAGATAAGGCAGCAACCTTGATCCGTTTTGCCAACAATGCAGGTGGTTTAGACAACATCACAGTTGCCCTTATTGCTGTTAATGAGGAGGAAACAGAATGATCCAAATCGGCAAGATTTTTGCCGGGCGGTATCGGATTCTCAAACAGATTGGCCGAGGAGGCATGGCAGATGTTTACTTGGCTAAAGATTTGATTCTAGATGGGGAAGAAGTGGCGGTAAAGGTCCTGAGGACCAACTACCAGACAGACCCGATTGCTGTGGCTCGTTTTCAGCGGGAAGCGAGAGCCATGGCAGATTTGGACCATCCTCATATCGTTCGGATTACAGATATCGGTGAAGAAGAGGGACAACAGTATCTCGCAATGGAATATGTTGCTGGGTTAGATCTCAAACGCTATATCAAGGAACATCACCCTCTTTCAAATGAAGAAGCGATTCGAATCATGGGACAAATCCTTCTGGCTATGCGCTTAGCCCATACTCGAGGGATTGTTCACAGGGATTTGAAACCGCAAAATATCCTTTTGACCCCAGATGGGACTGCCAAAGTTACAGACTTTGGGATCGCAGTAGCCTTTGCAGAGACAAGTCTGACTCAGACCAACTCAATGCTAGGTTCCGTTCATTATTTGTCTCCAGAGCAGGCGCGTGGTTCTAAAGCAACTGTGCAGAGTGATATCTATGCCATGGGGATTATTTTCTATGAGATGCTGACAGGTCATATTCCTTACGATGGGGATAGCGCAGTGACCATCGCCCTCCAGCATTTCCAGAAACCATTGCCATCGGTTATAGCTGAAAATCCATCTGTGCCTCAGGCTTTAGAAAATGTTGTTATTAAGGCAACTGCCAAGAAATTGACAGATCGCTACAAATCAGTCGCTGAAATGTATGTGGATTTGTCGAGTAGTTTGTCTAATAATCGTCGTAATGAACCAAAGCTAGTCTTTGACGATGCAACTAAGGCAGATACTAAAACTCTTCCTAAAGTTCCACAAAGTACTCTGACTTCTATTCCTAAAGCTCCGGTACAAGAGGGAAGACCTCAATCTAAGCCCCAGCCTCATCAGACAGAAAAACCAGTACCTAGTCCAAAGCCAACCAAACGGCGTCGCCTGAAAGCACGTTATCCAATTTTATTGGCGACCTTCTTGTTAGTTGTGGCATCCTTGGTATGGATTTTATATAGAACGCCCGCTACCATTGCCGTTCCAAAGGTGGCAGGTCAGACGGTTGCTGAGGCTAAAGAAGCGCTTAAGAAAGCCAATTTTGAGGTTGGTGAAGAAAAAACAGAGGCTAGTGATAAGGTTGAAGAAGGTCGTGTTATTCGTACCGATCCTGACGCCGGTACGACACGCAAAGAAGGAACAAAAATTAATTTGATTGTGTCTTCTGGTCAGCAGTCTTTCCAACTCGGAAATTATCTTGGAAGAAAATCTAGTGATGTAGTGGCAGAGTTGAAAGGTAAGAAGGTTCCAGAAAATCTAATTAAGATTGAGGAAGAAGAATCCAACGAAATCGAAGCTGGTACAATCATGAAACAAAGTTTACCGGAGGGAACAACCTATGATCTTAGCAAGGCAACTCAAATAGTTCTGACTGTTGCTAAAAAAGTGAATTCTATTTCAATGCCAAGTTATATTGGTTCAACTCGAGAATTTGCAGTTAATAATCTTACAGAGATATATGGAATTAAAAAAGCTAATATCGAAGTTGTAGAAGTGTCTACTGCTCCTGAAGGAACAGGTGAGGAGACTGTTGTAGAGCAAAGTCCAAAACCGGGTGGAAAAATTGATTTAGCCAGCACACGTATTAAAATTTCGATTTATAAACCCAAAACACCACCATCAAGTTCCTCTTCAACGTCAGTTCCACGTGGTAACCAAGGTTCACCTACTACTCCAAATCAAGGGAATCAACAAGGTGGCCAGCAAGGAAATCAACAAGGAACGGTTCCTACTCCGACTCAACCAAATAGTGAAGGAAACCACGAAAATTCTCGTGATTAAACGAATCTTTGTCATGATTTCATGGCAAAGATTTTTTTTGACTCCAGATTTGTGATAGAATAGAAGGAGTTGATAAAAGGAGGAACGCATGGAAGAATCAAGAGAATTAAATGCCGTCATCGATGTGATTATGTTAGCTGGAACCATTCTTCTCAAAAGTGGCTCAGAGATTCATCGTGTAGAAGATACCATGATCCGTATTGCGCATTCGCAGGGGATTGTGGATTGTAATGTTCTTGCCATGCCTGCCGCTATCTTTTTCTCCATTGAAAATACCAATATTTCGCGTATGAAGCGCGTGACTTCCTCTTCTTATAACATTGAAAAAGTCTGCGATGTGAACCAGATTTCTCGTCAACTGGTTGGGGGGCAGATTGATTTAGAGACAGCCTTCAAGCAATTGACGGCCTTGCAAGCCCAGCCCCTTCCTTATACTAAGTTGCAGGTAACTTTGGCTGCGACCTTTAGTGCTCCTTTCTTTTCAATTATGTTTAGTGGAAATATATACGACGCACTTGGGGCAGGAGTGGCTACCTTATTTGGTTTTGCCTTTTCCCTCTATGTGGAGAAGTTTATCCGAATTCCCTTTGTAACAGCCTTTGCTGGAGCTTTTGTATTTGGGATGATTGCCCAGTTTTGGGCTCGCTACACAGGTTTTCCTTCAACGGCAGATTTGATTATAGCTGGTGCGGTCATGCCGTTTGTACCAGGGATTGCCTTGACCAATGCGGTCCGTGATATTATGACTAACCACATAAACTCTGGTATGAGCAAGATGTTTGAATCCCTGCTCATTACCCTTGCTTTAGGGGCGGGAACTTCTGTCGCCTTGGTATTGATGAATTAATATGACACTAGCAACCTTTTTATTACAAGCAGTAGCAAGTCTTCTTGCTATTATCACTTTTTTAATCGTACTCAATGTGCAACGCTCTATGCTCTTACCTGGAGGGATTTTGGGCATGGCTGTCTGGCTAATCTATCTCTTGCTCAAGGAACCGACCAATGTCATTGTAGCTACTTTTATTGCAGCCATTATCGGTTCTTGTGTCAGCCAGATTTTAAGTATTCTTTATAAGACGCCTGCTGTGGTCTTTATCTTAGCCATTTTGGCACCTCTGGTTCCGGGTTATCTCTCCTATCGGACAACTGCCTTTTTTGTGACGGGAGATTACAGTCATGCCATTGCTAGTGCAACCTTGGTTGTTATGTTGGCTTTGGTGATTTCCATTGGAATGGCTAGCGGAACAGTGATTCTCAGACTTTATTCTCACTTACGAAAACAGCATAATGGTTAGAATAATAAGCGACTTGATTTGGTGAATCAAGTCTTTTTTCTCTCTTTTACTGCTATTTGTGATAAAATAGTATAGAACGATTTTTTACAATGAATGATAAAACAGAGGTAAATATGACAATCGGTATTGATAAGATTGGTTTTGCGACCAGTCAATATGTCTTGAAATTACAAGACTTAGCAGAAGCGAGGGGAATTGACCCTGAAAAATTAAGCAAAGGACTCTTGCTCAAGGAATTGAGTATTGCGCCCCTAACTGAGGATATCGTGACCTTGGCGGCCAGTGCAAGTGATTCTATTTTAACTGAGCAAGAGAGACAAGAAATTGACATGGTCATTGTAGCTACTGAGTCAGGAATTGACCAAAGTAAAGCTGCAGCCGTCTTTGTGCATGGTTTGCTGGGCATCCAGCCCTTTGCTCGTAGTTTCGAGATTAAAGAAGCCTGCTATGGAGCGACAGCGGCCCTTCATTATGCCAAATTGCATGTGGAAAATTCTCCAGAGTCCAAGGTATTGGTCATTGCTAGTGATATTGCCAAGTACGGTATTGAAACTCCAGGAGAACCCACTCAGGGTGCTGGAAGTGTGGCTATGTTAATTACACAAAATCCACGCATTATGGCCTTTAATAATGACAATGTGGCTCAGACTCGTGACATCATGGATTTCTGGCGTCCAAATTACTCAACAACCCCTTATGTAAATGGTGTTTATTCTACCCAGCAATACTTGGATAGTTTGAAAACGACTTGGCTTGAATACCAAAAACGCTACCAGCTTACCTTAGATGATTTTGCAGCTGTTTGCTTCCACTTGCCTTATCCTAAATTAGCCTTAAAAGGCTTGAAAAAAATCATGGATAAGAGCCTGCCTCAAGAGAAAAAAGACCTCTTGCAAAAGCATTTTGAACAGTCTATTCTCTACAGTCAAAAGGTGGGGAATATCTACACAGGTTCACTTTTCCTTGGACTTTTGTCTCTCTTGGAAAATACAGATAGCTTGAAGGCTGGGGATAAAATTGCCCTTTATAGTTACGGAAGTGGTGCTGTGGCTGAGTTCTTCAGTGGTGAATTGGTTGAAGGATATGAAGCTTATCTGGATAAAGACCGTTTGAACAAGCTCAACCAACGAACTGCCCTGTCTGTTGCAGACTATGAAAAAGTCTTCTTTGAAGAAGTAGACTTAGATGAAACAAACTCTGCCCAGTTTTCTGGCTATGAAAATCAAGATTTTGCCTTGGTTGAAATTGTTGACCACCAACGCCGTTATAGCAAGGTTGAAAAATAATGAAGATAAGTTGGAATGGATTTTCTAAAAAATCATACCAAGAGCGCCTCGAGCTGTTAAAAGCTCAGGCGCTCCTTAGTCCTGAGAGACAAGAGAGTTTTGAGCAGGATGAACAGATGAGTGTGACTGTGGCAGACCAGCTGAGTGAGAATGTGGTGGGAACTTTTTCTCTGCCTTATTCACTGGTCCCAGAGGTCCTCGTTAACGGTCAGGAATACACAGTTCCCTATGTGACAGAAGAACCGTCCGTGGTTGCTGCGGCCAGCTATGCAAGTAAAATCATCAAGCGTGCAGGTGGCTTTACTGCTCAAGTCCATGAGCGTCAGATGATTGGGCAGGTAGCCCTTTATCAAGTTGCTAATCCTGAACAAGCGCAAGAGAAAATTGCCAGCAAGAAAGCCGAACTCTTGGGACTTGCCAATCAAGCCTATCCTTCTATCGTTAAACGTGGAGGTGGGGCGCGTGATTTGCATGTCGAGCAGATAAAAGGCGAAACAGACTTTCTCGTTGTTTATCTCCATGTCGATACCCAAGAAGCCATGGGTGCTAATATGCTCAACACTATGCTGGAAGCCTTGAAACCAGTCTTAGAAGAACTGAGTCAGGGACAGAGTCTCATGGGGATTTTATCAAACTACGCGACGGATTCTTTGGTGACGGCAAGCTGTCGCATCGCCTTTCGCTACTTGAGCCGCCAAAAGGATCAAGGACGAGAAATTGCGGAGAAAATTGCGTTGGCTAGTCAGTTTGCGCAGGCTGATCCTTACCGAGCTGCTACTCACAATAAAGGGATTTTTAATGGTATTGATGCCATTTTAATTGCCACTGGTAATGACTGGCGTGCCATCGAATCCGGGGCCCATGCCTTTGCCAGTCGAGATGGACATTACCAAAGTCTTAGTCAATGGACGCTGGACCTTGAAAGAGAAGAATTGGTGGGCCAGATGACCCTGCCCATGCCTGTAGCGACCAAGGGTGGCTCAATTGGTCTCAACCCTCGTGTAGCTCTCAGTCATGAACTACTGGGGAATCCTTCTGCCAAAGAATTAGCCCAGATTATCGTATCCATCGGTCTCGCCCAAAACTTTGCGGCCCTCAAAGCCTTGGTAAGTACGGGCATCCAGCAAGGCCACATGAAATTGCAGGCCAAATCCTTGGCTCTCCTAGCAGGTGCCAGTGAGTCAGAGGTAGCTCCCCTTGTAGAGCGTCTTATTGCAGATAAAACCTTTAACCTAGAGACAGCCCAGCGCTATTTAGAAAATTTACGATCATAAAAAAACTCAGATAATCTATTTTTTAGAACGATGTGGAATTTAAGCAAAGTATATAGATATCAATCTCAAAAATTAGAAAGAATAGAAATGTAGACAAATATCATTTAGTGTTTGTCTATTTTATTTGAAAAAATAGGATCGTACAGAAAATTCTAATGAGGTATATTCCTTTATACAAGATTTGCTTGAGTGTTATAAAATTGATATAATTATATATAAGGATTTCTAGAATGTGAGAATTTAGTACTATTCGAATTAGATATAGGTATTGTGTAATAACTCAATTTCTTTAGTTATGTTTGCAAAAAATATTTTCTTTTGTAATTTCAGTCTTTTTTAAAAGGAGATAATAATGTATTTTTTATTTTATGCATATAATGCGCCCAATAATCCTACTCTACCTAATCCGATTGCGTTAGAAGAACAGCCAGAAGAGTACTTTAAATTTGAAAGAACTAGTTGGAATGATAAATTCAGATATAAGACATTATACGATGTAAATTTTTATAAAGGAAAAGAAGTTACATATATAGGGCAAGTAAAATTTGGATATTCTGGGATTGGTCCTGTAAGTGAAAGTGATTATAGAACGATTGTTAATAATGGATGGTATCGGGAACTAGGACAAAAAATTTTTTCTCTGGGACAATCGCCGGAATACTACCAAAATATATTTTCCTTAGGTGAAAAAATAGCAAATGAATATTTTTCAAAAGTTAGAGATATAGCTTTTGATTTAAAGCTTCTTAGTGAACATCGAAATGAATACATCATGATTCATTCTTTGTTGAGAGAAGTATCTGCTTCTACTGTTAAAAATCAGTTTAATCGAATTTCTCATGGAGGAGTTGAAATAACTCCTTATAATTTCTTTTTTACCTATAAAAAGTCAAAGCAGGAAGGAGTGGATGAAATTGGTAAAATAGCTTTTGAAGTAAAACCATATGAGAAACCACAAACAAATTCACATGTTTTGATTGGACGTAATGGAGTTGGAAAAAGTTATATTTTAGATAGAATGATAAGAAGCGTTATTTTAGATGATGATAAAGAAGATTATAAATTTTACCAATTTCAAAATGAATCGGGCGAAAATAATATTCCTTTTTCAGGAGTTACATTAGTATCTTTTAGTGTTTTTGATGATTTTATTAATTACAAGCAGTTAAATAAAAATGATGATATTTTATTTAATTATGTTGGAGTAAAATCCTATGATGAAGAAGCTGGGATTATTACAAAAACTTTGGACGATTTGTCAAGTGATTTTTATGTTAGTTTGTGCACTATAAAGGCTAAGAATATTATAGAGAGGTGGGAAAAAGTTATTTCTTATCTTGATTCTGATCCTATTTTTAAAAACGAAGTAAGAATAGTTTCCAGAATGCAAGAAAATTGGAAACACATTGATGGAGGAAATAGTCCGGAAGCAAAAGAAATCATTGAAAAATTTTATAAACAAGGACTTAGCTCGGGAAATAAAATTGTTTTACTAACATTGACAAAACTGGTTGAAGTTGTAGAAGAAAAGACTTTGGTTATCCTTGATGAACCAGAATTACATTTACATCCACCCTTGATGGCAGCTTTTAATAAAGCGTTAGGATATTTAATGCAAAATAGAAATGGAGTTGCAATTATCTCGACTCACTCACCAGTATTTGTTCAGGAATCTCCAAAATCAGCGGTGCATCTGATGTTTAGAGCAGGAAAATCGATTAAAATAGAGAATCCGATTATAGAGACTTATGGAGAAAACATAGGAGAGTTGACACATGAAATATTTAAACTAGAATATAAAAAATCAAGTTTTGTACATGATATAGAAAAGCAAGTGCAAGCTAATGAAAATATATCGGATGTATTTAGTTATTTTCGTTATCAACTTGGGTATGAGGCTAGGGCTTTAGCTAGGCAGATGATGTATGATAAACAAAGGAATAATGATGAATAAGAGATTAGAAAGAAAAGACTTTAATTATTCTAAGGTTTTTGACATGGCTATAGAAAGTTACCGGGAAGATACTGCAAAATATTTAAGGCAAAAAAAAGAATACTGTCTGTTACAAAATAATGAATTTATTTCTTGTGCTAGCGTTCAAAAATATAATTTATTTCAAGAATCCATAAAAGAAAAAGATGAATTTGAAACATTTAAACAAAAAATGGTTAAATTATACAACGATAAATTTAGTAATAAGAAATATAAAGTTCGAGAATACTATGATGAAATTAAGTTAATTTCTCCTAACAATATTTGTCCATATTGTTTAAAGCGTGAGGTAAGGAATTTAGACCATTTTTTGCCTAAAACGAAATATCCATCTCTTTCAATATCGGATGCAAATTTAATACCATCCTGTAGTGATTGTAATCATGATAAATTAAATTCTACTAAACTTTATATTAATTATTATTTTGAAGAAATTGACGATGTTTCTTTTATGAAATGTTATGTTGATTTTGGTAATGAGGATATTAATTTTCGATTTGAATTAATAAAACCACCGACTTGGGAAGATGATAAATTCAATAGATTGACGAATCAATTTGAAGATACAGATTTACTAAAATTTTATGCAGAACAAGCTAAAATAGAGTATTTTAGGAAAGAGAAGAGTTTCTGTCGCTGTGTTAAAAATAGTAGTTCATACAACGAAAGGTTAAAGATAGAGTTAGATGATTTAATTCGTGATGAGGAAGAAGTGCTTGGGATTAATTCTTTAGAGGCTACTTTATGGAGAGGTTTGGACGAAAGTGGTACTGAATTGTTTAAGTATATAAGGAATAAACAAAAATCAGGTGCTTCTGGTGAAAACTGTGAGAGAAAATAATTCAGTGAAGATTTTAGGATAAAGCTCCCCATCTGTGAACTGTATCATACGGAACGAGATGTAATATCAATCACATTGACTATAAAGAGGTTGGGATAAAAAGATTTTGATTTTAGCAATTCTTTATTCTAAATTTTTAAAATCGATAGATTAGAAAAAAAGCGAACAAAACAGAATTCTGAGTGTCAGATAGCTCGTTTTGTTCGCTTTTTATATTTAAGGTTAGACTTTTTTCCCAGATTCTTAGTGCTTAAATACTTTTTCCTGGTAATAAGGTGACTGGTAAAAAGTAACCAGTTGTCGCGACTTCCTTGCCTTCTATCTTTTGTAAGAGGAGGTCAACAGTAAGGCAGGCAATTTCTTCCATAGGTTGCTTCACAGTCGTCAAATGAGGATAGTAATTCTCGATAAAGTAGGTCCCATCATAGCCAATGACTTTAAGCTCTTCTGGGACAGAAATGCCCAGTTCCTGAGCAATTTTAATGACTAGAATAGCAGTCAAATCATCCGAAGCAAAGATGGCATCTGGCTTTTGTCGAGTTAAGATATTCTTGATTTCCATTTCTTTTCTGACAGGAGAAAAGTCACTGGAAACATTGATAATAGGAGCTTTGGGGAGTACAGAAGCAAAACCAGCGTGGCGTAGTCCAGTTGGCGAATTGGAATTGTCATTCCCTGTAATCATGATGATAGACTGGGCGCCTGTCTTGACCAAGGTCTGGGCAGCAAGAACCCCACCAGCATAGTTGTCAGAGGAGACGACAGGAATGTCTGGTGACAGATTGCGGTCAAAGGAAATAATCGGCGCTGTCACACGATTGTAGTCTTCTATTCCCAAGTTGTGACTACCAGAAATGATGCCGTCCACCTGATTAGCTTCCAACATTTCGATGTACTCGCGTTCCTTCTCAGAATCGTGCTCACTGTTGCAGATGATGGTCTTGTAACCATTTTTGAAGAGTTGGTGTTCCAATTTATCAATCAATTCTGCGTAGAAAACGTTGGAAATATTTGGGAAAATCAAGCCGATTAACTTAGCTGACTTTCCTTGTAGACTGCGAGCCAGGTTGTTGGGTTTATAGCCCAATTCTCGCATGGCTTCATTTACCTTTTGAATGGTTTTTTCAGATAGATACCCTTTTTTATTGATAACCCGAGAAACGGTAGTAGGGCTGACGCCTGCAAGTTTGGCGACATCAGTTAGTTTTGCGACCATAATCTAATTCATAGTAAGTTCCAGTTGGGTTTCCAGATTTAATCAGGATACCATTTTGGTCCGCATGTGGGAAGACACGACCGGAAAATACTTTTTCTCCTTTATTGATGAAAATTTCAAAGACAGAGTTATCGATGAAAATCGTAGCAGTAGTAGCTTGGTTATCGATTGGGCAAGAACGAGTTGTCCCAAATTCTTGGGCGTACTGTTCACCAGCCTGGCTACGATCCACTGTCACTTGACCATTTACAAGGTCAAAGTTGATGGAAAGTCCCTTGTCTTCTTGATCAGCTAGTAAGACAATTTCGCTCTGGCTATTAGCTTCCAAGCTGAGTTCAAGTTCGTAAGTGTTCTTAGTTTGGGCACGATTTGAGAAGGCTTCTTCAGAGGCACGAAGGTCCTTGACAGCTGCGACTGGGAATTGGTAGAGTTTACCGTCTTTGATAGTGAGTTCTTTGACCAAAGAGAAGGTTCCTTGGTGGTCAAAACGGTCAGATGGATATGAAACATCAGGCAAGCCAAGCCAGCTAACAGCTAGAGCACGTCCATCAGGAGCGTTGAAGGCTTGAGTTGCATAGGCTTCGAAACCATAGTCCATGTTTTGAAGTTGAGACACATCTACCATTTTTGCATTTTCAGGGTCAAAGGAAGCCCCAATCTTATACATATTTGGATAGATATTGTCGTAATCTAGAACTTTCTTATCCAATCCTTGTGGGCAGTAGAGGAGGACAGGTTGCTCCCCTACAAAGACCAGATTTGGACATTCCATCATGTAGGCAGTGCGGTCGTTAGCAAAGTCAAGGTCGCCAACTACTTGCCAGTTTGTGTAGTCATTGTCAACAGCCTTGTAGAGACGGACGAAGCCTTTTTTCTCCAAGTCTTGTCCACCGACGATGGCATAATATTGACCTTTAAAATTAAAAATTTGCGGATCGCGGAAGTGGTCAGTAGAGTCTGCTGGCTGGTCGATCAAGATCTTGTCAATCTTCGTAATCTTGCCATTCTTATCCATCAAAGCCCCAATCTGGTAAGGGTGACGGATCCAGTTTTCATCACGGACATTTCCTGTATAAAATAGGAACAAGTTATCGCCAAACTGCATGGCAGAACCAGAGTAGGCACCGTGGCTATCTAATGGAGTATCAGGCAAAACTTTGACACCAGTTTCTCTAAAGTGAACCAAATCATCGCTTTCCAACTGCACCCAAGATTTCAAACCGTGGGCTGCACCAAAAGGAAAGTTCTGATAAAAAACAACCCACTTCCCATCAAAGTAAGAAAAGCCATTTGGATCGTTGAGAAGTCCTGTTTTTGGCTCAATATGGTAACGAGTATGCCATGGAGATTGTGCCATATTTTCTTTTATATTTTGAATTTCTTCTTGCGTCCAATCTTGATAAAGTCTGTAACGACGCTCAGTTGTCCATTCCATTCATTCATTCCTCCAAAAATCTTATCACTTTTAATAGTAACCGTTTTCGATAAAAAATGCAAGTCTTTTATGTTAAAAAAGAGAAAAAACTGCCAAACGTTTATCACAAATCAAAACCAGAAAATCAATCAAATTTTCACAAAAATATGAAAGATAATGAAATAGAATCCTCTTTAACAAAGATTTTAAACTTATTTTTTTAAGTATTATCTGATAAAACCGTCAAAAACAATCAATCTAAAGCGTGTTCACTAAGTGGATAGAATATTTTTTCTGCAAAACGCTTGACATATTTCTAAAACATGATAAAATAATAGTCGTAGGGCGGATAAAATCGCTTTCAAACAAGAACAAAATTTTATATAAGGAGATTTTTGCAAATGAACAATCAGGAAATTGCAAAAAAAGTCATCGATGCCTTGGGCGGACGTGAAAATGTCAACAGTGTTGCCCACTGTGCGACTCGTCTTCGTGTCATGGTCAAAGATGAAGGAAAAATCAATAAAGAAGTGATTGAGAACTTGGAAAAAGTTCAAGGTGCTTTCTTTAACTCAGGTCAATACCAAATCATCTTTGGTACAGGTACAGTTAACAAAATGTACGATGAAGTTGTTGCACTTGGTTTGCCAACATCATCTAAAGATGATATGAAAGCAGAAGCTGCCAAACAAGGGAACTGGTTCCAACGTGCTATCCGTACTTTCGGTGACGTTTTCGTTCCAATCATCCCAGTTATCGTAGCAACAGGTCTTTTCATGGGTGTACGTGGTCTATTGACTGCTCTTGGAATGACACTTCCAGCTGACGTGACAACTTACACGCAAATCTTGACAGATACAGCCTTTATCATCTTGCCAGGTTTGGTTGTGTGGTCAACCTTCCGTGTATTCGGTGGAAATCCAGCCGTTGGTATCGTTCTTGGTATGATGCTTGTTTCTGACTCGCTTCCAAACGCTTGGGCAGTCGCTTCAGGTGGTGAAGTAACAGCTATGAACTTCTTTGGTTTCATCCCTGTTGTTGGTTTGCAAGGTTCTGTTCTTCCAGCCTTCATCATCGGGGTTGTCGGAGCTAAATTTGAAAAAGCTGTCCGCAAGGTTGTTCCAGATGTCATTGACCTCTTGGTAACGCCATTTGTTACACTTTTGGTCATGTCTATCCTTGGACTCTTTGTCATTGGACCGGTCTTCCACGTCGTTGAAAACTACATCCTTATCGCTACAAAAGCGATCCTCAGCTTGCCATTTGGTCTTGGTGGTTTCTTGATCGGTGGGGTTCACCAATTGATTGTCGTGTCAGGTGTGCACCACATTTTCAACTTGCTTGAAGTTCAATTGCTTGCTGCTGACCATGCTAACCCATTCAACGCGATCATCACAGCTGCTATGACAGCTCAAGGTGCTGCGACTGTTGCGGTTGGTGTTAAAACTAAAAATCCAAAACTAAAAACACTTGCTTTCCCAGCTGCTCTTTCTGCCTTCCTAGGTATTACAGAGCCTGCTATTTTCGGGGTTAACTTGCGTTTCCGTAAACCATTCTTCCTTTCATTGATTGCTGGTGCAATCGGTGGTGGATTGGCTTCTATCCTTGGACTTGCAGGTACTGGTAATGGTATCACCGTCATCCCTGGTACAATGCTTTACATCGGTAACGGACAACTTGCACAATACCTTCTTATGGTAGCTGTATCATTCGTTCTTGGTTTCGCTCTTACTTATATGTTTGGTTATGAGGATGAAAAAGAAGTTGCTACTGAAGTAGAGACAGAACGTTTGGTCCAAGAAGAAACAACTGGTAACATTCCAGCAACTCTTCAAAATGAAACACTTGTAACTCCTATCGTTGGTGACGTTGTTGCTCTTGCTGATGTTAATGACCCAGTATTCTCAAGTGGAGCTATGGGACAAGGTATCGCTGTGAAACCTAGCCAAGGTGTGGTATATGCACCAGCTGATGCTGAAGTTTCAATTGCCTTTCCAACAGGACACGCTTTTGGTTTGAAAACAACTGATGGTGCTGAAGTTTTGATCCACGTTGGTATTGACACTGTATCTATGAATGGTGAAGGTTTTGAAGCAAAAGTTGCTCAAGGTGACAAGGTGAAAGCTGGCGATGTTCTTGGAACATTTGACTCAAACAAAATCGCTGCAGCTGGACTTGATGATACAACAATGGTTATCGTTACAAATACAGCTGACTACGCTTCAGTAGCTCCAGTCGCAACAGGTTCAGTTGCGAAGGGGGATGCTGTGATCGAAGTGAAAATCTAATCAATCCTCTCTAATGTGAAAACGAACAAATGACATGTTTGTTCGTTTTTGCTTGAATGGTAAGATTTACAGAGGAAAATCTAAAAAATTGAGAAACTTAGATTTTTAAAATATGCTATAATAAAGAAAATAAAAACAAGAGGTTTATCATGACAAAATTATATGGAAGCTTGGAAGCGGGCGGTACAAAGTTTGTCTGTGCTGTCGGTGATGAAAACTTTAACGTTGTAGAAAAAACACAATTTCCAACAACAACTCCAATCGAAACAATCGATAAAACCATTGAGTTCTTCTCAAAATTCGATAACCTTGCTGGTCTTGCAGTTGGTTCATTTGGTCCCATTGATATTGACAAAAACTCAAAAACTTATGGTTTTATCACAACGACTCCAAAACCAAACTGGGCAAATGTGGACTTGCTTGGTGCCCTTCGTCGCGCCCTCAACGTGCCAATGTACTTCACAACAGACGTAAACAGCTCTGCTTATGGTGAAGTGGTTGCCCGTAACAATGCTGGTGGTCGTATCGAAAACTTGGTTTACTACACAATCGGTACAGGTATCGGTGCAGGTGTTATCCAACGTGGTGAGTTTATCGGCGGTGTGGGTCACCCTGAGATGGGTCATTATTATGTTGCTAGACACCCAATGGATATTGAAAAAGAGTTTAAGGGTGTTTGTCCTTTCCATAAAGGATGTCTGGAAGGCTATGCAGCTGGTCCAAGTTTGGAAGCTCGTACAGGTGTTCGTGGGGAAAACATTGAACTCAACAACCCTGTTTGGGATGTTCAAGCCTACTATATCGCTCAAGCCGCGGTTAATGCGACAGTGACTTTCCGACCAGACGTGATTGTCTTTGGTGGAGGGGTCATGGCTCAACAACACATGCTGGATCGTGTCCGTGAGAAATTTACAGCTCTTCTCAATGGTTACCTACCAGTGCCAGATGTGCGTGAGTACATCGTCACTCCAGCAGTCGCAGGAAATGGTTCTGCTACTCTTGGAAACTTTGTTCTTGCAAAAGAAGTTTCAAAATAAAGCACAAAATCCGCTTGGGAAACCAAACGGATTTTGTAGTTGAAAACAATATTTTTGAGCTTTTCCTTAAGTGATTACGGACGGTAGCGACTTTCTTCGAAATTCCATACCTAAACTTTGAGCCTAATGTCTCAAAGTTTCCGAACACCTGAAACCATTAGATTTCAGGTGTTTCTATCACGGCGGAAAGGCTAGGTAAGTCCTCGCCTCACTATCGAAAAATAGGTATGATTTTCATACCAAAGTATATTTAGTATCAAGCTATAGTCAATCTACGTTCTAAAAATCCGCTTGGGAAACCAAACGGATTTTTTACATGTCAAAGCATTTGCCAGAAAAAGTCGATAATATAGGTCAGACCGTAGGTATAAACCACGAGGGTAAAGGGCTTGGTCAGAATGATGATAGTCATATAGCGCTTGAAGCTCATCTTGGTCAGGGCAGCCAGCATACAGAGAAAGTCAGCTGGACTAATGGGCCAAATCATCATAAAGATAAAGAAACGGTCAAAACGATTGCCCTTATCCAACCAGCCGATATACTTGTCATAGGTACGCTTGCTGACGACAGACTGGACAAAGGCAGCCCCATAGAGGCGCACCAGATAAAAGATAATGGCACAGCCAATCACAATCCCGATATAGTTGTAGATAGTCCCGATGATGTGGCCGTAGATAAAGACCCCAGCAACCGATGTCAAGGCTCCAGGAATGATAGGAACGACAGTCTGTAAAATCTGTAAAAAGATAAAGAGAGGTGGCCCCCAGATGCCTGCCTGCTGGATAAAGGCAGAGAGGGTTTCCTTAGACTGTAAAATCCCAGCCTGATAAGCCCAAATACAGAAAATCAAACTCCCAACCCCGCCGACAATCGATGAGATGTTGATAACTTGCTGCAGAAGGGGAGAAACAGCTTTCATTTGTTTATCCTGTGACATGTAAACTCCTCGTAGATAGTATAGTTCTACTATACCATATTTTGGAGGAGAAAGGGGGGATGAGTGTTTTTGATAAGAAATAGATGGGAATACAGGTCTTCGAGACTTAGAATAGGTTCGTTTACTAAAGTTTATATGCATTCTAAGTCTCGAATTATCGTAATTCCATAAATTTAAAAGTATTCTAAGCTTCGAATAGCTTATCTACGAAAGTTTTGAGGTCTTCTAGCTTTTGAATAGTCATCTTCCCTAAAGTTTATATGTATTCTAAAGCTAGAAGAGTTAAAATCTATAAATAGTAAGAGTCTCTATCTGACAGAGGGAATGTTTGTCTAGTCAGATAGGGATTTTTTAATTTGGAAATATCTGATTTGTCCTGAAAAGTACATTTTAGATGGAAATAATGACAGTTGAGCGGATGAAGGTCAAAATGGTTTGGAGAACTGTTAGAATGGATGTATCAACTTAAAGGAGAAAATTGATGAAGAAAGTTAAAGATGATGAGGAGAGTATGCTATCGACACTTCCTTTATGGGGGCTTCTATTTTTGGTCTGTGCATTGTTTCAAGTCTTTGTATTTAAGGATCGACCTTTGATTCAACCTGATAGACAAGGAAGTATTGTAAAAACAGATCAAAAACAGGTCTATCTTCCAGAACTAATCCAGTCTTGGTTTGATAGAGAAGATAATAAATGATTCGTTAAATAGAAAGGATATCATCATGACAAAAACATACGCTATTCGCCCGCTTAGTTATAGTAACTTTACCAACCGTGAGTTTGAAAGCCTGATGATGGATACTCATCAAAGCTTGGCTACTTTTTCTAAGGCAAACAAGGATGAGGGAATGTATGCCAAACATTTGGAACCCTTCAAGACCAAGCTAGATGATTTTCAAGCTCAACTTGCGGTGGTGGAGACGAAAGAGTCTAGTAATCTGACAGAAGTCGATCGCAATCGTGATAGTGCCCTGGTCGGTCTCTTTACCCTTCATAGAGGATTTGCTAAGATTAAGGATGTCAAGCTCAAAGAAGCTCATGAAACTCTGAAACCAGTCTTTGCTAAGTATAAGGACATCACTAAGCACAGCAATGATGTGGAAACGGCAGAAATCAAGAGCCTGCTCAAAACGCTTAGTGAAACACCCTATCATGAGGCAGTTACCAGTCTAGGACTTACTCCTATGCTGACGGCAGTGGTCAACGCTCAAGAGGGATATGACCAAGTGGAGAGTAAGGCGCGTGCTTCTAAGTCTGCCAAGGAAGTTGGCAAGACCAGACAACTCCGTACCGAACTTTCAACCAGCTACGACCTCTTTATGCGCTATACCGCAGCCAGTGCAGAAGCCTATCCTGAAAAGGAACACTTGACTCAACTCCTCAAGGAACTCAATAGCATCCGAGATAGCAAACGCCGTCTCATCACTAGTAGTAAGAAAGATAAAAAGACCAAACCAGCAGAACCAGCCCAAGCAGCAGGATAAAGACAACCCCTTAGAAGCGGATTTCTAAGGGGGATTTTTGTGGTTTCGTGGTATAATTTTAGTAATTATCTATTATGTAGAGGAGAAAAATTCATGGCAGATACTATTCTAATTATGGGCAATGGCTTTGATATCGCTATGGGACGAAAAACAAAGTATACAGATTTTATTGAGTTTGAAAAACAATTATTTTCTAATCTAGATGAGGAGTTACTGGAGTTTCTAAAAGCTAAAAATATTAGTATAGAGAAATACAAAGATAATTTATATTTGAAATTTATTAATGAAAACGAAGAAACTCTAGGGATAAATTGGTCGAATATTGAACTCATTATTTCAAGACTTTTGGATGCTATTGTATATTTTAAAAACAACAGTGATGTGTTATTTGAAAGTATTTACTATTTTGATACTTATAAATTTGATAAAGTTTTATTAGATAGAAGTAATTATATTGCAAAATATTATGTTGTTAAAGTGATCGTGGGGAATTTTGGTCAGATTGAGTTTGATAATAAAGAAAAAGAGCTACTAATAGAGGAACTTGATAAGTTATTTCTTAATCAACTTGATTTATTAATTGAGCTATTAGAAATTTATCTGTCGTATTTAGATTATATAGATTTTGATATTCAAAAGTTTGAAGCAAATTCAACAGCTTTAGATGCAATATCAGATTTATCAAATTCTTCAGTTCTAAACTTTAATTATACTAATACATCAGGATATTTATTTGGGACTTCTGAGGAAAAAACTCATTTTATACATGGCCGAATTGATTTGGATAGAACTTTCAATCGAATCAATACGATGGTCTTTGGAATTGAGGACAAAGAAAATAATGTCAACAGTGATTTAATTCCTTATCAGAAATATTATCAAAGAGTTGTTAAAGAAACAGGAACTAAATTTGAAGACTTTTTCAAACCAGTTTATGAGTATTTAAATGTAGGGATAGCGAAATCATTTCCTAAAAATATCATTATTTTTGGACACTCAGTAGATCCCTTGGATAAGGAAATATTTCAAAAATGTTTTGCATTAGCAGAAAATGGAAAGTATGATTACCGATTTGTTTTTACTTATTTTGATGAGCCTGCTAAACGTTCAATTGTTAAGAATCTAGCAATCATTCTAGGTAAAGAAAAGCTGATTGAATTAACAGGGAAACAGAAAATTGTATTTATAAAGAGTGATGATAAAGCTGGTATGGAAGAAGTGCTACTACCTTAATATTGACAAAAAGTAATTGATTTTATAGAAAACAATTGTCAAATCTTATTTTTAAAATAGTTTTTACCCCACTCGCTTTTATCACTTCGAGTGGGTTTTCTTAAAATATGATAAAATAGAAGAGATAATACATTAAATAAGGGAAGTAAAAATGGCAAGTAAAGAAAATGCAGAACGCAAGGAGCTGCATCGTAAAATTTGGGCGATTGCGGACGATGTTCGTGGGGCTGTAGATGGTTGGGATTTTAAGCAATATATCCTAGGAATCCTTTTCTATCGCTTTATTTCAGAGCACATGGCTGACTATTTTGACCGCGCTGAGCATGAGGCTGGCGACTTAGAATTTCGTTATGCTAGCTTAAGTGACCAAGAAGCTGAGCAAGATTTTAAACCAGGGACAGTTGAGGATAAGGGCTTCTTTATCCTTCCGAGTCAACTATTTGAAAATGTAGTCAAGGATGCTTCACAAAATGAAAATTTAAACGAAGAATTGGCCAATATTTTTCAAGCTATTGAGAAGTCAGCGATTGGCTTCAAATCAGAAGATGATATCAAAGGTTTGTTTGATAACTTGGATACACGAAGCAACATCCTTGGTGGGACTGTTCCAGAAAAAAATAAGCGCCTATCTGATATCCTCAATGGCATCAATAGCATTAACTTTGGTAACTTTGAGGAAAATGATATCGATGCCTTTGGGGATGCCTATGAGTTCTTGATTTCCAACTATGCTAGTAATGCAGGAAAAAGTGGTGGAGAATTTTTCACACCTCAGACAGTTTCTAAACTACTAGCTCGACTAGTCATGGTCGGCAAGGATAAGATTAACAAGGTTTACGACCCAACATGTGGGTCGGGCTCGCTTTTGCTCCAGATGAAAAAACAATATGAAGAACATATCCTAGAGGATGGTTTCTTTGGTCAAGAAATTAACATGACCAACTATAACTTGGCTCGTATGAATATGTTCTTGCATAATATCAACTACAATAACTTTGATATTAAGCGAGGAGATACCCTTTTAAATCCTCAGCATTTAGAAGAAAAGCCATTTGATGCTATTGTTTCTAATCCTCCGTATTCTGTCAAATGGGTGGGAGATGGAGACCCAACTCTGATAAACGATGACCGTTTTGCGCCAGCTGGCAAGTTAGCACCCAAGTCAAAAGCTGACTTTGCCTTTATTATGCATAGTCTCAACCACTTGTCTAACAGAGGTCGAGCAGCCATTGTTTGTTTCCCGGGTATCTTCTATCGTGGTGGTGCTGAAAAGACCATTCGTCAGTATCTAGTAGATAATAACTTTGTTGAAGCGGTTATAGCCCTTCCGGGAAATCTCTTCTTTGGAACCCCTATCTCAACTACGATTTTGGTTCTGGCAAAGAATAAAATAGAAAATAAAACCCTCTTTATCGATGCGAGTAAAGAATTCAAAAAAGAGACTAATAACAATGTCTTGACGGATAACAATATTGAGCACATAGTTGAATTGTTTTCTAATTATCAAAGTGTGGACTACAAATCTGCTCTTGTTGATAATGAGGTGATTGGTTCAGAGCAAGATTACAATCTATCTGTTTCAACCTATGTCGAACAAGAAGATACCCGGGAGAAGATTGATATTGGTGAGCTCAATAAAGAAATCGCTGATACTGTTGCCAAGATTGACCACTTGCGTGCAGAGATAGACAAGATTGTAGAGGAATTGAGCCATGGCAAATGATGTGATTCTCTATAGAACTGATGACGGGGAGTCAGCTATTGAACTCCACCTGGATAATGGAACGGTCTGGCTCACCCAACAAGAACTAGCTGAGCTCTTTCAAACTTCCAAGCAAAATATTAGTAAACATATCAAGGCAATATTTGAGGATGGTGAATTAGATGAAACAGTGGTTGTCAACTATCAGTTGACAACCACTCGTCACGGTGCAATGGCTGGTAAAACTCAGTCCAAAAAAGTCGCTTACTATAATCTCGATATGATTCTGGCGATTGGGTATCGAGTGCGTTCCCCTCGTGGCATTCAGTTTAGACACTATGCTTCGACAGTCTTGAAAGAGTATCTAATCAAGGGCTTCGCTATGGATGATGAGCGCCTGAAAAACTTGGGTGGAGGCTCTTACTTTAAAGAACTCCTTGAAAGAATCCGAGATATCCGCTCGAGTGAAAAAGTCTTTTACCGTCAGGTTTTAGATCTTTTCGCGACATCAAGCGACTACAATGCAAATTCACTAGAGGCAAAGAAATTTTTTGCGACGGTTCAAAATAAGATGCATTATGCCATTCACCACAATACTGCCAGTGAACTCATCTACAATCGTGTTGATAGTGAAAAGGAGTTTATGGGCTTGACTACTTTTAAGGGAGACCTCCCTACTCTATCTGAAGCAAAAGTTGCCAAGAACTATCTGACAGAAAAGGAACTGCGTGGGCTTAATCAGCTTGTATCAGGATATCTAGATTTTGCGGAAAGACAGGCAGAGCGAGAAGAAGTCATGACTATGGCAGACTGGGTAACACATGTAGATCGTATCCTTCAGGCTACTGGAGAAGACTTGCTGGACAATAGTGGTTCTATCTCTCATGAACAGATGAAGCAGAAGGTAGATAAGGAATATAAGAGCTACCAAGCCAAGACTCTCAGTCAAGTTGAAAAAGATTATCTTGAGGAAATCAAAAGTATTGAAAATCTAGCCAAGGAAGGAGGGAAACCATGAACATCCTAGAAGAAATCCAAAACTGTCCTGTTGAGTGGAAAGAGTTGGGGGAAGTAGTTTTTACTTTGACAAGTCCTGTAAAGTTAGCTAAGAAGCAGTATCAATTGACAGGAAGAATACCGATTGTTGATCAGGGTGAACAATTCATAGCAGGATATACAGATAATGAAAAATATCTTGAAAAAGATGAATATATAATTTTTGGAGATCATTCAGAACATATAAAATTTGTAGATTTCGCTTTTGTTCAAGGAGCTGATGGTTTAAAAATTTTGAAACCAAAGAAAGGTATAAACGCAAAATATCTATATTATTGCGTTTGTAATTTTTATAAGAAAGAGGGGAACTATAAAAGACATTGGAGTAATGCGAAAATTACTCTTATACCTATTCCTCCACTAAAAATTCAAGAAGAAATTGTGCAAAAACTTGACAAAATGACAGAGTATGTTACAGAATTGACCTCAGAATTGACCTCAGAATTGACCTCACGTAAAAAGCAATATTCTTATTATCGAGATAAACTCTTATCATTTGAGGATGAGGTTTATCATGTTGAGTGGAAGATACTTAAAGATGTTGCTAAATTGAAGAATGGAAAAGATTGGAAAGCTATTCCAAATGGAGAAATACCAGTATATGGTAGTGGTGGAGAAATGGGAGAGTTTGTTGCTGATTATTCTTATGACAAACCAACTGTATTGATTCCTAGGAAAGGTTCTATTTCTAATTTATTCTATTTAGAAAAAGCTTTTTGGAACGTAGATACAATTTACTATACAGAAATTGATGAAACTAAGCTTATTCCAAAGTATTTTTATTATTATTTAACGACTGTTAATTTAGAAGAAATGTCAACTAATCCAACAAGACCTAGTTTAACTCAAGCTATTCTAGATAAAATTAAAATCCCAGTCCCTTCTCTCGAAATCCAATCGCGTATTGTTCAAGTTCTAGACAACTTTGATATGGTTTGTAATGACCTAAACATCGGACTTCCCAAGGAGATTGAACTACGCCAAAAACAGTACGAATATTTTAGAGAAAAACTCTTGACATTCGTCGCCGAAGGCGAGTACACTGAGAGTAGAGTAGAGTAGAGGAGTGGGACAACTCTGCTATTATCAAGCTTTTACAGTGGGTATTTGGTCCAATTCGGGCGGAACTAGGTAGTGTGTTTGAAGTTATTGCAGGAGGTGACATTCCAAAGAATGGAATCTCTGCTATTGAAACAGAAGAATATTGTTATCCTATCTTATCTAATGGAATTAACGAAAAATCATTATATGGTTGGACAAATCAAGCTAGAATCAAGAATCCTAGCCTAACGGTTTCAGCGAGAGGTACAATCGGATGGACAAGTTATCGTGAAAAACCTTTCTTCCCTATAGTGAGATTGCTTGTTTTGACTCCAAAAATTAACCTCAATTTAAAATATGCTTATTATTTTATGAACTCTATCGAGAATAACTATGAAATTCCACAAAGTGGGATACCACAGTTAACGAAACCTATGATTCAAAGTAAAATAATCACCCTACCACCACTAGAAAAACAATCTAGTATAGTTTCTGTTCTTGACAATTTCAACACCTTAACCAACTCTCTTTCTGAGGGCCTTCCAAAAGAAATCGAACTAAGACAGAAACAGTATGAATATTGGAGAAATCAATTACTCAATTTTAATGAATAAGGAAAAGTGAATCATGCCAGATGATAAAATATTTAATACATTGGAAGATGTTGCGGAGGAACTGATATCGAATGATAAGAAAGTGCATTTAATTTATGCTTTTAATGCTACAGGGAAAACAAGGCTATCTATAATTTTAAAGGATAAATTAAATATTTCGGAAAATGATGAAGAGTCGAAAATTAAGAAAATACTTTATTTTAATGCTTTTACAGAAGACCTTTTTACTTGGGAGAATGATTTAGAAAATAACGAAGATCGTTACCTTAAATATAGTAAGAATACTTTTTTTGGTAATTTTTTAGAAGAACAGCAAAAATTTGATCAGGTTATTGAAACTTTTCAGAAATTTGTCCATGGCTCAATAGTTCCAAGTTTTGAAGATATTAAAGAGCAGGCTGTCAATGATTCTGGCTTACCGATTTTTGATATTATTGGAGACCAACGTGTTCCAAGGTATGTGAGTAATTTTAAGGGTATTCGCTTTACTATAGATGGAGAAACGGTCAAGATTTCTAGAGGAGAGGAGAGAATATTTGTTTGGTCCATATTCGTTACTCTCTTAGAACTTATTATTGAAGAATTGAGCGACCCAGATATTGACTCTGACTTTCAGAACTTTAAGTATATTTATATAGATGATCCAATTTCATCATTAGATGATAACAATATCATTGATTCCGCGATTTTTTTAAAGGATGTTATTGCAAAATCTGAAAATACAGATTTGAAGTTTATACTTTCTACTCACCAACCACTTTTCTACAATGTCTTATATAATGAAATTAGATTTGAAAAAAGAATTAAGAAGACATGCTTCTATGTGCTGAAAAAAGATATTGAAAATAACAATGAAGTAAAATATATCTTGACTGACGTTGAGAAAGATTCTCCCTTCGGATATCATCTAAAGGTAAGAGAAGAATTACGTAGAGCTGTAGACAGTGGACGAGTAGAAAAATTTCATTATGCTTTGTTAAGAAATCTATTAGAGAAAACAGCTACATTCTTAGGTTATAGTAGATGGGAAGAAGTTTTATTAGGGTTAGAAGTGGCTGGTGATGAGATTACCACAGAAAATATAGAGTTATATGCTCAAAGGATTGATTTATTCACACATAATCGTCAATCAGATTTGGAGTTTAGAGAATTGCAAGAACGAGAAAAAAATACCTTAATAGAATTATTCAACAGCTTTGAGAAAAATTATAAATTTAACCCAAAAGAGGAAAATGAAAATGGTTGATTATTCAAAAGTACATGAAGTAATTGCGGAAACAAATGAAGGGATTCTCTTGGCTGAGTATCAACCAGAGTATCGCACAGATAGAGAATTTCAGTCTGAGGCAGATTTGGAAAGACAATTGCTTACAGATTTGGTTAATGGTCTCAATTATGAACGACTGGATATCCATACTCCTACGGAGCTTTTAGCGAATGCAAAGGTTCAAATTGAAAAGCTTAATAAGGTGACCTTTACAGATGCTGAATGGCAACGTTTTATAGTTGAGTATTTAGATTGTCCCAATGAAGGTTTGGTTGAAAAAACACGAAAAATCCAAGAGAATCATATCTATGACTTTGTCTTTGATGATGGACGGATTAAAAATATTTTCATCCTTGACAAGAAAAATATTCATAACAACAGTATGCAGGTCATCAATCAAGTGACGCAAGTGGGGAGCCATACTAACCGTTATGATGTGACTATTTTAGTCAATGGTCTTCCGCTAGTTCAGATTGAATTGAAGAAGCGGGGTGTCAGTCTGCAAGAAGCCTTTAATCAGGTTCACCGTTATAGTAAGGAAAGCTTTAACAGCGAAAATTCTTTGTATAAGTATGTTCAGATTTTTGTGATTTCGAATGGCACTTATACACGCTACTTTGCAAATACGACAGCTCAAAATAAAAATCACTATGAGTTTACCTGTGAGTGGGCAGACCGTAAGAACAAGACTATTCACGAATTGGAAGATTTTACCGTTACTTTCTTAAGCAAGCGTGTCCTCTTGGAAGTTTTGACCAAGTATTGTGTTTTTGATGTGGATAATACCTTGCTCATTATGCGTCCTTATCAGATAGCAGCTACTGAGAGTATTTTGAGAAAAATCCATTCCTCGAATGAGATGAAGAATTTTGGAACAATCAATGCTTGTGGCTATATCTGGCATACGACAGGGTCAGGGAAAACCTTGACCAGCTTTAAGACAGCGCGCTTAGCGACCGAGTTGGACTACATTGACAAAGTGATCTTCGTTGTAGATAGAAAAGACTTAGACTATCAAACCATGAAGGAATATCAAAAATTCCAACCAAATTCAGTCAATGGTAGTAACAATACAAAAGAACTCCAACGCAGTATCGAAGAAAATGATGATCGAATCGTTGTCACAACTATTCAAAAGCTAAACAAATTTATAACAGCAAATCCAAATCATGAGATATATAGTAAAAAATGCGTTTTGATTTTTGATGAGTGTCATCGTTCACAGTTTGGGAAGGCTCAAAAGCGTATTAAGAAGGCTTTTAAACAGTATGCCCTATTTGGATTTACAGGGACACCAATTTTCCCAGAAAATAGCTTAACGGGAGAAACGACACAAGAAGTTTTTGGAGAACAGCTCCATAATTATGTTATCACGGATGCTATTCGAGATAAAAAAGTATTGAAGTTCAAGGTTGATTACAACTATATTAAGCCTGAAATCAATAAGTATAGAGAAGCTGAAAAAGCAGTTGGCCGAGAGCTTGATGAGAAGAAACTCAAAAAGATGGAGAAGGAACTCCTTTTGCATCCAGAAAGGATAGCAACCATCACAGAATACTTACTTCGCGTGTATAATACAAAAACACACCGAAATCAATACTATACTCATAAACAAAAACAATTGGCTGGATTTAATGCTATGCTGGCTGTACAAAGTATTGAAGCTGCTAAGTTATACTATGACGAACTCCAGCGACAACAAGCAGCTTTACCAGAAGCTAAACGATTGAAAGTTGCAACCATCTTTAGCTTCGCACCTAACGAAGAACAGTCAGCTTATGGAGAAATTCAAGATGAAGAGCTAGAGCCTCAAGATACAGCCATGCCTCTATCTTCTAAAGAGTTTCTTTCTAGAGCGATTAATGATTATAATCACATGTTCAAGACCAACTTCTCAGCTGATGGGAAAGAGTTTCAAAATTACTATCGTGACCTTTCCAAACGAGTTAAATCCAAGGAAGTGGATTTGCTGATTGTAGTTGGTATGTTCTTGACGGGATTTGATGCCCCGACTATGAATACACTTTTTGTCGATAAAAATCTACGTTATCATGGATTGATTCAGGCTTTTTCTAGAACTAATCGAATTTTTAACAAGGTTAAACCTTTTGGGAATATTGTTTGTTTCCGTGATTTAGAAAAGGCTACGCAAGAAGCTATTAAGACTTTTGGAGACACCAATAAGCTTGAAATCATCTTAGAAAAAAGCTTTAGTGAATACATGGATGGTTTCGTGGATCAAGTAACGGGTATTGAGGTCAAAGGCTATACTGCGGTTTGTCAGGAAATTTTGGAAAGATTCCCTAATCCACAAGAAATTGAAACAGAGCATGATAAGAAAGAGTTTGTTAAGTTATTTGGTGAGTTGTTGAAGCTTGATAATGTTCTTCGAAATTATGACGAATTCCAAGAGATAGACAAACCTATTTCAGAAGGTTATCTTCAGGATTTAAGAAGTACTTATGTGGAAATTCGAGATGAATTTTTGAATCTTAAGAACTATGAAAAGGCCAAGGATTTGGATATTGATCTTTCAGATGTCGAATTTGAGATTGAACTCCTAAAAACAGATGAGATTAACCTAGACTATATCCTGGCATTGATTGTTGAAAAATCTAAGAATTCTGAGTCTAAAGAAGCAATGAAAGCTGAAGTTAGCCGTGTGATTCGTTCTAGTATCGATATTCGTGCCAAAGAAGAGTTGGTTATTGGATTTATCAATGACACTGATTTGCAAAAATTGAAAGACCATGATGGTATTATCAATGCTTTCTACGAATATGGTAAGGAGCGTAAGAAAATCGCGATTCATGACCTAGCTGAGTCTGAGAAACTTGTAGATGATTATCAATTATTCATCGACAAATCAATTCAACGAGGTTATGCTGAAAACAGTGGGACTGATTTAGATTCGATTATTCCACCAACTTCTCGTAGACAGGGAGCGCGTGAACGGAAAAAGCAAGAAGTTTTACGTAAGATTCAGTTGTTAGTAGAGACTTATTCAGGTATTTAAGGATTGTCGACTAAGACTTATTATAAAAATCAGGCTCTACAAAAAACACTCTTTATTCGCTCATAATTCGCTCATTTTATAAAAATAACTTTGTTTCCGTATTTCTTGGGAACTAGTAGAAAGTTAGGAGAAATATGGAACAAACTAATCAAAAATCCCAGTGCCAACATCTCTGGGCTAGAAACAAATACCTCGTTTTGAGCCATTCTAGCAATATTTACAATGAGATTCGTCAGTATCTAAAGAATGAAGAGGTGGAGGTGAGTCAGATTCAGGAGATGATTGACCGTGCCTGCCAGATTCCAGAGCATAGGGGTCAGGTTTGCAATGCCTTTCAGCATATTTGGGGCTATTTCAAAAAGAAAGCGACAGATGCTGAGCGCAAGGACTATATGCTCTTGCTGGATTGCTACCGCTTTGGTCAGGCTTCTAAGGAAGACTTGATTACTAAGACTCGAGACTTGCTTGATTGCTATCCAAATACCTATTTGCAACATTCGACTTTACTGGAAGGAGACTCCCATGAGACTTTGGCATGAGGCTTTGATTTCACAGCTTCCTCGTCCTCAACTCTTGGGGCAACATCGAGAGTGTTGCGCCCTGCGTGGCAATGGCTGGGGCAGAAAGCATTCAACGGTGGACTATGTCTTTACCCACTCGCCCTATCGTCTCTATGCTTATCATGACTTGATCATGAAGGAGATGGTGAAACGAGGCTTTAAGGTCAGTCCAGAGTGGCTGGACAAGAACTACCGTGGTAAGATTTGTCCTTCTTATGAGGATTTACCTGAGGAGACTTTGACGAGCCCTATTTACAAGGAGCACGATGCTGCCTACTATAAGGAGTGTCTGGCAAATCTCCGAGAGAAGGGGATTGACTTATAGTCTTTTCTAATAACAAGCCATAGTCACTTATAAGAATTACTAATAACGCGTTTGAGTATTCTAACTGAAATTGAGCTATAAAACAAGCTACACAAAGGATTTGAGGCATTTGTCTCAGGTCTTTTTCCTTTGTTTAAAACAGAGATATAGTTTCAAACTATATCAAAGCCTAATTTTTTACAATTATACAGATGATTTCTTTTCTGTTAAGATAGTTTCAACAACAAATTTTGGAGGACACATCATGTCAACTACAATCATCGGTTTCCCTCGTTTGGGCGAATTCCGCGAATTAAAATTTACAACTGAAAAATACTTTAGAAAAGAAATCTCAGAAGAAGAACTCTTGGCAGCCGCAAAAGACTTGCGTGCTAAACACTGGAACATTGTCAAAGAAAAAGGCATCACTGAAATCCCATCAAATGACTTTTCTCACTATGACAACTTCCTAGATGCAGCTTTCCTTTTCAACGTGGTACCTGCTTCAGTTCAAAACTTGGACTTGTCTGACCTTGAGCGCTACTTCGCTTTGGGTCGTGGTTACCAAGGAGAAAAAGGAGACGTTCGCGCCCTTCCAATGAAGAAATGGTTCAACACCAACTACCACTACATCGTTCCTAAATTTGAAAAAGACACTCAAGTCAAACTTGCAGGTCACAAAATCTTTGATGAGTTCCAAGAAGCCAAAGAACTTGGATTGAACACTCGTCCAGTTCTTGTAGGTCCATTCACTTTCCTTCAATTGTCAGACTTTGAAGAAGGCGTGAAAGCAGAAGACTTCGTAGACAGCTTAGTGGCTGCTTACCAAGACGTTTTTGCTAAATTGGCTGAACTTGGTGCGACTCGTATCCAACTCGACGAAGCTGCTCTTGTAAAAGATTTGACATCTGAAGAAAAAGCTCTCTTCTTGAACCTCTACAACAAGCTTTTGGCTGACAAAAAAGGTCTTGAAGTCTTGCTTCAAACTTACTTCGGAGATGTTCGTGACGTTTACGCTGACCTTGTAAACTTGCCAGTAGATGCTATCGGTCTTGACTTCGTTGAAGGTAAGAAAACTCTTGAATTGGTTAAAGGTGGTTTCCCAGCTGACAAGACTCTTTATGCAGGTATTGTCAATGGTAAAAACATCTGGCGCAACAACTACGAAAAGAGCTTGGCCGTTCTTGAGCAAATCCCAGCTGAAAACATTGTATTGACAAGCTCATGCTCACTTCTTCATGTGCCATTTACAACTGCTAATGAAGAATTTGAACCAGCAATCTTGAACCACTTTGCCTTTGCAGTTGAAAAATTGGATGAGATTCGTGATTTGGATGCTATCCGCAATGGTCAAGGTGAAGAAGCACTTGCAGCTAACAAAGAACTCTTTGCGACTGAGCGTGTTGGTGAAAATGCGGAACTTCGTGCGCGTATCGCTGGCTTGACAGACGCAGACTACACTCGTTTGCCAGCCTTTGCAGAACGTGAAGCTATCCAGGAAGAAGCTTTCAAACTTCCAGCTCTTCCAACAACAACGATCGGTTCATTCCCTCAAACTAAAGAAGTTCGTGCTAAACGTTTGGCTTACCGTAAAGGTGAATTGTCTCAAGAAGAGTACGACGCTTTCCTTGCTGAAACAATTGACGAATGGATCAAATGGCAAGAAGATATCGACTTTGATGTCCTTGTTCACGGTGAATTTGAGCGTAATGACATGGTTGAGTACTTCGGTCAAAACTTGTCAGGTTACCTCTTCTCTAAAAATGGTTGGGTACAATCATACGGTATGCGCGGGGTGAAACCACCAATCATCTGGGGTGATGTAACTCGTCTTAACCCTATCACTGTTAAATGGTCTAGCTATGCACAAAGCCGTACAAACAAACCTGTTAAAGGTATGTTGACTGGACCAGTAACTATTCTCAACTGGTCATTCCCACGTGAAGACATCTCTATCAAGGATTCTACTCTTCAAATCGCTCTTGCTATCAAGGATGAAGTGCTTGACCTTGAAGCTGCTGGTGTGAAAATCATCCAAATCGATGAGGCTGCTCTTCGTGAGAAATTGCCGCTCCGTCGTAGCGACTGGTACGAAGACTACCTTGACTGGGCAATTCCTGCCTTCCGCTTGGTACACTCAACAGTAGCGCCAGATACACAAATCCACACTCACATGTGTTACTCAGAATTTACAGATATCATCCCAGCTATCGACAACATGGATGCGGACGTTATTTCCTTTGAAGCTAGCCGTTCAAACCTTGAAATCTTGGACGAACTCAAAGCGAAAAACTTCCAAACTGAAGTGGGACCTGGGGTTTACGATATCCACTCACCTCGTGTGCCAAATGAAGGCGAAATCGACAACACAATCGAAGCCATCCTTGCTAAAGTACCAAGCAAGAAAGTTTGGATCAACCCTGACTGTGGTTTGAAAACACGTGGTATTCCAGAAACAAAAGAAAGTTTGATCCGCCTTGTTGAAGCAGCTAAAGCTGCGCGTGAGAAATTGTAAGATTAGATTTCTCCCTATAACGGTTGTTCAAAATGAAATCAAAAAGAAAAGGATAAGGACTATGTCACGCCAAACACCGTCACTCTCATTTGAAGTGTTCCCTCCAAACCCAGAAGTGGGTAATGATAAAATTATTTCAGCCTTGCAGGACATGCAGGAGTTGGCTCCTCACTTTATCAGTGTAACTGCCAGTAATAATAAATTTAATATCAAGGAAACGACGGTTCGTTTGGCTGACTTTATCCAAAATGACTTGGCGATTCCGACTATTGCTCACTTGCCAGCCATCTATTTAACTAAGGACAAGGTGGCTGAAACTATTGCTGACTTGGACAAGGTTGGCGTGCAGAAAATCTTGGCTCTTCGTGGGGATATTATCCCTGATGTGGAACCTCAAAAGGATTTCCGTTATGCAACAGACTTGATCGAGTTCATCAAGGAGCAAGCTCCTCACTTTGATATTATCGGAGCTTGCTATCCAGAAGGCCATCCAGATTCGCCAAATCAGATTTCAGATATCCAAAATCTCAAGAAGAAAGTGGATGCAGGCTGCTCGAGCCTCGTAACTCAGCTTTTCTTTGACAATGAGCGCTTCTATGATTTCCAAGACAAGTGCATCTTGGCTGGAATTGATGTTCCTATTCATGCAGGGATTATGCCAATTCTGAATCGAAATCAAGCTCTTCGCCTCTTGAAGACTTGTGAGAATATCCATATTCCACGTAAATTTAAAGCTATCTTAGACAAGTATGAGCATGACCCTGAGTCGCTCAGAGCAGCAGGACTTGCCTATGCAGTGGACCAAATCGTGGACTTGGTAACTCAAGATGTTGCTGGAGTGCATCTCTACACTATGAACAATGCAGAAACAGCAAAATACATCCACCAAGCAACCCATGCCTTGTTTAATCATCAGTCTCTAGGATAATAAAAAGCAAACCATTCTTCTCAGGTGAGGGGAATGGTTCCTTTTTAATGGTAAAGACCGCACTTTTTAAGAAAAATATGATAAAATAGACTCTGTACGTACTTGATACAAAGATGAGGGTATAAACAGATTTTTAACTATTCAAATCTGCTATAAAAAGGAAAAATACTAAAGAATAATATTTTTAAACTTTTCAAAGTATCTAAATAGTTGAACACGGGCTAAATCCCTAGTGAAAAAGATAGATTTCCTAGTGTGCATCGCACACTGCGTCAATCGAATGCTATCTTGTATAATTGAACCCGGCCGAAAAGCTGTGTAAAAAAGATAAACTGTCTTGTCTTCATCGAAGACTTCGTCAGTTTCCTATTTTTACTTTGCTTTTGACGTCCTTAGTATCTTGATCTTTGTAGGCAAGGCGTATAATTTCATCAATCCAAAGGGGATTAAAATGACAAAACAAGTGTTTCAAACGACTTTTGCGGGTCGTGAGTTAATTGTAGAGACTGGTCAGGTTGCTAAGCAGGCAAATGGCTCTGTTGTTGTACGTTACGGTGAGTCAACTGTCTTGACTGCTGCCGTTATGTCTAAGAAAATGGCAACTGGAGATTTCTTCCCTCTTCAAGTCAACTATGAAGAAAAAATGTATGCAGCTGGGAAGTTTCCTGGTGGCTTTATGAAACGAGAAGGACGTCCTTCAACAGATGCGACTTTGACAGCGCGTTTGATTGACCGTCCAATCCGTCCAATGTTTGCGGAAGGTTTCCGTAATGAAGTGCAAGTCATCAATACCGTGCTTTCTTATGATGAAAATGCCTCTGCACCAATGGCAGCTATGTTTGGTTCATCTTTGGCGCTTTCTATCTCAGATATTCCATTTGACGGACCAATCGCTGGGGTACAGGTGGGCTATGTAGATGGCCAAATCATCATAAATCCTAGTCAAGAACAAGCAGAGCGTTCGCTTCTTGAATTGACAGTAGCTGGTACCAAACACGCTATCAACATGGTTGAGTCTGGTGCCAAAGAATTGTCAGAAGAAATCATGTTGGAAGCCCTTCTTAAAGGGCATGAAGCAGTCAAAGAATTGATTGCCTTCCAAGAAGAAATCGTTGCGGCAGTCGGTAAGGAAAAAGCAGAAGTAGAATTGCTTCATGTAGATGCTGAATTGCAAGCTGAAATCATCGCAGCCTACAACAGCGACCTCCAAAAAGCGGTTCAAGTAGAAGAAAAATTGGCTCGTGAAGCTGCGACTCAAGCAGTTAAAGACCAAGTAACTGCTGTTTACGAAGAAAAATATGCAGACTACGAAGAATTTGACCGTATCATGCGTGATGTGGCTGAAATCTTGGAACAGATGGAACACGCTGAAGTGCGCCGTTTGATCACAGAAGACAAGGTGCGTCCTGATGGGCGTAAGGTCGATGAAATCCGTCCTTTGGATGCGGTTGTTGACTTCCTTCCTCGTGTGCACGGTTCAGGTCTCTTCACGCGTGGGCAAACTCAGGCCCTTTCTGTCTTGACCTTGGCTCCGATGGGGGAAACTCAAATCATCGATGGTTTGGATCCTGAGTACAAGAAACGCTTTATGCACCACTATAACTTCCCTCAATACTCTGTAGGGGAAACAGGTCGTTACGGTGCGCCAGGTCGTCGTGAAATTGGTCACGGTGCCCTTGGTGAGCGTGCTCTTGCTCAAGTCTTGCCAAGTTTGGAAGAATTCCCATATGCTATCCGCTTGGTAGCTGAGGTCTTGGAATCAAATGGTTCTTCATCTCAAGCTTCTATCTGTGCGGGAACGCTTGCACTTATGGCTGGGGGTGTGCCAATCAAGGCGCCAGTAGCAGGGATTGCCATGGGTCTCATCTCAGATGGAAACAACTACACAGTCTTGACAGATATCCAAGGTTTGGAAGACCACTTTGGAGACATGGACTTTAAGGTTGCAGGAACTCGTGACGGGATTACAGCCCTACAAATGGATATCAAGATTCAAGGAATCACTGCAGAAATCTTGACTGAGGCTCTTGCCCAGGCCAAGAAAGCGCGTTTTGAAATACTTGATGTGATTGAAGCAACCATTCCAGAAGTTCGTCCAGAATTGGCTCCAACTGCTCCGAAAATTGATACCATCAAGATTGATGTTGACAAGATTAAGATTGTCATCGGTAAGGGTGGAGAAACCATCGACAAGATTATCGCTGAAACAGGCGTTAAGATTGATATCGACGAAGAAGGAAATGTGTCTATCTACTCTAGCGACCAAGATGCCATCAACCGTGCCAAAGAAATTATTGCTGGTTTGGTTCGTGAAGCCAAAGTGGATGAAGTTTACCGTGCTAAAGTCGTTCGTATCGAGAAATTTGGTGCCTTTGTTAACCTCTTTGACAAGACGGATGCCCTTGTTCATATCTCTGAGATGGCTTGGACGCGTACCAATAATGTCGAAGACTTGGTAGCAATCGGGGATGAAGTTGATGTTAAGGTTATCAAGATTGATGAAAAAGGACGTGTGGATGCTTCTATGAAAGCTCTTCTACCTCGTCCTCCAAAACCTGAACGTGATGAAAAAGGTGAAAAATCAGAGCGTCCTCACCGCTCACGTCATCACAAGGACCACAAACCTAAGAAAGAATTTACAGAAACACCAAAAGATTCAGAATAAGAAAAGGAGAAATGTATGGGATGGTGGCGAGAAACCATTGATATCGTAAAAGAAAATGATCCAGCGGCCCGCACCACTTTGGAGGTTTTGCTGACTTATCCAGGTGTCAAGGCCTTGGCGGCCCACCGTCTCTCGCATTTTCTCTGGAAGCATGGCTTCAAACTCCTGGCTCGTATGCACAGTCAGTTCTGGCGCTTTTGGACTCAGATTGAGATTCATCCAGGCGCCCAGATTGATTCAGGTGTCTTTATCGACCATGGCTCTGGTTTGGTGATTGGGGAGACAGCTATTCTTGAAAAAGGTGTTCTCCTTTATCACGGAGTGACTCTTGGGGGAACAGGGAAAGACTGTGGCAAACGCCATCCAACCGTTCGCAAAGGAGCGCTTATATCTGCTCATGCCCAAGTTATCGGACCAGTGGAAATCGGCGAAAATGCTAAGGTCGGTGCAGCAGCAGTTGTCGTGGCAGACGTACCTAGTGATGTGACGGTTGTCGGTATTCCGGCCAAGATTGTCCGTGTACATGGTAAGAAGGATGAGCCGGTCATTCACGAAGTTGAAGAAAAACGAGAGTATTACGTCAATAAACTAGAGCAGGCTAAAGAAGCTAGCCACAGATCGTCTGGGCTGTAAGATATTTCAATCTTTTAAAAGGTGATATGCGGCTGAGTAGGTCGTAAAGTAAAAGGGCGACTGTCAGCCCTTTTCTTACATTTATTTGATTCTTCTTTTATTTTTAGAAAGGAGCAAGGGATTCCGAAGTGTAGAGATATTCGGACTGAAATTTAATTGAACTCTTAGTGATGAAACTAAGTGTTCTTGGATTTTGGCTTTCCTGACTATTATTTTATGATTAAAATCTATGACACCATGTCTCGTGATTTGCGAGAATTTGTCCCAATCGAGGACAGCAAGGTCAAGATGTATGTTTGTGGGCCAACCGTGTACAACTATATCCACGTGGGGAATGCCCGCTCAACAGTAGCTTTTGATACGGTTCGTCGCTATTTTGAGTACCGTGGGTATGAGGTTGCCTATATTTCCAATTTTACAGATGTAGATGATAAGATTATCAACCGTGCCAAGGAGGAGGGCATCACGCCTCAGGAGGTTGCGGACAAGTACATCGCTGCCTTTCGTGAGGATGTGACGGCCTTGGGCGTGAAACCTGCGACTCGCCACCCTCGTGTGGTGGAGTTTATGGCTGACATCATCCGCTTTGTGGAAGACTTGATTGAAAAAGGCTTTGCCTACGAGAGTCAAGGAGATGTCTATTTCCGTGTGGAAAAATCTCACAACTATGCCAAGTTGGCCAATAAAACCTTGGAAGACTTGGAGCTGGGTGCTTCAGGTCGTACCGATGAAGAAACAGCTCGTAAGGAAAATCCTGTAGACTTTGCCCTCTGGAAATCTGCCAAATCAGGCGAGATTTCTTGGGACAGTCCTTGGGGACCTGGTCGTCCAGGCTGGCACATCGAGTGTTCAGTCATGTCGACAGAGATTTTGGGCGACACCATTGATATTCACGGTGGTGGAGCTGACCTAGAGTTTCCTCACCATACCAATGAAATTGCCCAGTCAGAAGCCAAAACAGGTAAGACATTTGCCAACTACTGGATGCACAATGGCTTTGTCAATATCGATAATGTCAAGATGTCCAAGTCCTTGGGTAACTTTATCACCGTACATGATGCCCTTAAAACTCTTGATGGGCAAGTGCTTCGATTCTTCTTTGCGACACAACATTACCGTAAGCCTATCAACTTTACGGAAAAGGCAGTGCGTGATGCAGAGACCAATCTCAAGTATCTGAAAAACACCTATGAGCAACCATTTACTGGAACTGTAGATGCTCAAGAGTTACAGGCCTTTAAAGATAAGTTTGTAGCTGCTATGGATGAGGATTTCAACTCTGCCAACGGTATTACAGTAGTCTTTGAAATGGCCAAATGGATCAATTCAGGCAACTATGATACAAGTGTCAAGCAAGCTCTTGCAGATATGTTGGAAGTCTTTGGAATTGTCTTTATTGAGGAAGTTTTGGACGCTGAGATCGAATCCTTGATTCAAAAACGCCAAGAAGCGCGTGCCAATCGTGACTTTGCGACAGCGGACCAGATCCGTGACCAATTGGCTGCTCAAGGGATTAAACTCCTTGACACCAAGGATGGAGTGAGGTGGACACGTGATTGATGTCAATCTCATTAACGGAATTGCGTTAGCTTTTGAAGGAGATGCGGTGTATTCTATGTATATTCGCCGTCACCTCATTCTTAAAGGCATGACCAAGCCCAATAAACTCCACCAAGAAGCGACCAAGTATGTGTCGGCCAAAGCTCAGGCTCGTTTGATTTCCCTCATGTTGGAGGAGCAGGTCCTAACGGAAAAAGAAGAAGAAATCTACAAACGTGGTCGCAATACCAATAGTCACACCAAGGCCAAAAATGCTGATGTGGTGACTTACCGTATGTCCACAGGTTTTGAAGCAGTCATGGGCTATCTCCATATGACTGAAAATCTGGAACGTCTTGAGAGCTTGATTTCGTGGTGCATCCAAAAAGTGGAAGGCTAGGACATGATGGCAAAAGAATTACAAGACTGGTTTCCTGAGGCTCAGATTTCAGACCAACCAGTAGAGAAAGAGGGCTATCTCACTCTCCCTTTAGCTTCTCAGCAGTGGATTTTGCTGGAGGAAGCTAGGCTCAGCGAGCGTGAAAAGCAGTTGGTTGCCCTTTTAACCCAGCAGGAGCAGGCTCGTTCGCTCAATCCTTGGTATTCTTATCTGGTTGAGGGGAAGGGACAGGCACCACAAGCTTTTAAAAAGATTCAGTTGGTTTATTGTCATCTTTCCTATTTTCAGCAGGAAAATCTAGCCTCTTGGTTAGACATGATGCGAACTCTTTTTCCTAACTGTCAGACGGTGCTTCAGGTCGGAGCTCAGGATTATGTTTTCGTGCTTCAACAAGATAAGTACACCCCTGTACGAGCTATTTTAAGCGATACGATTGAAGCAGTTGAGTATGACTTTGGATTGCGTTTGTCAATCATGTTAGGTCAGGTTTGGTCTCAGACAGGACATCATGCCTTATCAGACTTAATCAAAGCGGAGCGCGATTTGTTCAAGACTTGGTGGCGTCAGGGTCACCAAGGTGTTCATACTTTTTCTCAGCTCTATCTTTGGAGTATAGGGGAAAGAATTGTGGACCTGGGAGTCATTAAAGAATGCCTGCACCAGATGATTTTGGACCAGGATCAGATTCAGGAAATCATTCTCTCCCTTTGGGAAAATAGTGCCGTTCTCACTAAAACAGCCCAGCAGCTCTATCTGCACCGTAATTCTCTCCAATACAAGATTGATAAATGGGAAGAATTGACAGGGCTTCAGTTGAAGGAATTGACTGACCTGACTCTGTGTTATCAATTGATTTTACCAGATATTCTCTAAAGTTTTGTGCAAGTTGCACAGAACTTTTTTATTTTTTTGGTCATCTTGCCATAGAAATGTAAAGCGTTTTCATATATAATAAAACTATCAAAAGACAAAAGGAGTTCACCTCATGGTAGAATTAAATCTTAAAAATATTTACAAAAAATATCCAAACAGCGAACACTACTCAGTTGAAGACTTCAACCTGGACATCAAAGACAAAGAATTTATCGTTTTCGTAGGTCCTTCAGGATGTGGTAAATCAACTACTCTTCGTATGATTGCTGGTCTTGAAGACATCACAGAAGGTACTGCATCTATCGATGGTGTGGTTGTCAACGACGTAGCTCCAAAAGACCGTGACATCGCCATGGTATTCCAAAACTACGCTCTTTACCCACACATGACTGTTTATGACAACATGGCTTTCGGTTTGAAATTGCGTAAATACAGCAAGGAAGACATCGACAAACGTGTGCAAGAAGCAGCTGCAATCCTTGGTTTGAAAGAATTCTTGGAACGTAAACCTGCTGACCTTTCAGGTGGTCAACGTCAACGTGTTGCCATGGGTCGTGCAATCGTCCGTGATGCAAAAGTGTTCTTGATGGACGAACCTTTGTCAAACTTGGATGCCAAACTTCGTGTATCAATGCGTGCTGAAATTGCGAAAATCCACCGTCGTATCGGAGCTACAACTATCTACGTAACTCACGACCAAACAGAAGCGATGACACTGGCAGACCGTATCGTTATCATGTCAGCAACTAAAAACCCTGCTGGTACAGGTACTATCGGACGTGTAGAACAAATCGGTACTCCTCAAGAAGTTTACAAAAACCCAGTTAATAAATTCGTAGCAGGCTTCATCGGAAGTCCAGCTATGAACTTCATCAATGTGAAATTGGTTGGTAGCGAAATTGTTTCTGACGGTTTCCGTTTGAAAGTTCCAGAAGGCGCATTGAAAGTTCTTCGTGAAAAAGGCTACGAAGGTAAAGAATTGATCTTCGGTATCCGTCCAGAAGACGTGAATGCAGAACCTGCTTTCCTTGAAACATTCCCAGAATCAGTTGTCAAAGCTACTATCTCAGTATCAGAATTGCTTGGTTCAGAATCTCACCTTTACTGCCAAGTTGGTAAAGATGAATTTGTTGCCAAAGTTGATGCTCGTGACTACTTGCAAACAGGTGCAACAGTTGAACTTGGATTTGACTTGAACAAAGCACACTTCTTCGATGTAGAAACTGAAAGAACGGTTTACTAAGATAAAAGAAACTTAAAACACTGCTAGAGAAATCTGGCAGTGTTTTTTGAGATGTGGATTGATTGAGAGGGAATTTTCTAGTTTTCATATTCTTAAAAAAGTGATAAAATGGTAGGAAGAATTGGAGAGTAGAGATGCCGAAAGAAGTGAATTTAACAGGCGAAGAAGTTGTCGCTTTAACCAAAGAATATTTAACGGAAGAGGATGTCCATTTTGTCCATAAGGCCTTGGTCTACGCGGTGGAATGCCATAGTGGTCAATATCGCAAATCAGGTGAGCCTTATATTATTCACCCTATCCAAGTGGCAGGTATTTTAGCCAAACTCAAGCTGGATGCTGTGACAGTAGCTTGTGGTTTCTTGCATGACGTGGTGGAAGATACAGATGCGACCTTGGATGATTTGGAAAGAGAGTTTGGTCCTGATGTGCGCGTGATTGTCGATGGAGTTACCAAGCTCGGTAAAGTTAAGTACAAGTCTCACGAGGAGCAGTTGGCTGAAAATCATCGCAAGATGCTCATGGCTATGTCTGAGGACATCCGTGTTATCTTGGTCAAACTGTCTGACCGCTTGCACAATATGCGGACGCTTAAACACCTCCGAAAAGACAAGCAGGAGCGCATTTCCAAAGAAACCATGGAAATTTATGCCCCACTTGCCCACCGTTTGGGGATTTCTAGCGTCAAATGGGAATTAGAAGACCTGTCTTTCCGTTATCTCAACCCAACGGAGTTTTACAAGATTACCCATATGATGAAGGAAAAACGCAGAGAGCGTGAAGCCTTAGTGGATGAGGTAGTTACAAAATTAGAGGAATATACGACGGATCGTCACTTGAAAGGGAAGATTTACGGTCGTCCTAAGCATATTTACTCGATTTTCCGCAAAATGCAGGATAAGAGAAAACGTTTTGAGGAAATCTATGACCTGATTGCCATTCGTTGTATTTTGGATACCCAAAGTGATGTTTATGCCATGCTTGGTTATGTGCATGAGCTTTGGAAACCTATGCCTGGTCGCTTTAAAGATTATATCGCTAACCGCAAGGCCAATGGTTATCAGTCTATCCATACGACTGTTTATGGACCAAAAGGGCCAATCGAATTCCAGATTCGGACCAAGGAAATGCACGAGGTCGCTGAGTACGGGGTTGCGGCTCACTGGGCTTATAAGAAAGGCATCAAGGGGCAGGTTAACAGCAAGGAATCTGCTATTGGGATGAACTGGATCAAGGAGATGATGGAGCTCCAAGATCAGGCTGATGATGCTAAGGAATTTGTGGATTCAGTTAAGGAAAACTATTTGGCTGAGGAGATTTACGTCTTTACCCCAGATGGAGCTGTCCGTTCCCTTCCAAAAGATTCAGGACCGATTGACTTTGCCTATGAAATCCATACAAAAGTTGGGGAGAAAGCGACGGGTGCCAAGGTCAATGGTCGTATGGTTCCACTGACAACTAAGCTCAAGACAGGGGATCAGGTTGAAATTGTCACCAACCCCAACTCCTTTGGGCCAAGCCGTGACTGGCTCAATATGGTCAAGACCAGCAAGGCGCGTAACAAGATTCGTCAGTTCTTTAAAAACCAAGACAAGGAATTATCTGTCAACAAGGGTCGTGAAATGCTGATGGCTCAGTTCCAAGAAAACGGCTATGTAGCTAATAAATTCATGGACAAGCGTCACATGGACCAAGTTTTGCAAAAGACTAGCTACAAGACAGAAGAATCCCTTTTTGCGGCCATTGGTTTTGGAGAAATCGGTGCTATTACCGTCTTTAACCGTCTGACTGAAAAGGAACGCCGTGAGGAAGAACGTGCCAAGGCCAAGGCTGAAGCAGAAGAACTTGTCAAAGGTGGCGAGATCAAGGTTGAAAATAAAGAAACCCTCAAGGTAAAGCATGAGGGTGGTGTGGTCATTGAAGGTGCATCAGGCCTCTTAGTGCGGATTGCTAAGTGTTGTAATCCTGTTCCTGGTGACGATATTGTTGGTTATATTACCAAGGGTCGTGGTGTAGCTATTCACCGTGTGGATTGTATGAACCTGCGTGCCCAAGAAAACTACGAGCAACGTCTCCTTGATGTGGAGTGGGAAGACCAGTACTCTAGCTCAAATAAGGAGTATATGGCTCATATCGATATTTATGGCCTCAACCGTACAGGACTGTTGAACGATGTACTGCAAGTTCTTTCAAACACAACCAAGAATATCTCAACAGTCAACGCTCAACCAACCAAGGATATGAAGTTTGCTAATATCCATGTGTCCTTTGGCATTGCCAATCTCTCGACGCTGACCACGGTCGTGGACAAGATTAAGAGTGTGCCAGAAGTTTATTCTGTCAAACGGACTAACGGTTAATTGTCCTAGCTCTTACTAGAAAGGCTATTATGAAAATCATTATCCAACGGGTTAAAAAAGCCCAAGTGACTATCGAAGGTCAGGTTCAGGGAAAAATCAATCAGGGGCTCCTATTGCTGGTTGGTGTTGGACCAGAGGACCAAGAGGAAGATTTGGACTATGCTGTGAGAAAGCTTGTCAACATGCGGATTTTTTCAGATGCAGAAGGCAAGATGAACCTGTCTGTCAAAGATATTGAAGGAGAAATCCTCTCTATTTCTCAGTTTACCCTCTTTGCGGATACTAAGAAAGGTAATCGTCCAGCCTTTACAGGTGCAGCCAAGCCTGATATGGCATCAGACTTCTATGATGCTTTCAATCAAAAATTAGCGCAAGAAGTACCCGTTCAGACAGGCATCTTTGGAGCGGATATGCAGGTTGAGCTGGTCAATGACGGACCAGTCACCATTATCCTTGATACTAAAAATAGATAAGAAAAACCAAGCCCAGTCGGCTTGGTTTTTCTTATCTATCATAAAATACTCCAAAATGAAATCTGTTTCTGATAGGTCTTGGGGAAATCTCTTTTCAGGCTTTGGCAGATGCGATAGGAAGGGACGAGATGTCCTAGGACGAGGAGAGTTCCCTGAAGGAAAAGTGGGATACCTCTTAAAAACAGCAAGGAGAGAATCATCAAGATATCCCATAAGAGGCTTTGTAAGGCAAAACGCCAGAATCTCGGTCTAATCTGGGAATAGAGGTGACTAAAGTGGTCACAAAGTTGGTTAGAAAGATAGGTCAATAGCACAGGATGAAAGAAAATGAGCCAACCGCTATAAATCAAAATCCAATCCCAAGTAAGCCCCTCTTTAAATGTCAAAAATGCCAGCATGATTCCATCAATGACAAGGAGTTGAATGCTTTTGATGAAGATGATTTTTTTCATGCTAAAACCTCCTTTTCCTTAGAGACACTCCCATAAAGAGATGTGTTTATCGTAAAAATCTGGATAGTGTTCTCTTAGGTAGTCAGCCGTCATATAATATAAAGTAGAATGGCAAGCAGTGATGATTGGCATAAGAGATGAAAAACGATGAGAACTAACGAAGGCTAAAAGGACAAAAAATAGAAAATCAATGGAGAGAACCCCTAAATAGTAGAAGCGAATCTTTTTATTGATTTGAGGATAAATCTCAGTGAATTGATGTTTGAGTTGGACAAGCAAGCGAAATAACAGGAGTCCTTGAGTAAGGAGGAAAATAAAACCAGAGAGCAAGAGCCGGTCGAAAGCTGTCTCGGGTCTAGTGCTAAAAAATGCAAATAGTAGCAAATCGATGACTGCAATTGCTATAAAATGGATTCTAAAGAGATTTTTCATAAGATGACCTCCCTCTTTTATCTAGCTTCATTCTACTCCAAAAGAATGGGAGTTACAAGTAAAATGATAAAAATAGCAGAAGGGAGATTCTCTTAAGTCGACTTGTTTTTTTATTTAAGTTTTCTTCTATTATCTTACTTCTTCATCATTCCAGACAAATAAAGCTCCGATTGCATTGAGGATATAGAAGATGTATTTTCCGATATTGGCAAAGTTTCCTTGAATACCAGCCTTTGTAAGCTGCACAAAATTGTAAATCAACCAAAAGCCCCACTGAGTTGTTAGTTTCAATGCGTTAAAAGCATTGGCAATGAGGGACAATGCAAAGGCAATAGTTGTTACGTAGGCAAGGAGATTCATCTTTCCTCCATAGCCGATATAGTTTGTCACAAAGGCAAAGAGGAAGGCGATGATTGAAATGATGATGGCCGCCAATTTTAGCTGTTTTTGGCTCATTTGGTTGGGTCTGCCTTCTTGCGAAGCTTCCCATTTCTTAATAGCAAAGGTATAAATGAGGAAGGTGACGGGATAGGTAATGATGGCTGCCTTATTTCCAAGGATATAATCAATAGCACCGGACAAAATGGTATTAACAATACCAAAGTAATTTCCCCATTTGCTTAATTTTCCCGTGAAACGAGTGGACAACATGGAAATCCCAACGTTGGTTACGGAAATCAATCCAAAGGGTACAAGAGCTGTCCATGGTCCCCAGTCTACAAATTTATCGAGGCGGGAGTTGAGGTAACCAGATGCAATTGCAATCCCAACGACCAAAGCAACCCCGAAGAGGTCAAACCATTTGGATGTCGCAAAAATTTTTAGTGATTTTTTCATATATTAAAATATCTTTCTTTTTTTTTAACAAATATTATACAACTAAATGAAAGTAAAATCAAATGATAGAAATAAAACCCTGAAAATAAAATTTTCAGGGGTGGTTGGGGTACTTGAGAAATTAGTTGATTTTTTCGACATAGAGTTGTTTGGCAATGTCCATACCTACTTGTAAATCCTCGTTTTTACTGAGGATAGTGAAGGTATTGCTAAAGCCATCAAACTGCTGGACTTGGAGACAGTCACCGATGTGAAGTGAGTGCTTATCCAAATAATTGAGAATGTCAAAACTATCGTGCACTCGAGTCAGGCGGTAGGCGCCAGCTTCCTTGATGTCAGCTAGTGGCAGGTTATTGATTTCAACCAGGAGTTCTCCCTTGGCGGGAATAGTTCCTCCGTGAGGGCAGGTCTTGGGGAATCCAAGCAATTTTTCTAGTCTCTCCACGAATAGCTCAGATACAGTATGTTCCAAGACTTCAGCTTCCTCGTGAATCTGGTCACTCGTATAGTCTAAATGATGGACTAGAAAAACTTCAATCAAGCGATGCTTACGGTAGAGCTCTGAGACCAGTTTGAGCCCAAGTTCCGTCAGTAGATAGCCACATTCCTTGTCCTTAAGGATGAGATTTTCGCTCTTCATCCGTTTAATCATTTCAGTTACGGCAGGGGGAGAGACTTGCATACGAGCCGCAATTTCCTTGTTGGTAATCTTATGCAAATCTATGCCAATTTCATAAATACACTTTAGATAATCTTCTTTATTCGGGGTCATTCGTTTCCTCTTGTCTAATATCTTTATCTAGTATATCAAAAAAAGCTAGATTTCTCTAGCTATCTGCCACAATGGCTTCTAATTTAGTTCTTTAGCAGCTGCAATTGCGGCTTCAAAGTTTGGTTCAGAGTTGATATTGTCCACGTATTCAACGTAGCGAATCGTATTGTCAGTATCGAGGACAAAGACTGCGCGTGCCAATAGATGCCACTCATTGATTAAGAGAGCATAATCGCGTCCAAAGGAATGATCAAAATAGTCTGACAGCATAATCGCATTTTCAATACCTTCAGCACCGCACCAACGTTTTTGGGCAAAAGGGAGGTCCATTGAAACAGTCAAGACAACGGTATTATCCAGTCCAGCCAGTTCTTCATTAAAACGACGCGTTTGAGTTGAGCAGATGCCTGTATCGATAGAAGGCACGACACTCAAGACTTTTTTCTTGCCATCAAAATCAGCCAGAGATTTTTTAGAAAGGTCTGTTGTAGTGAGTGAAAAATCAAGTGCCTTGTCGCCGACTTGTAGTTGTTTACCTGTAAAGCTCACAGGATTTCCGAGAAAAGTTACCATAAGATACTCCAATCTTTTTTCTTCCATTTTAGCTGAAACAGTCGGAATTTTCCAATGATTTGACCGGAAATATGGGCATAGAAAAAACGCCAGCTCATGTGAGAATGACGTTTTCCAGAGGCTTATACTCAATGAAAATCAAAGAGCAAACTAGGAAGCTAGCCGCAGGCTGTACTTGAGTACGGCAAGGCGACGCTGACGTGGTTTGAATTTGATTTTCGAAGAGTATTATTTTGCCAATCCTTCAGCAATCTTATCAAGGTTGTATTTCATCATGTTGTAGTAGCTGTCGCCTTCTTTACCTTGTTCTGCGATAGAGTCAGTAAAGATTTGTGCGTAGATTGGGATGTTTGTATCTTGTGAAACAGTCTTCATTGGACGGTCATCCACACTTGATTCTACAAAGAGGGAAGGAGTTTTTGTTTGGCGAAGTTTTTCAACCAAGGTTTTGATTTGTTCAGGAGTTCCTTCTTCTTCAGTGTTGATTTCCCAGATATAGGCACTTGGGACACCGTAGGCTTTAGAGAAGTATTTGAAGCATCCTTCGCTGGTTACGATGAGTTTTTTCTCAGCAGGGATGTTGTTAAATTTCTCTTTAGCTTCCTTGTCAAGTTTGTCTAGCTTATCAGTATATTCTTTGAGATTTTTTTCGTAGAATTCCTTGTTGCTAGGGTCTTTAGCGCTCAATTGTTTTGCGATATTTTTAGCAAAGATCATACCGTTTTCAAGGTTAAGCCAAGCGTGTGGGTCTTCTTTGCCTTTTTCGTTTTGGCCTTCAAGGTAGATAACATCAACGCCTTCGCTGACTGCAAAGTAGTCTTTGTTTTCAGTTTTCTTGGCATTTTCTACCAATTTTGTAAACCAAGCATTGCCACCAGTTTCAAGATTGATACCGTTGTAGAAAATCAAATCAGCTTGAGATGTTTTCTTAACGTCTTCAGGAAGTGGTTCGTATTCGTGTGGGTCTTGGCCAACAGGAACGATACTGTGAAGATCAATCTTGTCACCAGCAATATTTTTAGTAATATCAGCGATGATTGAGTTTGTAGCAACAACTTTTAGTTTTTGACCAGAAGCTGCATCTTTTTTTCCGCTAGCACATGCTACAAGAGCAATGACGGAAAGAAAAAGAACGAACAATGTACCTAATTTTTTCATTAGATCCTCCAATTTATTGGGGTTTTGCCCCTTATTTTAACAAATGTTTATTTTTCAGTTTCAAATATCGTTGTTTTGGAGCGATAAAGAAGCTAATGAGAAAGAAACTAGCAGCTGTAAGCACGATACTAGAACCTGCCGCAACGTTAAAGCTATAACCGATAAAGAGTCCCAAAACTGAAGCAGTAGCTCCAAAGGTTGAGGAAAGGAAAATCATGCTTTTCAGGCTATTAGCATAAAGATAAGCAGTTGCAGCTGGGGTAATCAGCATGGCTACAATCAGGATAGTTCCGACACTTTGCATGGCTGTCACAGACACGAGAGTCAGGAGTACCATGAGAAGGTAGTGATAGAAATTGACAGGCATTCCCATGGCTTTAGCCAAGAGTTCATCAAAGGAAGTTATCAAGAGTTGCTTGAAGAAAATCCAGATTAACAAGAGAATGACTGCCCCAACACCCATAGTAATAAACATATCCGTATCTTGGACGGCCAGGATATTACCAAAAAGGATATGGAAAAGGTCAGTTGAACTTTTAGCGACACTAATCAAGATGATACCGAGGGCTAAGAAAGAAGAAAAGGTAATGCCGATGGCGGTATCGCTTTTGATAATCGAGTTTCCCTTGATGTAGGTAATAATGATGGCAGCTAGTAATCCAAAGACAATGGCTCCGATAAAGAAGTCAAGGCCCAAGATGAAGGAAAGGGCTACACCTGGTAAGACAGCATGTGAAATGGCATCTCCCATGAGTGACATCCCGCGTAGGATGATGAAACATCCCACAGCTCCAGCTACGACCCCGACGACAATGGCTGTTATCAAGGCGTTTTGTAAGAAATGGAATTTTTGCAATCCATCGATAAATTCTGCAATCATAGGTCACCTCCATTGAAAAAGAGTCGATTACCGTAAGCTTCTTTGAGATTGGTTTCGGTAAAGGTTTCTTTGGTCGGACCAAAGGCAATCACTTCTCGATTGACAAGCAAGACTTGATCGAAGTAGTGGGGAACCTTGCTGAGATCGTGGTGGACGATGAGAACCGTCTTCCCAGCTTTTTTCAAATCTCTCAGCGTATTCATGATGATTTCCTCACTGACAGAGTCAATCCCAACAAAGGGTTCATCCAAGAGGATATAATCGGCTTCCTGCACCAAACATCTGGCAATCAAAACCCGCTGGAACTGACCTCCAGACAGTTGACTGATTTGCCGTTCTGCGTAGTCAGCTAGGCCGACGATTTCAAGGGCTTCCTCTACTTTTCTCCAATGTTTAGCGTTTAAACTGCGAAAGAGAGGGATAGAGGGAAATAGTCCTAACGAGACGCATTCCTTGACCTTGATGGGAAAGTTGTAGTCGATATTGATTTTTTGTTCGACATAGGCAATTCGGTGTAAGGATTTTTTAACTTCCTTGTCATCGAGAAATGCCTGACCTTGATGTGGGATAATTCCCAGCATACCTTTTAATAATGTTGATTTTCCAGCACCGTTTGGACCAATGATACCGATAATTGTTGGTCCTTGGAGCACTAGTGAAATATCCTTAAGTGCCAATGTTTCTTTGTAGGAGACACTGAGGTTTTCGATACGTATCATACAGTTGTATTCCTCCTGCCTCTTAATATACCTTAAAAAAAAAATTAAGTCAAGTTAATTTTTGAAAAATTTAAAATAATAACTGAAAAATGATGGAAAAGGAAAGTCCATTTTTAATTGCATTCCCAAGCAATTTTTGTTAAGCTAGCAATAACTTAAAAAAATGAAAGCGAGAACAAGATGACGCGTTATCAAGATGATTTTTATGATGCAATCAATGGAGAATGGCAACAGACAGCTGAAATCCCAGCAGATAAGTCTCAAACAGGAGGTTTTGTTGATTTAGACCAGGAAATTGAAGACTTGATGCTGGCGACAACAGACAAGTGGTTGTCAGGAGAAGAGGTGCCTGAGGATGCTATCTTGGAAAACTTTGTCAAATACCACCGCCTAGTTCGTGATTTTGATAAGAGAGAAGCTGACGGTATCACACCTGTCTTACCACTCCTTAAAGAATTCCAAGAGTTGGAGACTTTTGCGGATTTTACAGCTAGACTAGCAGAGTTTGAACTTGCAGGAAAACCTAACTTCCTTCCTTTTGGTGTATCGCCAGACTTTATGGATGCAAGAATCAACGTTCTATGGGCCAGTGCTCCAAGCACGATCCTGCCAGATACGACCTACTATGCAGAAGACCATCCTCAGCGCGAAGAGCTCTTGACTCTTTGGAAAGAAAGCAGCGCAAATCTTCTCAAAGCATATGATTTCTCTGATGTAGAAATTGAAGACTTGCTAGAGAAAAGACTAGAATTGGACCGTCGAGTTGCAGCAGTGGTGCTTTCTAATGAAGAAAGTTCAGAGTATGCTAAACTCTACCATCCATATGCTTACGAAGATTTCAAGAAATTTGCGCCTGCCCTACCTTTGGATAACTTTTTCCAAGCCGTTCTTGGACAAGTACCAGACAAGGTTATTGTAGACGAAGAACGCTTCTGGCAAGCAGCAGACCAATTCTATAGTGAAGAGGCATGGCCTCTCCTCAAGGCAACCTTAATTTTAAGTGTTGTGAACCTCTCAACCAGATATTTAACAGAAGAAATCCGTGTCTTGTCAGGTGCCTACAGTCGTGCGCTATCTGGAGTTCCAGAAGCCAAAGACAAGGTTAAAGCTGCCTACCAGCTAGCACAGGGTCCATTCAAACAAGCCTTGGGTCTCTGGTATGCCCATGAAAAATTCTCCCCAGAGGCTAAGGCAGATGTAGAGAAAAAAGTGGCAACTATGATTGATGTCTATAAGGAACGCTTAGCTAAAAATGACTGGCTGACTCCTGAAACTCGTGACAAGGCCATCGTCAAACTCAATGTCATCAAGCCTTATATCGGTTACCCAGAAGAATTGCCAGCACGCTACAAAGACAAGGTAGTGGATGAGACTGCTAGTCTTTTTGACAATGCTCTAGCCTTTGCGCGTGTGGAAATCAAGCACAGTTGGAGCAAGTGGAACCAGCCTGTAGATTACAAGGAATGGGGCATGCCTGCTCATATGGTCAACGCCTACTACAATCCACAGAAGAACTTAATTGTCTTCCCAGCAGCTATTTTACAGGCTCCTTTCTATGATTTGCATCAGTCATCTTCTGCTAACTACGGTGGTATTGGGGCAGTTATTGCCCATGAAATTTCTCACGCCTTTGATACCAATGGAGCTTCCTTTGATGAAAATGGTAGCCTCAAGGATTGGTGGACCGAGAGTGACTATGCTGCCTTCAAGGAGAAAACACAAAAAGTTATTGACCAATTTGATGGACAAGATTCTTATGGAGCAACCATTAATGGTAAATTGACTGTATCAGAAAACGTGGCTGACTTGGGAGGAATCGCTGCAGCGCTTGAAGCAGCTAAGAGAGAACCAGACTTCTCGGCAGAAGAATTTTTCTACAACTTCGGTCGCATTTGGCGCATGAAAGGTCGTCCAGAATTTATGAAACTTTTGGCTAGCGTCGATGTGCACGCACCAGCCAAACTCCGTGTCAATGTGCAAGTACCAAACTTCGATGATTTCTTTACAACCTATGATGTCAAAGAAGGAGATGGTATGTGGCGTTCACCAGAAGACCGCGTGATTATTTGGTAATGAATCGAATCTAATACTAAAATCCGTAAATCTATATAGGATGGGTTAGAGAGGTTAATATGAAGAAATTTTTAATGATATTTTCAGCTATTCTTACTGTTTTTGTTTTAGCATCTTGTGGTGCAAACAAAAAAGATGAAAAAATAGAACCTTCGGCAACACAATCATCTTCTACCAAAGAGGAACAGAAGGAAAGCTCTACGAAGTCAGAGAGCCAAACTAGTACAAGTTCTTCAATGGCAACGCCGTCAACAACAATGGAAACGAAAAGCGAAACAGGAAAAGATTTGTACAAGGAAGTAATAGAGCGGTACAATCACTATCAGGCACTTTTAAGTAGTGGCGACCGAGAATCCTTGTATGAAAAGTTGAAACAGAACAAGATTTTTTCTGAAGAGTATGGCTATATCTTTACACTAAGCACCTACGATAAACCAGCTAGTCTTCATTATGTGTTTGCTGATTTAAATAAGGATGGTCAGGATGAATTGATTATTGGAGATAAAAAATATATAGGGGCCATTTACTATTTAGAGAATAAACAACCCAAGTTGCTTCATACAGCTTATGTAGCTTCTGCAGGTGGTTTTCGTTCCAGTTTAGTTATCTATGAAAATGGTCAAGTCAGATATGCAGACTGGCAGTCAACACGACCAGAAATGAACTTAAGTCTATATGCTTTTGATAAAGACGGAGTACAGAAGATTAAAGAAGGAATCTTTCAAATTGGTAGTGATCAAAAGCCAGAGCAAATCTTAGGGATTTCTTCTAATGAACTTGATTTAGCTAAATTTGAATGGAAAGAATTTCAGCCAGTCAACTAGTATTCGATGAAATTCAATACTAGACTAGATTCTAAAATCAAAGAATGGAGAATTGAATAGCAGTACACAAAAACCAAGGATAAAAAATTCCTTGGTTTTTTGCTAGCTAGAAAAAAGGATTGAAGGTCTTTTCGTGAGCAATAGTAGTAGCTGGACCATGCCCTGGATAGACGTCATAGTTTGGCAGGGTGAAGAGTTTGGTCTGGATGCTATGAAGGAGTTGCTCCATGCTACCAGTCGGAAGGTCGGTCCGTCCGATTGTTTCTCGGAAAAGAGCATCCCCTGTTAAGACTAGGTGAGCATCAGGAAAGACGATAGAAACACCACCGATAGAGTGACCAGGAGTTGGCAAGACAGTAAAACGAAATTCCTCTAGTTGGTATTCTTCATGAAAGGCAAAGGTGTGCTCTGCAGGTTTTGCGACCACATCTGCCATATCATCGTGGCGAGGAAGCCCAGAGAGATTATCGACAGGAGTATATAGCCAGCTGGCTTCACTCTCTGCGATATAGACAGGAGGATTGCCAAAAGTCTCGCGAACCAAGTCCAGACTCATGATATGGTCATAATGGGCGTGGGTCAAGAGAATAGCACAGATAGGTTTGTTGATGTTCTCTATTGTCTGACGAATAGCTTCCCAATGGCTACCAGGGTCGACAACGATGAGGTATTTTTCACCTTCCAGGTAATAGGTGTTTTCATAGGCAACAGGATTCACAGTTTTATGGATTTTCATACTAGCTCCAATCTCAAAGAATGTACTAAATTAAGTATAGCACAGTTAGGGGGAATAAAGTAGACAGAAAGTTTTTCTTTATAGAAGGTTACTTGCTATCTACTTCATTCTGTCTAAAATAGAGATAGCTATTTTTAGAGTTATGAACTAGCTAGAGCTTTTAATTGACTGGGATTTAAAATAAAGCTAATGAGCTGGAGAGTGAATTAATGAAACAAGTAAATTGTACTCTGTATTAGAAGGAAGTTTGTAAAAAAGGAAATAAAATATACATGTAAGGTTAAATTGAATCAATATACTAATTTAACAAAAATAGAGTATGAGACCTGTAACAGCTTGCTACATATTATTTTACAAGTAAAAAAATCTGAAAATTGTTGTATTTTTGGAAAATATTTATTTTAAATTTAGAATAAAAAATAAGCCATTTTATTTGCCATAGACTAGAAAATATGATATCATAAAGTTGTATGTTGTAGACAATTTTATGATATCAAGCTTCACTTCTAACATCTTTTGTTTCATCTGAGGTTACCTGTGAGTTTTCGATATCAATAACTTGTAAATCGACATCAAAATAAAAAAGGAGGTTGTGGGTCTAAATGAAAGGCAAGCAACAACAAGATTTTAGAGTAGAAAAGTACATCCGTTATGGTATCCGGAAATATAGCTTTGGAGCAGCATCAGTAGCAATTGCAGCTGGTTTGATGTTCCTTGGAAATGGTGCGGTATCAGCAACGGAAGTTCAAGGTGCTGAAGCATCAGTAGCTGCAGCTACTGCCCCAGCAAATCAAGCGGATTCTAATAAAGAGAAGGAAGCCGTTAAGCCAGAAACTAAAGTAGAGGAAGCTAAACCAGAGGTTAAAGCAGAGAAAGCTAAACCAGAGGAAGCTCCGAAAGAAGTAGTAGCTCCTAAATTGGATAAGGCTCAATTAGAAGCTTATGTTAACCAGGTAGCAGGAAATATAGCTGCAGGTAAATATGCAAACAAGACAGACGAAAGTTTGGCTCTTTTGAATGCAGATTTGGAAGCGGCAAAAGCAGCTCTTTCAAGTGCTACTAGTCAAGATGAGTTAAAAGCTGCTTACAACAAACTTGTAACAACTGTAAACTCAAAACTACAAAACAAACCAGTTGAGAAAAAAGAAACTCCAGCAGTTGATACTACAAATGGTAAAGAAACTGTAGGGAAGAGAGCGGGAAATACTGAGAAAAAATCTGAGTCAAACGCAATTGAAAACACTGGTTCTAAAGATGAACGTAATGGCAAAGAACTAGTCCAAGGTTCACACTTACGTTCGGCTAGTGAAGGCTATACCTTAGCTTCTACAGAACTTAGAAAAGAAAACGGTGAGTTTGCAACAGCTACTGGTAAAACATATAAAACATTGGATAACAATGATACGTATCGTATCTATGTTAAAGGATTCCAATCTGAAAACACAGAAACAGTAGCTAGAAACAATCCACAACCTGGGACTGGTGCACGTACTGACCTTCCTTTATCAAAAACAGAAGCTCAAAAACTTGGGCGTGAAGCAGCGATGTGGAATAATAAACTCCGTGCAAGTGGTCAAAATAATAATACTAATTCATATGGATCAGGTGGAGCTTATGAGTACTTAGCGACAGAAATCTATGGCTACACTTATGAACAAGGTAACCATTATGTTTATCTTAAAGATGTAACTAAACGTTTCGAGTTGAGTGATGCAGCTAAAGCAGCAGGATATACTATCAAGAAAGTCACTCCAATGAACTTACCGCCAGGTTTAGGTTATAACGCAAATTCGGATACTGTAGAAGGTTACATCGGAGCAAATATTCAAAATGGTGTTTATGACTTCCGTTATGAATTAACTGTTGCAAAAGACGGTACTGAGCAAAAAGTGTACTTCCGTGACCTACAAGCTGGTTGGATTGGTTGGCAAGATTCAACAGCACCTAGAATTCAGGGAAAATCAACAATGGTAACTGTTGGAGATCAAGTTAGTCATAATTTGGAATATGTTGATAATGATGGTGTAAATAGGGATACGCGAGCTAACTATCAACGTGAAGATGGTTCTAAGTTTGTAGCAGGATCTAAAACGTCACCAGCATCAAGTAGAAAACCAGCAGAATTTGTGGCAGCTGATGGAACTAAAGTGAGATCTATGTCCAACCCTCAAACAGTTACTGCTTATACAACATTAAATGGTAAAACACTTGGTAAAAATGGTGAGAAACCAGTATCTCTTGATGATACTATTCCAGGATTGACATATGCTCCAGAGACAGGTTTAATTACAGGGACACCAACAGAAGCTGGAATCTTTACTGTTGCTGCTTTGGCAAAAGACTACAACTCTGCAAATGCATGGGACATGAACGGTCAAGAAGCTCATGAAAACCTTACAGTTGCGGTTGCACCTAAGATTACAGTGAAAAACGTCGAGGCTTATGCAACTAACGTTCCTGTAACAATTTCTAAAGGTGCTAATAAAGCTGAAATCACAACGCCAGACGGAAAAGTAACTAAGTTAGTTGTTAAAGCTGGAAACTGGGTTGTTGCAGCAGGTACAACTAATACGGCTGTAGAAGAGGGTGCGACTTTGGCAGCAGTATCTACTTCAGGTGATACGACTATCAACTTAGCAGTTGAAGCAGAATCGACGAAATATGTTGGCGTCGATAGTATTACTGCGAAAGCAACTACTGATAAAGTTCAAGCATATCTTCAACGTGATACAGTAACTGTTAAAGATCACAATCAAAAAGAATATGTAGCAACATTTAACCGTGCGACAGGTAAATACACACTTCCAAATGAAGATGCATATCACTTGGTTGATAACGGTGATGGAACTTCCACTTTAACTGAACGTCGTATTTATACTGAGGCTCAAGCGAATGGTGACGTTAAGCTCTTTGTTTACGAATTTACTCGTAAATGGAGTGCTAGCTCTACAGCTGCGAATCTTGTTGATAGAGTAGCAGAAATTCGTGCTAAAGGTGAAGTGAAAGAAGTAGGAGATGTTTTCCGCACGGAGACACTATTACCGAATGACCAAACTTCTTCTACTCAAGGTAGAACAATTAAAGTAAGTTACGATTCAGTATCTAATCAATGGACAGCTTCTGATGGTTCTAAAGTGACTGCGACAGAATCAAATGCTGGTTGGAAAATTTCAACTAATTCAGGATTTAGTGGTTATGTAGCTTATCGTGAAGCAGTAGGCACTGATTTAGCTTCTATTCAGAATGCTAAACCAAACTCAACATCAACAAGTTATTCTGAAAATAAAGGAACAACAGTTAACTTAATTGCTTCACCAAAGGCAAATGTTAAATTTACCGATGCAATCGATGATAAATCTAATGCTGAGAATTCAGATATTATCCAAACAAAAGTTACAGTAACTGACCCAGATGGAGCACAAACAGTATTTGATGCTGCAAAAGCAGAAGAGGCTGCTTACATTGCTGCGCAACGTTCTGCAGCTGAAAAAACGAATATTGCTGCTCAAGCGGTGAAAGATAATCAAGAGGCTCAAAATACATTAGCAAACTTGCAAGAACGTTTAGATCGCCTTACTAGAATTGCAGAAGATGCTCAATTGGCATTGGATAATCTAAAGCTTCGTTCAATTTCACCGACAGCTGAAAAAATGGCTCAAGATGCACTTGATAAAGCAAATGAGCTTAAAGCAGCCACTGAAGCAGAAATTGCCGCTTCTAAAGGAAGTGTTGCAACTCTTGATACAAAAGTAACTACATCTCGTGCAGACGCATTGGCGGCTGAGAAAGCTGTTGAATTGGCTCGCACTGCTTTGATTAATGCAGCTCAAACTAATCTAGCAAATGCAACAGCATATACTCTTAATAAACTTGGACGTTACAAAGTAACAGTTTCAGGAGTAGACTCAAATGGTGTTGTTACTACACCTACAGTAGGTGGAACTGATTCTGGAGCTTTGACTGATGATGCGGTTACAGAAACAACATACTACATCGTAGTAACAGAACCAGAGAAATCATCAGGTGCTCAAGGTCAAAAACAAACTGACTCAATGGCCGACAATTTCAATGATGGAAAAGAAGGAACTACAGTATCAAATTACAAACTAGTAGATCCAAAAACAGGAGCTAAAGTTGAATCTTTAACAACTGAAGAAGGAACTTATACTGTAGATCCAACGACAGGTGAAGTAACGTTCACTCCAGTAGAAGGATTTGTAGGAACTGCAAATCCAGTAACAGTAGCAGCTGATGTAACATTTAATGATGAATCAGGAAATCCAGTAACAGTAGCGGTAGAAAATGCATATACACCAACTGTATACGGAATTGCACCATCTGCAGATGAAACTACAGGAAAACAAGGACAAACTCAAACCTCTAAATCAGGAAAAGATCGTTTCTCTGAATTAAATAATACAGATAATACACTAGATGGCACAAATGTTGACTGGACAACAGCTGCCTACTCATTAGAAGGAGCTAATGCTGAAGGTAAAGTGGTAGTTGATGGAGAAGGAACATACACAATTGATCCAACAACAGGTGTAGTAACATTTGAACCACTTCCAACATTTACAGGAAAAGCTAAAGGTGTTAATGTACAAGTATCAGTAACAGCAACTGATTCAGAAGGAAATAAAGTTCCAGTTACTTCAAAAGGTAAATATACTCCAGAAGTAACACCAGTAACACCGACAGGAGCACCAGTTACATCTGAAGGTAAACAAGGTCAAGAACAAACAGGTAAACCTGTCTTTACACAAGGTGATGAAACAGCTCCAATTACTATTAACGAGCAGCAACCAGCTAAATTTGTAGTAAATGGACAACCAGTTGATGACAAAGAAATTCCAGCAACAAAAGATGGAAAAGAAGTTGGTAAATACGTAATCGATCCATTAACAGGTGTTGTAACATTTAAACCAAACAAAGACTTTGTTGGTACACCAGATCCAGCAACTGTTGAAGTTAAAGATAAGAATGGAACACCAGCAACAGCTACTTATACTCCAACAGTAACTCCAGTAACACCAACAGCAGAACCAAAAGAAACAACTGGAAAACAAGGTCAACCACAAACTCAAGAAACAGAGTCAATGTTCAAACAAGGTGATGAAGTAGCGCCAATTGATAAGACAACTGTTAAATTGGTAGACCCAAGTGGTAATGAAGTAACAACAATGCCAGCGATGAAAGATGGTAAAGAAGTTGGAACATACACAATTGATCCAACAACAGGAGTTATCACATTCCAACCAAACAAAGACTTCACAGGCACACCAGATCCAGCTAAGGTTGTAGCGAAGGATACTAACGGAACTAAGGTAGAAACAACTTACACACCAACAGTAACTCCAGTAACACCAACAGCAGAACCAAAAGAAACAACTGGAAAACAAGGTCAACCACAAACTCAAGAAACAGAGTCAATGTTCAAACAAGGTGATGAAGTAGCGCCAATTGATAAGACAACTGTTAAATTGGTAGACCCAAGTGGTAATGAAGTAACAACAATGCCAGCGATGAAAGATGGTAAAGAAGTTGGAACATACACAATTGATCCAACAACAGGAGTTATCACATTCCAACCAAACAAAGACTTCACAGGCACACCAGATCCAGCTAAGGTTGTAGCGAAGGATACTAACGGAACTAAGGTAGAAACAACTTACACACCAACAGTAACTCCAGTAGTACCAACAGCAGAACCAAAAGAAACAAAAGATGTACAAGGTGCAACTCAAACTGGTAAACCAACATTCACACCTGGTGCTGATGAAGTGCCAATGGATGATGATACTCCAGCGACATTCGAAGATGGTTCAAAAGAAAAAGTAATTCCAGGAGAAGGTACTTACACTGTAGCTCCAGATGGAACAGTAACATTCGTACCTGAGAAAACATTCACAGGAACAGGAACAGGAGTAACGGTTAAACGTGTAGATAAGAACGGAACACCAGTAACGGCTAAATACACACCAACAGTATTACCAGCAACTCCAACAGCAACACCAGCTGAAACAACAGATATCCAAGGTGCGTTACAAAAGGGATTACCACAATTCTTAGGAGGAAGAGTATCAGTAGATGGAGTACAAAAAATTGTACCAATCGATGAAACAAAACCATTAGAATTAATCGATCCATCAACAGGTAAAGTAACTAATGAAATCGTGGTACCGGGCGAAGGAACTTACACAGTATATAACGGAGTAGTAGAATTCCGTCCAGAACCACAATTCGTAGGAAAAGCAAAAGGAGTTACAGTCCAACGTGTAGACGTAAATGGAACGCCAGTTTCAACAACATACACACCAAACGTAACCCCTGTAACCCCAACAGCAGACCCAGCTGAAACAACAGATATCCAAGGTAAAGAACAAAATGGTAAACCTGAATTCAAACCAGGCAACCCAGAAGTACCAATGGATGATGAAGTACCAGCAACCTTCGAAGACGGTTCAACAACTAAGACAATTCCAGGTGAAGGAACATACACAGTTTCATCAGATGGCACAGTAACGTTCACACCAGAGAAGACATTCACAGGTAAAGGCACAGGCGTAACTGTTAAACGTGTAGATAAGAACGGTACGCCAGTAACGGCTAAATACACACCAACAGTAACCCCAGTAACTCCAGAAGGAACACCTGCTGAAACAACAGATATCCAAGGTAAAGAACAAAATGGTAAACCTGAATTCAAACCAGGCAACCCAGAAGTACCAATGGATGATGAAGTACCAGCAACCTTCGAAGATGGATCAACAACTAAGACAATTCCAGGCGAAGGAACTTACAAAGTAAATCCAGACGGTACAGTAACGTTTACACCAGAGAAGACATTCACAGGTAAAGGAACAGGCGTAACTGTTAAACGTGTAGATAAGAATGGCACACCAGTGACAGCTAAATACACACCAACAGTAACTCCAGTGACTCCAGAAGGAACACCTGCAGAATCTGAAGGACCTAAAGGGCAACCACAAACAGGAACACCTGAATTTAAACCAGGAAACCCTAATGTACCAATCGATGAAACTGTTAAACCAACATTTGACGATGGCACAACTGAGAAGAAAGTACCAGGCGAAGGAACATACACAATCGATGAAAACGGTAAAGTAACGTTCACACCAGAACCTGACTTCGTAGGAAAAGCTAAAGGTGTGACAGTTAAACGTGTAGATAAGAACGGAACACCTGTAACAGCTACTTACACTCCAACAGTTCGTCCTGATACTTCGTTCGTTGATAAAGATGGTAAACCACTTTCACCAACAGAAGATGGAACTAAACCAACTAAAGATATCCCAGGATACAAGATTGTTAAAACTGAAGTAGACGAAAAAGGAAATACAAAACACATCTATGAAAAAGTTACGACAACTTATAAAGATAAAGATGGTAATGTAATTCCAGGAACAACTACTGAAGAAGGTACAAATCCTAAGAAAGATATCCCAGGTTACCGCTTCGTAGAAACTAAGAAACTTCCAAACGGTGATACAGAGCACGTTTATGAGAAAGTTAAGACAAGTCACAAGGATAAAGACGGAAATGAAATTCCAAACTATCCAACAGAAGATGGCGAACAACCTAAGAAAGATATCCCAGGTTACCGCTTCGTAGAGACTAAGAAACTTCCAAATGGCGACATCGAACACGTTTATGAGAAAGTTAAGACATCATTCAAGGATAAAGAAGGAAATGAAATTCCAAACTATCCAACAGAAGATGGCGAACAACCTAAGAAAGATATCCCAGGTTACCGCTTCGTAGAGACTAAGAAACTTCCAAATGGCGACATCGAACACGTCTACGAAAAAGTTAAGACATCATTCAAGGATAAAGAAGGAAATGAAATTCCAAACTATCCAACAGAAGATGGCGAACAACCTAAGAAAGATATCCCAGGTTACCGCTTCGTAGAGACTAAGAAACTTCCAAATGGCGACATCGAGCACGTCTACGAAAAAGTTAAGACATCATTCAAGGATAAAGAAGGAAACGAGATTCCAGGTAATCCAAGTGAAGATGGCGAACAACCTAAGAAAGATATTCCAGGCTACCGCTTCGTAGAAACTAAGAAACTTCCAAATGGAGATACAGAGCACGTCTACGAAAAAGTTAAGACATCATTCAAGGATAAAGAAGGAAACGAGATTCCAGGTAATCCAAGTGAAGATGGCGAACAACCTAAGAAAGATATTCCAGGCTACCGCTTCGTAGAAACTAAGAAACTTCCAAATGGCGACACAGTTCATGTTTATGAAAAAATCATTCCTTCTGTGAAACCAGAACCTGCGAAACCATCAAAACCAGCTCCAGCTAAACCGGCTAAGGAATTGCCTAATACTGGTACAGAAGATCACTCAAGCCTAGCAGCTCTTGGACTTCTTGGAGTATTGAGCGGATTTGGTCTTGTGGCACGCAAGAAAAAAGAAGACTAATGTTTTAATCATTAAAGATTAAACAAAGGAATTCAATTTCATAAATGAAAACCCAACTAATCAAGTGATTAGTTGGGTTTTTTTATGTGGATTATCTATTTTTCCATGCTTGGTAACGGGTATCAATCAATAATTGGGTAAGGCGTCCCATGGTTTCCCTTTCTTCTGGAGTGAGGGATTGAGCTTGGACAAAGAGATGATGAATGTGTTCAAGCGCCTTTAAGGATGACAGGTCATTGATGGAGCTAATCCCAGCATCTAGAATGGTGCCAAAGAAGAGGTCGAAGTAGAGCTGAAGCTCCTCGTCAGGGACTGTTGCCACCCATTCTTTGAAGGTTGTGTCAACTTGTTGACTATCACTGTTGATTTTATCCAGTTGGACGAAGTGCTTGTCCTCAATCTGCCAACTAAAGGTATCGTGCTGGGCGATACCACCTAAGGCAGTACTGTGCACGATGATTTGGTGGTTAGGGATTTCCATCATCATACCGATAATGGACCCTTGTGGGATGAAGACCTTGCTTCTATCCATTATCCTTTGATAGCCCTCGGTTTGTGTCAGTTCTTTATGGAGACCAGGCGCATCAAAGGTATAAACTGCTGTGATTTGATTTTGCAAGCTTTGCTCAATTTGACTAGCAGCATAGATAGCTAGATTTCCTCCCTTGGAATGTCCAGCCAGAATGACCTTTTGCTTAGGATGGTGGACAAGAAAATTTCTTAAATAGCGTAGGGCGTGCTTTTGAGCAGGAATTTCCTTCATATAGGTCAGGTGGAAATCTTCCTTCCAGCCAATGATACTGTCATCTGTCCCACGAAAGACAATCAGATAGGTATCGAGAGTGAGGCGGTAGGTCATAGCCGCAAACTGTTTTTGCAGCTCAGGGTCGATATCATTGATAAAATGGGAGAGTTTGCAATTTTTGAAGCGCTTGTGTTGAGCTAGTTCATCTAATAGCTGGAGGCGGTTTTTACTGGTCAACATGTTAGACTCTCTTGGAATGAGAAGTGCCAAGTCTAAAAGTCGCAGAGGACTTGTGGAGACCAGATTATCAAAGGAGAGATAGGTGATTTCTGTTAAGGCTAGAATGTCTAGCTCATTCAAAGGAAGGTCGTAAAAGGAATCGTGTGCGACATCTTTCAGATAATCAAAAATATTGGCCATTAGAGCTCCTTTCTTTTTTATTTATCTTATCAAATTTCCCTCAAATTAGCTAGTAGGGTTGCCTCATTTTGTTGGCTAAAAACAAGCTCTTTCAAATTCAGTTTCAGACCTTCTAACATGGAAAAATCTGTTATAATAATAGAAAAGGAGGAGCGCATGCACAAAATTTTATTAGTAGAGGATGATCAGGTTATTCGTCAACAAGTCGGAAAAATGCTCTCTGAATGGGGATTTGAAGTGGTTCTGGTAGAAGACTTTATGGAAGTTTTGAGTCTTTTTGTCCAGTCGGAACCTCATCTGGTCCTCATGGATATTGGACTGCCCTTGTTTAATGGCTATCACTGGTGTCAGGAGATTCGCAAGATTTCCAAGGTACCCATCATGTTTCTGTCTTCGAGAGACCAGGCTATGGATATCGTCATGGCAATCAATATGGGGGCGGATGACTTTGTGACCAAGCCTTTTGACCAGCAGGTCCTTCTAGCCAAGGTTCAGGGCTTGTTGCGCCGTTCCTATGAGTTTGGGCGTGACGAGAGTTTACTGGAATATGCTGGTGTTATCCTTAATACCAAATCCATGGATTTACATTATCAAGGGCAAGTCTTGAATTTGACCAAGAATGAATTCCAGATTTTACGAGTATTGTTTGAGCATGCGGGCAATATTGTAGCGCGTGACGATCTCATGCGGGAACTTTGGAATAGTGACTTTTTCATTGATGACAATACCCTATCTGTTAATGTGGCTCGTTTGCGTAAAAAGTTGGAAGAACAGGGCTTGGTAGGATTTATCGAGACCAAGAAAGGGATAGGGTACGGACTGAAGCATGCTTGATTGGAAACAATTTTTTCTAGCCTATCTGCGTTCCCGTAGTCGTCTGTTTGTCTATCTGCTTTCTTTGACGTTTCTGGTTTTGCTCTTTCAGTTTTTATTTGCAAGTTTGGGAATTTATTTTCTCTACTTTTTCCTGCTATGTTGCTTTGTAACCATCTTATTTTTCACTTGGGACATATTGGTGGAAATGCAGGTCTATCGCCAGGAAATTCTCTATGGGGAGAGGGAAGCCAAATCTCCTTTGGAAATAGCTTTAGCAGAAAAATTAGAAGCGCGTGAGATGGAACTCTATCAGCAGAGGTCAGACGCAGAAAGAAAACTGACGGATTTGCTGGATTACTATACCTTGTGGGTCCATCAGATTAAGACCCCCATTGCAGCCAGTCAACTCTTAGTTGCAGAAGTAGCTGACCGCCAACTGAAGCAGCAGTTAGAACAGGAAATTTTCAAGATAGATTCCTATACCAATCTAGTTTTACAGTACCTGCGTTTAGAAAGTTTCCATGATGATTTGGTCTTGAAGCAGGTTCAAATCGAGGACTTGGTTAAGGAAATAATTCGTAAATATGCTCTTTTCTTTATTCAAAAAGGCTTAAATGTCAATTTACATGACCTTGATAAAGAAATCGTGACGGATAAAAAGTGGCTGCTAGTGGTTATTGAGCAAATCATTTCAAACAGTCTCAAATACACCAAAGAAGGTGGTCTGGAGATTTATATGGAAGGCCAGGAACTCTGTATCAAGGATACGGGAATCGGGATAAAAAACAGTGATGTCCTCCGAGTCTTTGAACGTGGTTTCTCAGGCTATAATGGTCGTCTGACCCAGCAGTCATCTGGACTTGGCCTCTATCTCTCTAAGAAAATTTCTGAAGAACTGGGGCACCAGATTCGCATCGAGTCTGAGGTTGGAGAAGGAACGATAGTAAGAATTAAGTTTTCCGATATGAATCTGATAATTGAGTGAGAAGAGACAATGAGTTTTTACCCAATCTCTTTTTGCTATATTTCAGGATATTTGAAGACTGTTTTTTACAAAACCAATAATAGAATTTTTAATACGGAATATAGTATAAATACTGGTTCAAAGTGAAGTTTTGTATGCTTTATACTTTTGTTGAGTATAAAATCTATAAACTAAGGGTGAATTACAAAAATTAATTTGAGATGAAGTGAATTGTAGACTTGGGAAATGTCTCCTATTCGATTTCAGAATGAATCGTTGATACAGGATTAAAAGAACTGCAGCTTTCTTTTTATTTTGAATGAGATAGGTGTATATAGATTTATGTAACTGGTGTAGAACTGTTTCCAAGAATTTATTGAATGTATCGAATACACACATTCTATTGATTTTGAACCAGTTTTTAATTTCTAAATATTATAATAGTTTTATCAAGTAAAAGGAGACTGCCATGATTGGAGACAATATAAAATTCTTACGAAAATCACATAATCTGATATAACCAGAATTTTCACGGATTGTGGGTGTGTCACGAAATAGCCTAAATCGTTAGAAAAACTGAAAAAGCTTACTTTCAATAGAAGTATTGGAAATATTCATTTTACATCTATCAAAGAAACATGGGATAGACCTATATTTTACAAAATAGCAAATTATATTTTGAATGATAGTAAAAACTGCAGTACTTGTGTGATTTACAATTATTGCACTCAATGTCCGAGTATCGGACTATCTGAAATAGGGAATAGTAGAGATTGTTCTGCGATATGTAAAAAAACGCATTAGCAAGGAGTATCGTATATGCTACCATATCTTAAAACTATTAGATGGTATCTCTTCTTTAATTTTCTTTTTGGTGTAGTATCGAATATCTGCACAGCTTTGTTACCGTATTTCACGCAGGCATTAATCAAAGGGGATTATCAAGTAGCTCTATATGGTTACTCTATGTCAGTGGCTGGCTATTTGAGTTGTAACTATATCCAAATGATACTTGATTGGAAGCAGGGGATTATCTTTTCGACTACTTTGAAAAATGAGTGGTTTCGTTCACTTCTGGGACTCAGTCACCACGATTTCAAGCAGAAAACAGTAGCAGAGTATATTTCCTATCAATCTAATGACCTAGATTCGTTGGAAAAGGATTACCTTCCTCCATTGATGAGTTTTATCAAACAAATTTTACGTATCATCATTTACGCTTTCATTATTAGCAGAACAATTAATCCTATTGTATCACTGATTTTAATCTTTTCCACTGGAATTAGTATTCAAATTCCTAAAATCGTTGGGAAGTTGACCGCTAATCGTAGACAGGTTTACTTGAAAAAACAAGGAGATTACTATCGAACTTTGGAGGATTTGCTCATGGGACATCATTTGGTAAATAAACTAACTATGTCGCATTTTTTGAATCAACAAAAGAGTTCTCTAAAGAATTTGCAGGATAAGTATTTTAAGTATGGTTTGACAAAAATTACAGGCATCTTATTGACAGGTGTTTCTTTTGAATTCATTAGTCTTGTTCTGTTTATTTATTTAGCCTACTCTCTATCTCACCAGCAACTCGGTATTCCTGAGGTGGTGGCGAGTTTCGGATATATTAATGCTTTTTCTGAACCAATACAGGAAATCCTTTATGATTTACAAATGTTAGAGTCCGTAAAGCCTGTAATCAAGAGTTTTCAAAACATTGTTGGGAGACCCGTTTCAGTTCAAGCACCTCAACATTCTTTTGATACGATTACTTTGAAAAACATTTCCAAACAACTGGGAGAATCAAAATTGATAATTACTTCCGCTACGATTCAAAAAGGGGATAAAATTGCGCTTATTGGTAAGAATGGGTCTGGAAAAAGTAGTCTTCTCAACATTTTAAATGGAACAGATGAAGATTTTGAAGGACAAATTGTGCTAGATGGGCTTGTTTTGGACCATCTTTGGGGAAGATTCGGTATGATTCTGCAACAAGAACATACATTTATTTCGAGTTATGAAAATAATGTAACGCTATTCAATAGTTTCAATGAAAAATTCAGAGAAGAAGATTTTGAAAAAATTCCACCACAATCCCTGTCAGGTGGTCAGCAACAACGAATGTATTTAAATCGTGAGAAAAATCGTAAAAATCCATTGCTTATCCTAGACGAACCTTTCTCTGCCTTGGATACTAATCAGTTTAAAATGGAATTGGAAAGAGTTCTGGAACTACCAAGTGCCGTCATTGTTACTTTACATCGCCAAAACGAATTATTAAGTAAGTTTGACCAAGTTTGGGAAATTAAGAATGGAGAACTTGTAATTTTGAAATAGCTAAATTATAAAGAATAAAACGCATAGTATCAAGGTTCAGGAGATACCGTTTTTCCTTCTTCGGATAAGGAAACAAAAATTTCTTGCTTCATCTATCTATTCAATTGATAGATTTCTTCGAAGAAAGACTGTAAAATTTTTGATATAATGTTAAGGATGGACTGACGGATATTTAAAGGATAATTTTCAAAAGAATAACAGGTGAGAAGAAAAATATGTAAGATTGGACAGAAGTCTCTCTACCATCATCCATGCAGAAACAAAATTATACGAAATAAAAGGAGTAACCAATGACTGGAAACTATTCAACACGTGAATACCGTGAGAAATTATATGATGATCTTCATGTTCGATTAAGAGATACAGTGATTTTGATGTGTGCGATTTTTATTGCCTCTATTGGCCTAAATATGAATTCAACAGCTGTCATTATTGGAGCCATGCTGATTTCCCCTCTTATGACACCGATTGTTGGACTGGGGTTTGGTGATGGAGATCATGTCCTATCTTCACTTTGATTATTGGAAAAAAACGGCTCGGTCAGGAGCTAGTATGAATAAGGAGAACAAATGAAACGTTTAAAAATGTTATGGCATATTATGCAGGTTACGGGTTTTACTCGGTTTGCTCTGAGTTTTGTGACCTTTGTTTTTGGGTCAGGAGGCGTGCTTTTCCTAGTTGAACCTGCTATCACAAATTACGGAGACGGTCTTTGGTATGCTTTTGTGACTTCGACGACTGTCGGCTACGGGGATCTCCTAGCTGTGACCTTGATTGGAAGGATTACCAGTGTCTTCTTGACGATTTATGGGCTCATATTTTTTGGCTGTTTATCAGCTGTTATTTTTAATTATTATACCAATTTAAATAAGGAAAGAGGAGAGGACAAATGACTGCCAATTATTCAACACGGGAATACCGTGAGAAATTATACGATGACCTTCATGTTCGATTGAGAGATACAGCGATTTTGATGTGTGCAATTTTTATTGCCTCTATCGGACTAAATATGAATTCAACAGCTGTCATTATAGGAGCCATGTTGATTTCACCTCTCATGACACCGATTGTTGGACTGGGATTCGGTTTAGCTATTTTTGATACGCGTTTAATCAAGCAATCTCTAGAGGTTTTATTGACTCAAGTGTTGGTCAGTTTGCTTGTCTCGACTCTGTATTTCTGGATTTCTCCCTTGTCTTATGCAAGTAGCGAGTTGATTGCACGAACCTCTCCAACCATTTGGGATGTCCTCATTGCTATTGCTGGTGGGATTGCTGGTGTGATCGGTTCAAGGAAAAAAGAAGCAAACAATATCGTGCCAGGAGTAGCCATTGCTACAGCTCTGATGCCGCCTATCTGTACTGCAGGTTACGGTTTAGCTAATGGGAATGTACGATTTTTATTGGGGGCTCTCTATCTTTTCTTGATCAACTGTGTCTTTATCATGCTAATCAACATTGTTGGAACAAGAATTATGATGAGAAAATCTCCCTTAAGTTCATTTAAAGAGCTAAACATTAAAATGAGAATTGGGTTGATATCCTTGATTGTATTATTGATTCTTCCGGCTAGTTATTCAGCAGTCACTCTGACGATAGACCAAGCGCGCAAAGAAGGGATCAAACAGTTTGTAGGAAAAGAGTTCGCCAATTATACGGTTATTAATCAAGTCTACAAGTCAAGTAACAATGAATTGGTCTTGACGGTTGTTGGAGATCCGATTTCAGAAGAAGAATTAGAAACACTCCACCAAAAACAAGCCTCTTACGGTATTCAATCTGTTCAATTGAAAGTGAATCAAGTTCAGAACTCGCCAACATTAGATAGTGAAGCGACCAAGGAATTTTATGAAAACATTGACAAGTATATTGATCAAAAACTCTCTGAAAAAGATTCACAAAACGATCTCGTAAAAGAAAATGAAGCAGACAAGGATTGAGGCTATTGACCTTATCTAACTCATGAAAGCAAATCTTGTGTGGTGGTTTGGTCAATCACTACTAGCTCGGATTAAATAATACTCTTCGAAAATCTCTTCAAACCACGTCAGCGTCGCCTTACCGTACTCAAGTACAGCTTGCGGCTAGCTTCCTAGTTTGCTTTTTGATTTTCATTGAGTAAAAATATAAAAAGCAACAGCTGAAATAGTTGTTGCTTTTTAGGTAGCTAGGATTTTATCCCAGGTTTCATCTCTTATTTCTCAACGCGTGATTTGTTGGCGATATCAGCTAGGATAGCTTGAACAAAGTCATCAACTGAGACAGTTTGTGTTTCTTTTTGGCCGTAGCGACGAACGTTGACTGTTCCGTCTTCCATTTCCTTGTCCCCAACGATCAATTGGTAAGGAATCTTGCTTGTTTGTGACGCACGGATCTTGAACTGCATTTTTTCATTGCGCTCATCTACATCTGCACGGACACCACGGTCACGGAGTTTCTTAGCCACTTCCCAAGCGTAGTCCACGTGTTTTTCGTTAGATACTGGGATGAGGGTTACTTGGTGTGGTGCAAGCCATGTTGGGAAGGCACCCTTGTAGTTCTCAATCAAGATAGCTGTGAAGCGTTCCATAGTTGAGATAACTCCACGGTGGATCATAACTGGACGGTGCTCTTCGCCATCAGCTCCGATGTATTTAAGGTCGAAGCGTTCTGGAAGCAAGAAGTCAAGTTGGATAGTAGAAAGAGTTTCTTCTTTTCCAAGAGCTGTCTTAACCTGGATATCCAATTTTGGTCCGTAGAAGGCTGCTTCACCTTCGGCTTCAAAGTAGTCCACGCCCATTTCATCAAGGGCTGCACGAAGCATGGTTTGAGCATTTTCCCACATCTCATCGTTATCAAAGTACTTGTGAGTATCTTGAGGGTCACGAAGAGAGAGGCGGAAGCGGTATTCAGTCAAGTTGAAATCTTCATAAACATCGATAATCAACTGAAGGGCACGCTGGAATTCTTCTTGGATTTGTTCTGGAGTAACGAAGAGGTGACCGTCGTTGAGTGACATTTCACGTACACGTTGAAGACCAGTTAGGGCACCAGATTTTTCATAACGGTGCATCATACCGATTTCGGCGATACGGATTGGCAATTCACGGTATGAGTGAACATGGTGTTTGAAGACTTGGATATGGTGCGGGCAGTTCATTGGACGAAGGACAAATTCTTCCCCGTCACCCATGTCCATAGTTGGGAACATGTCTTCTTGGTAATGATCCCAGTGACCAGAAGTCTTGTAAAGCTCAACAGAAGCAAGTGGTGGAGTGTAGACGTGTTGGTAGCCTGAAGCTAGCTCTTTGTCAACGATGTAGCGTTCCAACTCACGACGAATAGTCGCACCATTTGGCAACCAGAATGGCAAACCTTGACCAACCTCTTGAGAAATCATGAAGAGGTCAAGCTCTTTACCAAGTTTACGGTGGTCACGTTCCTTGGCTTCTTCACGCATTTGAAGGTAGTTCTTCAAGTCTTTTTTGTCAAACCAAGCTGTACCATAGATACGTTGCATCATAGCGTTGTCGCTATTTCCACGCCAGTAAGCACCTGCTACATGGAGAAGGTGGAAGATTTGGATACGACCTGTTGAAGGGACGTGTGGGCCACGGCAAAGGTCTACATATTCACCCTGACGGTAGATGGTCAAACCACCTTCGTCTTCTGAGTGTTCTTCAATCAATTCCAACTTGTAAGGGTCATTTTTGAAGATTTCACGTGCCTCGTCTTTAGTCACTTCTTCACGGATTGATGGGAAGTTTTCTTTGACAATTTTTTGCATTTCTTCTTCGATACGAGGAAGGTCTTCGTTAGAGATTTGACCAGCTGTGTTGTCAGTATCGTAGTAGAAACCATCTTCGATAGCTGGACCAACCCCCAAGTGAATGTCTGGGAAAAGACGACGAGCTGCTTGGGCGAACAAGTGAGCAGCTGAGTGACGCAAGATTGGAAGGGCATCTTCGTGATCAGGTGTCACGATTTCGATGCTTCCATCTTCAGTGATAGCACGAGTAGTGTCGATGAGTTTGCCGTTGAATTTACCAGCCAAGGCCTTTTTAGCTAGGGAATTGCTGATAGATTGGGCAATTTCAAAAGTTGTAACGCCAGATTCGAATTCACGAACAGCGCCATCTGGGAAAGTAATGTTAATCATGATGTTCTCCTTACTTATATTATTGACGAATGTGTTAACCCTATTCTGAAAACAGGGACAGAGGATTGTGAAAGCTAGAAAAACAAAAAGCGACATCCTCGAAAGGACGTCGCAACGTGGTTCCACCTTCATTTATGTTCCTCAAAAAAGAGGGACACCTCTGATTGGCTCTAACGTGGCCACCGTTTTATGTTTTCATAAAAAACGCAAGAGTAGTGTCAGTTTAGGCTTCCTATGCGTTTCCAGCAACCACGCACTCTCTGGTAGAAAGGGACTAAGTGACTTGTCTCTATGGATTATTATAGCATGATTGTGAGATTTTTCAAGATATTTGTAGATTTTTTTGAATTTTCTTCATTGAAAAAGTGCTTGCTATGCTTTGTTAGGAGTAATGTAAAATAATCTTTTTGATAAGTTTTTACCTTGATAAAAGTAGTGTTCTGGATTTAGTAAGAGTGGGTTAAAGGTGACTATTAAACAGTATTTTTTGTTATAATATTAAAAAGATATATAAGAGGAAATGAGGAGAAAGAATGACAAAAATAGCTCTTCTTTCAGATATTCATGGAAATACCACCGCCTTGGAGGCTGTTTTGGCAGATGCTCGGCAGCTAGGAGTGGATGAATACTGGCTTTTGGGAGACATTCTCATGCCAGGGACAGGGCGTAGAAGAATTTTGGACTTGTTGGCTGAACTACCGATTACGGCTAGAGTTTTGGGAAACTGGGAAGACAGTCTTTGGCATGGTGTCCGTAAGGAATTGGATAGTACTCGTCCCAGTCAACGCTATCTCTTGCGCCAGTGCCAGTATGTTTTAGAGGAAATTTCCCTAGAAGAAATTGAACTGCTCCACAATCAACCTCTACAGATTCATCGTCAGTTTGGGGATTTGACGGTAGGAATTAGCCACCATCTTCCTGATAAGAACTGGGGGAGAGAGTTGATTCATACTGGAGCGCAAGAGGATTTTGACCGCTTGGTGACCAATCCACCTTGTGATATCGCTGTATATGGTCATATTCATCAGCAGTTGCTTCGTTACGGGACTGGTGGGCAATTGATTGTCAATCCGGGCTCGATTGGGCAACCTTTCTTTCTAGACGCCCAGTTGCGGAAGGACTTGCGGGCCCAGTATATGATTTTAGAGTTTGATGACAAGGGCTTGGTAGATATGGACTTCCGACGGGTAGACTACGATGTAGCAGCTGAATTGCAGCTGGCTAAAGACTTGAAACTTCCCTATTTTGAGGTTTATTATGAAAGTCTGGTCAATGGTATCCACCATACTCATCATCAGGAATTTTTGAGAGAATTGGCCCAGAAAGAGGGCTATGATAGGGAATTAGATGCCTGGTTGAAAGGTGGTAACGATTGACATTACAACTAAAAAGGGTATAATAAAAGAAAAAGAAGAGTAGAGGCAGGGTAGCCTCGTAAAAAGGAGAAGAGGATGCAAATTCCAAGTAGATTTACCATTGCGACTCATATGCTGATAATCATTGCCCTCAAGGGGAAGGAAAGCAAGGTGACCAGTGATTTTCTGGCTGCTAGTGTCGGGGTCAATCCAGTCATTATCAGAAAGACCTTGTCCCAGTTGAAGAAGGCAGAGCTGATTTCAGTAGCGCGAGGAACAGGGGGAACAGAGATTGTCAAGGACCTTAAGGACATTAGTCTTTTAGATGTTTATCAAGCGGTCGAGTGTCTTGGTAAGACAGGTCAACTCTTTAGTTTTCATGACAATCCCAATCCAAATTGCCCTGTAGGAGCTCATATTCATGATGTTTTGGATCAAAAATTGGAGAGAATTCAGTTGGCGATGGAGGCTGAACTTGGTCAGACCAGTCTAGAACAAGTCGTGGCTGATGCAGAGAGTCAAATGAAGGATTAAGAGGGATAGATGCCTGCAAATGAAACTCAAAACACTGCTAGAAATCTGGCAGTGTTTTTTGAGATTGCGTAGAAAAAACTCCTGGGAAATTCCAGGAGAGTATGAGTGGTTATTTGAACTTGAATCCTTCGTAAATAAGCTCTGCTTTTGGATTTTGTTTCTTAATCTGTTTTGCAAGTGACTTCATCATAGAAAGAGGACCACACATATAGACGGTTGCATGTTCGGGCACTTCTTCTTGCTCAAAATTAAGATAGCCGTCTTTCCTACTATCTACTAGATGGAGTTCAAAATTAGGATTTTTCTGAGCATAGTCACGGAGCAAATATAGGTAGACTGCATTTTCCTCTCCACGGAAGCTATAGTAGAAGTGAACCTGTTTATCTAAAATAGGATGTTCACGGATGTAAGAGATGAAGGGGGTAATCCCAATGCCTCCAGCAATCCAAACCTGATTTTCTCGTCCTTCTTCTATGATCATGTGTCCGTAAGCTCTATCTACGCTTACTTTGCTGCCGACTTGAAGATTGTCATAGATATTCTTGGTATGGTCACCTGAATTTTTAACAGTAAAGTAAAGAGTTTGACCATGACCTCCTGAGATAGAAAAGGGATGCGGAGCACTTTCAAAGCCTTCTTGGAAAATCTTTAGGAAGGCAAATTGTCCTGATTGATAATTGAAAGGTCTGCTAAGATGGATTTGAATTTCTCTAGTATCGTGATTCAAGCGTTTGAGATTGGTAATTTTCCCTAGATAGGGGAAGCCAATCTTTTGATATAGAAAAATGATATAAAAACCAGCTAGTAAGCCTAAAAGGGCATAGCTACCAACAAGAAAACTTAGAAGATTAAATGTGAGAAGACGATTGCCCATGATCATGTAGACATGAAAGAGTCCGAAAATATAAGCTAGGTAAACCAGGCGGTGAATCCATCTCCAAGCTTCGTATTGGATGTATTTGCCTAAATAGGCGACGAGGATGATGCTGACAAAGATATAGATGGCAAGATTGCCAAACTGAGCAGCTAAACGAGATCCCCACAAACCGCCCATACTAAAGTTATGAAAGATGAGTAGGATGACGGATAGAAAGGCTGTGAATTTGTGGACGGTGTAGATCTTCTCCAAACCGTGAAACCAGCTTTCTAGTAGGGGGAGACGAGTGGCTAGGATAAAAGTCAGAGATAGGCTTGTTAAAGCTAGTCCTGGAATCATGAATTGGGGAGAAGTGTTCATCCAAGCAAAAAGAGTCAAGATAAAACTAGCTATGATAAAGAGTAGTCCTTTGATTGATTTCATAGAAAATTCCATTTCATTTAGATTTTGATTTGTTGTAAACAAATTTGTTACATTTTATCATAGAAAAAGTATGGTGTCAAATTGAGATCTATAAATGTTTACTATCATAAAAAAACTCTCCAATTGAACTGGAGAGTGGCTGTTTATACTCAATGAAAATCAAAGAGCAAACTAGGAAGCTAGCCGCAGGCTGTACTTGAGTACGGCAAGGTGAAGCTGACGTGGTTTGAATTTGATTTTCGAAGAGTATTATTCTGCAGCTTGTTGCCAACGTTTTGCTAGCATATGAGATAGGCTAGAAATGGCTAGGTTAAAGCTGAAGTAGATGAGGGCAATCAGGATATAAAGGCTAAACACTTGCTCTGGTTCGAAATAACGGCCCATGAGAATTTGGCTGGCTCCAAAAAGTTCTTGTAGGGCGATAACAGAGTAGAGAAGACTGGTATCCTTAATCACGGTAACAAACTGAGAAATGATGGCTGGTAGCATTTTACGAATAGCTTGTGGAAGAATGATGTGGTAGAGGATTTGGGTTGAGGTGAATCCTTGTGACATTCCTGCTTCGTATTGTCCCTTGTCTACGGCATTGAGACCGCCTCGAATAATCTCAGCTAGGGCAGCTGAGGTAAAGAGAGTAAAGGCAGTGATTCCTGCTGGAGTGGATTTCATCTTGAAAACCAAAAAGATAGTGAAAATCCAGAGAAGGTTGGGAACGTTGCGCACAAATTCGATGTAAATGCTGGAGATGATACGTAAGACAGGATTTTTGCCATTTCTCATGACGGCTAGCACCGTACCGATAAGGGTAGAGAGGACGATAGCAATCAGAGAAATGTAGAGGGTCAAGCCAAATCCTTTAAAGATAAAGACTAGGTTATCTGGGGTCAAAACTTCTAAAATGGATTCCATAGTAACCTCCTAAAGTGAATAGGCTTTTTTGTTGGCTTGCTCCATCTTGCGACCAAACTGGGCGACAGGGAAGCAAAGAGAAAAGTAGAGCAGGGCAGCGCCTAGAAATGCTGGAATGTAGTTTCCGTTGAGAGCTGACCAAGACTTGGTCACAAACATCAAGTCTACACCAGAGATGATAGCGACTGTTGAGGTGTTCTTGATGAGGTTGACGATTTGGTTGGTCAAAGGAGGGAGTATGATACGGAAGGCCTGAGGCAAGATAATCAAGCGCATGGCACTGATATAGGTAAACCCTTGCGACAAGGCGGCCTCCATCTGACCGCTAGGAATAGACTGAATTCCTGAGCGAATCACCTCAGCAATATAGGCACCGTGATAGAGTCCCACGCAGAGAACGGCTGTCCAATAAATCGGAATCATGATGATATGGTCACTGATAAGAGGTAGACCATAAAAGACGATGACAAATTGCACCAAAAGGGGAGTGTTTTGGTAAAATTCAACAAAGATGCGAGCCAAAATTCTCAATATTGGACGCTTGCTGGTTGACATGGCTCCAAAGAAGATGCCCAAAACCATGGCTAGGATAAAGGATCCGATTGCTAGGGAAAGGGTGAAGAGGAAACCATTGAAAAATTGTCCAAAATCCTGAAAATAGGCTGTCCAAGATGATAAATCTGTCATGGGGTATCCTCCTTAATCTGCAGTATGGCTAGATGGTTTGAGCTTGTAACGGTCATAAAGTTTTTGCAAACTACCATCCTTGCTCCATTTAGTGACCAAGTTATCAAGATAGTCGTTGAGCTCTGTATTTGATTTCTTAGTAACGATACCGTAGTCAGATGGCTTGAAACTATCATCTAGTAGTTCTGTCCGCTTACTGATGTAGCCAGATAGGATAGAACGGTCAACGGAAAAGGTATCGATACGGTGAGCGTGTAGGGAAGTAATCAATTCTGGGTAGGAACCAAGTTCGACGAATTTAAAGGTCAAGCCTTTCTTTTTACCCAGTTCGGTAATCAGGCGTTGAGTAATGGAACCTTGGGCAACCCCGATGGTTTTTCCGTTTAGGTCCTCAATGCTTTTGATTTTGGCAGACTTATTGACCAAAAAGCCAGAAGCGTCCGTGTAGTAAGGACTGGTAAAGTTGTAGAGTTTTTTGCGTTCGTCTGTGATGGTAAAGGTCGCGATATCCATATCGACCTGTTCATTGTCTAGAAGGGGTCCGCGAGTTTGTGCTGTAACTGGTACATAACGAACCTTGACCTTGAGCTCATCAGCTACCATCTTGGCCAAGTCAGTTTCGATACCAGAATAGGTCCCTGTCTTGGGATCCTTGTAACCGAAATTGGGAACGTCTTGTTTCACACCAACAACCAGCTCGCCTCTCTTTTGAATGTCTGCGACACTGGTATCAGCCTGGACTGGTTTTGCAGCAGCAAGGCCAAAAAGGCTAATCAATAATGCGGATAAAAAGAATTTCTTTTTCATAGGGCCTCCTTATTTGACTTTGTCACTTTCGTGGTTGATGATTTTGCTGAGGAATTGTTGGGCACGAGGTTCGCTTGGATTATCGAAAAAGTCATCAACATCTGTCGTATCTACTAAAACCTCTCCGTCAGCCATAAAGATGATGCGGTCAGCAACTTCACGGGCAAAGCCCATTTCATGAGTCACGATAATCATATTCATACCATCGTGGGCCAATTTTTGCATAACCGCTAGAACATCGCCGATGGTTTCAGGGTCAAGAGCAGATGTTGGCTCATCAAAGAGGAGGAGTTCAGGATGCATAGCGAGTCCACGTGCGATGGCAATCCGTTGTTTCTGTCCACCAGAAAGCATGGCTGGATAAGAATCTTTCTTGTCCCACATATTTACAAATTCCAGATATTTTTGGGCTGTTTTTTCAGCTTCTTTTTTATCAATTCCTAGAACTTTTATGGGTGCTAGTGTTACGTTTTCTAACACCGTTTTATGCGGATAGAGGTTGAAATGTTGGAAAACCATGCCGACTTCCTTGCGAAGGGGCACCAAATCTTTCTGGCTGGCACCAGCAACTTGGTGACCATTTACTAGAAGACTTCCTTTGTCTACAGCCTCCAAACCATTGATGGTGCGGATAAGAGTGGACTTACCAGAACCAGAAGGACCTAGGAGTACAACAACTTGCCCTTTTTCAAAACGGAGATTGATGTCGCGGAGTGCATGGTAATCTCCGTAATATTTTTCGACGTGTTCAAATTCTACTAAAGCCATAAGGAATCTCCTTTGTGTTAGATTTTATAACATGATTCTACACCAAAAGATTTGTCTTGTCAAATCATATCTGAAAAAATTCACTAAAATTTTATAAAAAAGCAATCTGGATAGAGAAAACGTCTAAATCGTGTTATAATGAAGCGATAGAATTCTTAGAAAGAGTGGATGTCTTTTTGATAACACCTACTTATGAATGGCAGTTTGCCCCGCAAGTAGAAGATGCGGATTTTACAAAGATAGCCAAGAAGGCTGGATTGGGTCCTGAGGTGGCTCGGTTATTATTTGAAAGAGGAATTCAGGACCAAGAAAGTCTGAAGAAGTTTTTAGAGCCTTCCTTAGAGGACTTGCATGACCCTTATCTGCTCCATGATATGGATAAGGCAGTGGAACGGATTCGTCAGGCCATTGAAGAAGGGGAAAATATCCTCGTTTACGGTGATTATGATGCGGATGGTATGACTTCGGCTTCTATTGTTAAGGAAAGTTTGGAACAGCTTGGTGCTGAGTGCCGTGTTTACTTGCCCAATCGTTTTACCGACGGTTATGGACCTAATGCCAGTGTTTACAAATATTTTATCGAGCAAGAAGGAATTTCCTTGATTGTGACGGTGGATAACGGGGTTGCGGGTCACGAGGCTATTGAATTGGCCCAGTCTATGGGAGTAGATGTCATTGTGACTGACCACCATTCTATGCCTGAAACCTTACCAGATGCCTATGCTATTGTCCATCCTGAACATCCGGATGCGAACTATCCTTTCAAATATTTGGCTGGTTGTGGAGTTGCTTTCAAGCTGGCTTGTGCCCTTTTAGAAGAAGTACAAGTGGAATTGCTTGATTTGGTCGCTATTGGTACCATTGCTGATATGGTGAGTTTGACGGATGAAAACCGTATCTTGGTTCAGTATGGTCTGGAGATGTTGGGACATACCCAGCGCATTGGTCTGCAAGAAATGCTGGACATGGCTGGGATTGCTGCCAACGAAGTAACAGAAGAAACGGTTGGTTTCCAGATTGCCCCTCGTTTGAATGCCTTGGGCCGTTTGGATGATCCCAATCCTGCCATTGATTTGCTGACTGGCTTTGATGATGAGGAAGCACATGAGATTGCTCTCATGATTCATCAGAAAAACGAAGAGCGCAAGGAAATCGTCCAGTCTATCTATGAAGAAGCTAAGACCATGGTGGACCCTGAGAAGAAGGTCCAAGTCTTGGCTAAGGAAGGCTGGAATCCTGGAGTTCTGGGTATCGTTGCTGGTCGTTTGTTGGAAGAACTAGGACAGACAGTCATCGTTCTTAATATAGAAGACGGTCGTGCCAAGGGTAGTGCTCGTAGTGTGGAAGCGGTCGATATTTTTGAAGCCTTAGATCCTCATCGTGACCTCTTTATAGCCTTTGGTGGCCATGCTGGCGCAGCAGGAATGACGCTGGAAGTTGAAAAACTTTCAGATTTATCTCAAGTCTTGGAAGATTATGTTCGTGGAAAAGGCGCAGATGCTGCTGGCAAGAACAAGTTAAATCTAGATGAAGAACTGGATTTGGAGACACTTAGCTTGGAAACGGTCAAAAGTTTTGAACGTTTGGCACCCTTTGGAATGGACAATCAGAAACCTGTCTTTTATATTAAGGATTTTCAGGTCGAAAGTGCCCGGACTATGGGAGCAGGCAACGCCCATCTCAAGCTGAAAATTTCCAAGGGTGAGGCGAGTTTTGAAGTGGTAGCATTTGGACAAGGTAGATGGGCAACAGAATTTGCTCAAACCAAGAATCTAGAGCTGGCAGTTAAATTGTCTGTCAACCAATGGAATGGCCAAACTGCCCTCCAGTTGATGATGGTGGATGCGCGTGTGGAAGGTGTTCAACTCTTTAACATTCGTGGGAAAAATGCAGTCTTGCCAGAGGGAGTTCCAGTCTTGGATTTTGCTGGAGAACTGCCAAATCTGGCGGCTAGTGAAGCTATTGTCGTAAAAAACATTCCTGAGGACATTACTCAGTTGAAGACCATTTTTCAGGAACAGAATTTCTCTGCTGTCTATTTCAAAAATGATATTGACAAGGCCTACTATCTGACAGGTTATGGGACTAGAGAGCAGTTTGCCAAATTGTACAAGACCATCTATCAGTTCCCAGAGTTTGATATTCGCTATAAGCTGAAAGATTTGGCTACTTATCTTAATATTCAGCAAATCTTGCTGGTCAAGATGATTCAAGTATTTGAAGAGCTAGGCTTTGTGAAGATCAAAGATGGTGTCATGACAGTCAATAAAGAGGCACCAAAGCGGGAAATCGGAGAAAGTCAGATTTACCAAAATCTCAAACAAACCGTCAAAGACCAAGAAATGATGGCGCTGGGGACCGTGCAAGAAATTTATGACTTTTTAATGGATAAAGAGTAGATGATAGGAAAGAGTTGGGGAACCAGCTCTTTTTTGAAAACAAATCTTCATTTTGAAAATCATCAAAAAAATGGTATAATGGTAGGAAAAGATTCGGCTAAAAGTAATGCTTTTAGAATAAAAGGGTAAGCAACCCTATAATCAAGATAAACTAAGCTTTCGGAGGAAAAATGAGTAATATCAGTTTAACAACACTTGGTGGTGTACGTGAAAACGGGAAAAATATGTATATCGCTGAAATCGATGGGTCTATTTTCGTTTTGGATGCAGGTCTGAAATACCCTGAAAATGAACAACTAGGGGTGGATGTGGTCATTCCCAATATGGACTACCTTTTTGAAAACAGTGACCGTATCGCTGGGGTCTTCTTGACCCACGGCCATGCGGATGCCATTGGTGCTCTGCCATATCTCTTGGCTGAAGCAAAGGTCCCTGTATTTGGCTCTGAGTTGACCATTGAGTTGGCAAAACTTTTTGTCAAAGGAAATGACACAGTTAAGAAATTCAATGATTTCCATGTTATCGATGAGGATACGGAGATTGATTTTGGAGGGACAGTGGTGTCCTTCTTCCGTACGACCCACTCTATCCCAGAGAGTCTGGGTGTTGTCTTGAAGACAGCTGAGGGTAGTATCGTTTATACAGGTGACTTCAAATTTGACCAGACAGCTAGTGAATCTTATGCCACAGACTTCGCTCGTTTGGCAGAAATCGGTCGTGATGGAGTTCTAGCTCTTCTTAGCGATTCAGCCAATGCGGACAGTAATATCCAAGTGGCTAGCGAAAGTGAAGTTGGGGACGAGATTACTCAAACCATTTCGGACTGGGATGGTCGTATCATTGTTGCAGCAGTAGCCAGCAACCTCTCTCGTATCCAGCAGGTGTTTGACGCTGCGGATGCAACAGGTCGTCGTGTGGTCTTGACAGGATTTGATATTGAAAATATCGTCCGCACTGCTATTCGTCTCAAGAAATTGTCTCTAGCTAACGAGAGTCTTTTGATTAAGCCAAAAGATATGTCTCGTTTTGAAGACCATGAGTTGATCATCCTTGAGACAGGTCGTATGGGTGAGCCTATCAACGGTCTTCGCAAGATGTCGATTGGTCGCCACCGTTATGTGGAAATCAAGGATGGTGACTTGGTCTATATCGTAACCACTCCGTCTATCGCCAAAGAAGCGGTCATGGCGCGTGTGGAAAACATGATTTACCAAGCTGGTGGAGTTGTCAAACTGATCACTCAAAGCTTGCGTGTGTCAGGGCACGGAAATGCGCGTGATTTGCAGTTGATGATCAATCTCTTGCAACCCAAGTATCTCTTCCCGATTCAAGGGGAATACCGTGAGTTGGATGCTCATGCTAAGGCTGCTATGGCAGTTGGAATGTTGCCAGAACGCATTTTCATCCCTAAAAAGGGAACCAGCATGGCTTATGAGAATGGAGATTTTGTCCCAGCTGGAGCGGTTTCAGCTGGGGATGTCTTGATTGACGGGAATGCCATTGGTGATGTTGGTAATGTGGTTCTTCGTGACCGTAAGGTCTTGTCAGAGGATGGCATTTTCATCGTAGCAATCACAGTTAACCGTCGTGAGAAGAAAATTGTAGCCAAGGCTCGTGTTCATACGCGCGGATTCGTTTATCTCAAGAAGAGCCGCGATATTCTCCGTGAAAGTTCAGAATTGATTAACCAAACAGTAGAAGATTATCTTCAAGGAGATGACTTTGACTGGGCAGATCTTAAAGGGAAGGTTCGTGATAATCTTACCAAGTATCTCTTTGACCAAACCAAACGTCGTCCAGCTATTTTACCAGTAGTCATGGAAGCGAAATAATTGTTGAAATAAACGGAGAGAAAGTCGAATTTCGGCTTTTTCTTATAGAAAAATAGAGGAAAAAATTATGGCAGTAATGAAAATCGAGTATTACTCACAAGTTTTGGATATGGAGTGGGGAGTGAATGTCCTCTATCCTGATGCCAATCGAGTGGAAGAACCAGAGTGTGAAGATATTCCCGTCTTGTACCTTTTGCATGGGATGTCTGGTAATCATAATAGTTGGCTCAAGCGTACCAACATAGAACGCTTGCTTCGTGGAACCAATCTCATCGTCGTCATGCCTAATACCAGCAACGGTTGGTATACCGATACCCAATATGGTTTTGACTATTACACAGCTCTAGCAGAGGAATTGCCACAGGTTCTGAAACGCTTCTTCCCTAATATGACTAGCAAGCGTGAAAAGACCTTTATCGCTGGTCTTTCTATGGGAGGCTATGGCTGCTTCAAACTGGCTCTTGCTACAAATCGTTTTTCTCATGCAGCTAGCTTCTCAGGCGCCCTTAGTTTTCAAGAGTTTTCTCCTGAAAGCCAAAATTTGGGAACACCAGCTTATTGGAGAGGTGTGTTTGGGGAGATTAAAGATTGGACAGCTAGTCCGTATTCTCTTGAAAGTTTGGCTAAAAAATCAGATAAAAAGACCAAGCTTTGGGCTTGGTGTGGCGAGCAGGATTTCTTGTACGAAGCCAATAATCTAGCAGTGAAAAACCTCAAAAAACTGGGCTTTGATGTGACCTATAGCCATAGTGCTGGAACTCACGAATGGTACTACTGGGAAAAACAATTGGAACGGTTCTTAGCAACCCTACCAATTGATTTCAAATTAGAGGAGAGATTGTCATAATTTAGTTTTCTTTCAGCTTGTTTTAGTAAAATAGTTTTTATTTGCTAGAAAGGTGGAGGGACATGCGCTGGATTTTTCGTTTGATAGGAGCTTTCTTTTCTTTTATTTGGCGTTTGTTTTGGCGCCTGGTTTGGATTGTTTTGCTTTTATGTACTCTCGCTTTTGGATTTCTCTGGTATCTGAACGGGGATTTTCAGGGAGCGCTAAAGCAAGCAGAGCGGTCAGTAAAAATTGGTCAACAAAGTATCGATCAATGGGGGAAAACGGGGCAACTGCCTAAGTTGAACCAGACAGATAGCCACCAGCATTCTGAAGGAAGGTGGCTACAGGCTTCTGCTCGTATTTACCTGGATCCGCAGATGGATTCACGCTTTCAAGAGGCTTATTTAGAAGCGATCCAGAATTGGAATCAAACTGGTGCTTTTAACTTTGAACTTGTGACTGAGTCCAGCAAGGCGGATATCTTGGCTACTGAGATGGACGATGGAAACACTCCTGTAGCAGGAGAGGCTGAAAGTCAGACCAATCTCTTGACGGGGCAATTTTTGTCTGTAAGGGTGCGACTGAATCACTATTATCTATCCAATCCTGACTATGCTTATTCCTATGAGCGCATTGTCCATACGGCAGAACATGAGTTGGGGCATGCGATTGGTTTGGACCATACAGATGAGAAGTCTGTCATGCAACCTGCAGGTTCCTTTTATGGTATCCAGGAAGAGGATGTTGCAAACCTTAGAAAAATATATGAGATCAATGAGTAGGGAACTATCTTTCCCTACTTTTTTGCTATAATGGAACTATGAACAACTTGATTAAATCAAAACTAGAGCTCTTACCAACCAGCCCTGGTTGTTACATTCACAAGGATAAGAACGGCACCATTATCTATGTAGGAAAGGCTAAAAATCTGCGTAACCGCGTGCGGTCCTATTTCCGTGGGAGTCACGACACAAAGACAGAGGCCTTGGTATCTGAAATTGTGGATTTTGAATTTATTGTTACAGAGTCCAATATTGAGGCACTTCTCCTAGAAATCAACCTAATCAAGGAAAATAAGCCTAAGTACAATATCATGCTAAAGGATGATAAGTCCTATCCTTTTATCAAAATCACCAATGAACGCTATCCTCGTTTGATTATTACCCGACAGGTTAAGAAGGACGGAGGCCTCTACTTTGGTCCCTATCCAGATGTGGGAGCAGCCAATGAAATCAAGCGACTACTGGATCGGATTTTCCCTTTTAGAAAGTGTACCAATCCACCGTCTAAGGTCTGTTTTTACTACCATATCGGCCAATGTATGGCCCACACCATCTGTAAGAAAGATGAGGCCTATTTCAAGTCCATGGCCCAGGAGGTTTCTGATTTTCTGAAAGGGCAGGATGATAAAATCATCGATGACCTCAAGAAAAAGATGGAAACTGCAGCCCAGACTATGGAATTTGAGCGTGCAGCGGAATACCGTGATCTGATTCAGGCCATTGGAACGCTTCGAACCAAGCAAAGGGTTATGGCTAAGGATTTACAAAATCGTGATGTCTTTGGTTATTATGTGGACAAGGGCTGGATGTGTATTCAGGTTTTCTTTGTCCGTCAGGGAAAACTCATTGAGCGGGATGTCAATCTCTTCCCCTACTACAATGATCCAGATGAGGATTTCTTGACCTATGTGGGGCAGTTTTATCAAGAAAAATCCCATCTGGTTCCAAATGAGGTACTGATTCCGCAGGATATTGACGAAGAAGCTGTCAAGGCCTTGGTGGATACCAAGATTCTCAAACCCCAGCGTGGAGAGAAAAAGCAACTGGTCAATTTGGCTATAAAGAATGCTCGAGTCAGTCTAGAGCAGAAGTTCAATTTGTTAGAAAAATCAGTCGAAAAGACCCAAGGGGCTATTGAAAATCTAGGACGCTTGCTCCAAATCCCGACTCCAGTTCGGATCGAGTCCTTCGATAACTCCAATATCATGGGAACTAGTCCTGTTTCAGCCATGGTGGTCTTTGTCAACGGCAAACCAAGTAAGAAGGATTATCGTAAGTACAAGATAAAAACGGTTGTCGGGCCAGACGACTATGCCAGTATGAGAGAAGTCATTCGCAGGCGTTATGGTCGAGTTCAACGAGACGGTTTGACTCCGCCAGATTTGATTGTCATTGATGGGGGACAAGGTCAAGTCAATATCGCCAAGCAAGTCATCCAAGAAGAGATAGGCTTGGATATTCCAATTGCAGGTCTGCAAAAGAATGATAAGCACCAAACCCATGAATTGCTCTTTGGAGATCCGCTGGAAGTGGTGGAGTTGTCTCGTAATTCTCAGGAATTTTTCCTCCTCCAACGCATCCAAGATGAGGTCCACCGCTTTGCCATCACCTTCCACCGCCAACTGCGCTCTAAAAATTCTTTCTCATCTCAATTGGATGGAATTGACGGTCTGGGACCTAAACGCAAGCAAAATCTCATGAAGCATTTCAAGTCTCTAATCAAAATCAAGGAAGCTAGTGTGGATGAGATTGTCGAAGTTGGAGTGCCAAGGGCAGTCGCAGAAGCTGTTCAGAGAAAGTTGAATCCGCACGAAGAAGTGGAATTTGCTCAAGTAGCTGAACAAGAAATGATTGAATGGAGAAAAAATGAGTAAAATAAGCAATGAAATATTAGGGACAGTATATGTAATTTCTTATCTATGTCTTCTTTATTGTCTTTGGTTGTGGAATGGTCCAACGTTTCTTTTTTTGACATTTATTTTCTGGGGTATTCCCTTGTTGATAATAATCCTTCCCTTATTAGGTATATGGATATTTACAAACTTGAAATCCCTGGTTTTGATTGGTTATGTGGCAAGTTTATTGAACAGTTATTATCTTTATTTGGTTCTTAGAAATTTACATTTGGAGAGGATTACTGATACAGCAGGGCATAAAATTCCATTATCACCGTGGTTATCTGTTGCAATTATTGTGGTTGATTGTTTATTTTTATCAGTAGCCACATTGGGATTTTATAAAAACTTTATTTTACCTTTCTTTAAAAAGAATGAATAACGAGTAATATGCTCTTTATATTAATTTGTAAGATAGAAGAATGGATACGTTTAGATTATAGTTAGTAACATAAAACTATTGGAAAAGGTAAAAAGTGGGAAGTTGGTTGGGTATGATTCTACGAAAAATCCCTGCAAGCTCTTTCAAATTATGGTAGAATGGAAGCAGTAGAATTAGAAAAGGAAATCGATTATGAAATTTCTTGAATTAAACAAAAAACGTCATGCGACCAAGCATTTTACTGATAAGCCGGTGGATCCAAAGGATGTGCGTACGGCTATCGAAATTGCAACCTTGGCACCAAGCGCCCACAACAGCCAGCCGTGGAAATTTGTGGTGGTACGTGAGAAAAATGCTGAATTGGCAAAATTGGCTTACGGTTCGAACTTTGAACAGGTATCATCAGCGCCTGTAACCATTGCCTTGTTTACAGATACAGATCTGGCTAAACGTGCTCGTAAGATTGCCCGTGTTGGTGGTGCTAATAACTTCTCTGAAGAGCAACTTCAATACTTCATGAAGAATTTGCCAGCTGAGTTTGCCCGTTACAATGAACAACAAGTCAGCGACTACCTGGCTCTCAATGCAGGTCTGGTTGCTATGAACTTGGTTCTTGCATTGACAGACCAAGGAATCGGATCAAATCTTATTCTTGGTTTTGACAAATCAAAAATCAACGAAGTTTTGGACATCGAAGACCGTTTCCGCCCAGAACTTTTGATTACAGTGGGTTACACAGACGAAAAATTGGAACCAAGCTACCGCTTGCCAGTAGATGAAATCATCGAGAAAAGATAGAAAGAAGAAAAAATGACAGCAATTGACTTTACAGCAGAAGTAGAAAAACGCAAAGAAGACCTCTTGGCTGACTTGTTTAGCCTTTTGGAAATCAACTCTGAACGTGACGATAGCAAGGCTGATGCTGAGCATCCATTTGGACCTGGGCCAGTCAAAGCCTTGGAAAAATTCCTTGAAATCGCAGACCGCGATGGTTACCCAACTAAGAATGTTGATAACTATGCAGGACATTTTGAGTTTGGTGAAGGAGAAGAAGTTCTCGGAATCTTTGCCCACATGGACGTGGTGCCAGCTGGTAGCGGTTGGGACACAGATCCTTACACACCAACTATCAAAGACGGTCGCCTTTATGCGCGTGGGGCTTCGGACGACAAGGGGCCTACAACAGCTTGTTACTATGGTTTGAAAATCATCAAAGAATTGGGTCTTCCAACTTCTAAGAAAGTTCGCTTCATCGTCGGAACAGACGAAGAATCAGGCTGGGCAGACATGGACTACTACTTTGAGCACGTAGGACTTGCAAAACCAGACTTCGGTTTCTCACCAGATGCAGAATTCCCAATTATCAATGGTGAAAAAGGAAATATCACGGAATACCTCCACTTTGCAGGAGAAAATACAGGTGCAGCCCGTCTTTACAGCTTTACAGGAGGTTTACGTGAAAATATGGTACCAGAATCAGCAACAGCAGTCGTTTCAGGTGACTTGGCTGACTTGCAAGCCAAACTAGATGCCTTTGTTGCAGAACACAAACTTAGAGGAGAACTCCAAGAAGAAGCTGGCCAATACAAGGTGACGATTATTGGTAAATCAGCCCACGGTGCTATGCCTGCTTCAGGTGTCAATGGTGCGACTTACCTAGCCCTCTTCCTTAGCCAGTTTGACTTTGCTGGTCCAGCCAAAGACTACCTTGAAATCGCTGGTAAGATTCTCTTGAACGACCACGAGGGGGAAAATCTCAAGATTGCCCATGTGGATGAAAAGATGGGTGCCCTTTCTATGAATGCTGGCGTCTTCCGCTTTGATGAAACAAGTGCTGACAATACGATTGCCCTTAATATCCGCTATCCAAAAGGAACAAGTCCAGAACAAATCAAGTCAATCCTTGAAAACTTGCCAGTTGCTTCTGTTAGCCTTTCTGAGCACGGTCACACCCCTCACTATGTGCCAATGGAAGATCCACTTGTGCAAACCTTGTTGAATGTTTATGAAAAACAAACTGGACTTAAAGGTCACGAGCAAGTTATCGGTGGTGGAACCTTTGGTCGCTTGCTAGAACGAGGTGTTGCCTATGGTGCCATGTTCCCAGACTCGATTGATACCATGCACCAAGCCAATGAATTTATCGCCTTGGATGATCTCTTCCGAGCTGCAGCAATCTATGCCGAAGCTATTTACGAATTGATCAAATAAAACGATAGAAGTCTGAGATTGTATGCTTAGACTTCTTTTTGGAGGGAAAGTAGATGTCTCAAATCGAAAGAATCAAGCAAGCCATTATGGCGGATCCGCAAAATGCTACCTATACAGAGCGTGGCATTGAGCCTCTCTTTGCAGCGCCAAAGACTGCTCGCATCAATATCATCGGTCAGGCACCTGGACTTAAAACGCAGGAGGCAGGACTTTATTGGAAAGATAAAAGTGGTGACCGCTTGCGAGATTGGCTTGGTGTTGACGAAGACACTTTTTACAATTCAGGTTATTTTGCTGTTCTGCCTATGGATTTCTACTTTCCAGGGCATGGCAAGTCAGGTGACCTGCCACCGAGAACTGGCTTTGCAGAAAAATGGCATCCGAAGCTCTTGCAAGAATTACCAGATATTCAGTTAACCCTCATGATTGGGCAATATGCCCAAGCCTACTATTTACATGAAAAAATAAGTGGCAAGGTGACAGAACGGGTAAAACATTACCAGAACTATCTGCCAGACTATTTTCCACTGGTTCACCCCTCACCACGAAATCAAATCTGGATGGCTAAAAATCCTTGGTTTGAGACAGAAGTGGTGCCAGACTTGAAAAAAAGAATTAAAGCTATTTTAGGAGAAAAAGAATGAAAGAAATTACCTTTGACGCATTTTACCAGCTTTATCAAAACGACCAACTTTCTCTAGTGGACGTGAGAGAAGTGGATGAGTTTGAAGCTCTTCATTTAGAAGGTGCTCATAATCTTCCTCTGAGTCAATTAGCTGATACTTATGATCAGTTGGACAAGGAGCAGTTACATTATGTTATTTGTAAATCTGGGATGAGATCGGCGCGTGCTTGTCAATTTCTAGCTGAACAAGGTTATGAGGTTATCAATGTTCAGGGTGGCATATTGGCCTTTGAAGAGCATTAAACAGTAGACTTTTCTCCTACTTGGTGTGGACTGAGTAGGAGAATTTTATTTTTAGACAATTCTCATTTTTGAGAATCTTGAAAACATTCAATATTTACTTCGTGAAGCTTTTTTCATACTCCTATTCATGATATACTAGGTCAGTATTTTATAAATATGAAGGAGATTTTCATGGCTAAAAAAGGTGCCCTAACAGGTTTGCTCCTGTTTGGAATATTTTTTGGTGCGGGGAACTTGATTTTTCCGCCTTCTCTAGGTGCTCTATCTGGAGAACATTTTCTTCCTGCCATCGCAGGTTTTGTCTTTTCAGGTGTCGGTATCGCCGTCTTGACTCTTATTATTGGAACGCTAAATCCTAAAGGATATATCTACGAGATTTCAACAAAGATAGCACCTTGGTTTGCGACTCTTTACCTCTCAGTTCTTTACTTGTCAATCGGTCCATTCTTTGCTATCCCACGTACAGCTACAACGGCTTACGAAGTGGGGATTAGCCCCCTTTTGTCGGATGCAAATAAAGGTCTTGGTTTGATTGTCTTTACCATTCTGTATTTTGCAGCAGCTTATCTAATTTCGCTCAATCCATCAAAAATCTTAGACCGTATCGGTCGTATTTTAACACCAGTCTTTGCGATTTTGATTGTTATCTTGGTTGTCCTAGGAGCTATCAAATACGGTGAAACAAGTCCTCAAGCTGCTTCAGCTGCTTATCAAGCTTCTGCCTTTGGTACAGGTTTCCTAGAAGGTTATAATACCTTAGATGCCCTTGCCTCAGTTGCCTTTAGCGTAATCGCAGTTCAAACCTTGAAACAACTTGGATTTTCAAGTAAGAAAGAATACATTTCGACTATTTGGGTGGTTGGTATCGTTGTTGCCCTTGCCTTCAGCGCTCTTTACATCGGTTTAGGGTTCCTTGGAAATCATTTCCCAGTGCCAGCTGAAGCGATGAAGGGTGGAACACCAGGTGTTTACATCTTGTCACAGGCTACTCAAGAAATCTTTGGCTCAACAGCTCAACTCTTCCTTGCAGCTATGGTTACCGTAACCTGCTTCACAACAACAGTTGGTTTGATTGTGTCAACAGCTGAGTTCTTTAATGAGCGCTTCCCACAAATCAGCTACAAGGTTTATGCGACAGCCTTTACCTTGATTGGATTTGCCATTGCCAATTTGGGTCTTGATGCGATTATCAAGTACTCAATTCCAGTACTGGTTATCTTGTACCCAATCACCATTGCCATCGTTATGATTGTCATTGTCAACAAATTTGTGGCTCTTTCAAAACCAGGTATGCAGTTGACAATTGCAGTCGTTACAGCTATTGCTATTGCAAGCGTATTAGGAAGCTCATTTAAAGTTGAATTTCTTGCAAACCTTGTCAACGCTCTTCCTTTTGCCAAGGCATCACTCCCATGGTTGGTACCAGCCGTTGTCGGAATCCTGCTCTCATTGGTTCTACCAAACAAGCAAGAAAGCGATGTTTTTGAAATGGAATAATCACTAAAATCACTTTTGTAGTCAAGTCTACAGGAGTGATTTTCTTTTTTTATCCGATGATAAATGTGTTATAATAGGTAGCAAAAGAGGTGAAGAAATGAATCAAACAGTAGAATATATCAAAGAACTGACAGCTATTGCATCGCCAACGGGCTTCACTCGTGAGATTTCAGACTATTTAGTCAAGACTCTAGAAGGTTTTGGTTACCAGCCGGTTCGCACAGCCAAGGGCGGTGTCAATGTGACCATCAAAGGTCAAAATGATGAAGAGCACCGCTATGTGACTGCCCATGTGGATACGTTGGGTGCTATTGTCCGTGCTGTCAAACCAGACGGCCGTCTCAAAATGGACCGTATCGGTGGTTTCCCTTGGAACATGATTGAAGGAGAAAACTGTACTGTTCACGTAGCTAGCACAGGTGAAAAAGTATCAGGAACCATCCTCATCCACCAAACTTCTTGCCATGTCTATAAGGATGCAGGAACTGCAGAACGCACTCAGGACAATATGGAAGTGCGTTTGGATGCAAAAGTGACCAATGAAAAAGAAACTCGTGCTCTTGGTATTGAGGTCGGTGATTTTATCAGCTTTGATCCACGAACCGTCGTGACAGAGACAGGTTTTATCAAGTCTCGTCATTTGGACGATAAGGTCAGTGCAGCGATTTTGCTTAATCTGCTTCGTATTTATAAGGAAGAGAAGATTGAATTGCCCGTAACAACCCATTTTGCTTTTTCAGTCTTTGAAGAAGTGGGGCATGGGGCTAACTCTAATATTCCTGCTCAGGTGGTAGAATATCTGGCTGTGGATATGGGAGCTATGGGAGATGACCAGCAAACAGACGAATATACAGTGTCTATCTGTGTCAAGGATGCTTCTGGACCTTATCACTATGACTTCCGTCAACATTTGGTTGCTTTGGCTAAAGAGCAAGATATTCCATTTAAACTGGATATCTATCCATTTTATGGTTCGGACGCTTCAGCAGCCATGTCCGCAGGGGCAGAAGTCAAACACGCCCTTCTCGGTGCTGGTATCGAGTCTAGTCACTCATATGAACGCACTCATATTGATTCGGTGGTCGCAACGGAACGTATGGTTGATGCTTATCTTAAGAGCGCATTGGTAGATTGATATGTGTTTGATTTGCCAGAGAATTGAGCTCATCAAGAAGGGAGAAAGTCCCTATTTTGTCAAAGAGTTGGAAACAGGCTATCTTGTGGTTGGAGACCACCAGTATTTTGCAGGCTATAGTCTCTTTCTAGCCAAGGAACACGTCACCGAATTGCACCATTTAAAAAAGGAAACGGGACTCCGTTTTCTAGAGGAAATGAGTTTAGTCCAAGAGGCAGTTGCTAAGGCCTTTGCTGCTGAGAAAATGAATATTGAACTGCTAGGAAATGGTGATGCCCATCTTCATTGGCATCTGTTTCCACGACGAAGAGGTGATATGAACGGCCACGGTCTTAAAGGTCGTGGGCCAGTTTGGTGGGTTCCCTTTGAAGAAATGACCTCAGAAACCTGCCAAGCAAAACCGGATGAGATTAAAAGATTAGTCGAACGTTTATCGTCAGAACTAGATAAATTATTGAAAATAAAGGAGTAGAAATGAAAAAAAGATACCTTGTCTTGACAGCCTTGCTAGCCTTGAGTTTAGCAGCTTGTTCACAGGAAAAAGCAAAAAATGAAGATGGAGCAGCTAAGACAGAACAAACAGCCAAAGTTGATGGAACAGTCGGAAATAAGTCTCAAGAAGCCACCCAGAAAAAAGCAGAAGTGGTTAATAAAGGTGACTACTACAGTATTCAAGGGAAATACGATGAAATTATCGTAGCAAATAAACATTATCCATTATCTAAAGACTACAATCCAGGGGAAAATCCAACAGCCAAGGCTGAGTTGGTCAAACTCATCAAAGCGATGCAAGAGGCAGGCTTCCCAATTAGTGATCAATACAGTGGTTTTAGAAGTTACGAGACTCAGACTAACCTCTATCAAGATTATGTCAATAAAGATGGAAAGGCTGCAGCAGACCGTTACTCTGCTCGCCCTGGCTATAGCGAGCACCAGACAGGCTTGGCCTTTGATGTGATTGGGACAAATGGTGATTTGGTGACAGAAGAAAAAGCGGCCCAATGGCTTTTGGACCATGCAGCTGATTATGGCTTTGTTGTCCGTTATCTTAAAGGTAAGGAAAAGGAAACAGGCTATATGGCTGAGGAATGGCACCTTCGTTATGTCGGAAAAGAGGCTAAAGAGATTGCAGCTAGTGGCCTCAGTTTGGAAGAGTATTTCGGCTTTGAAGGTGGAGATTACGTCGATTAAAAAATAAACTTTTCTCTTGCAATTCCAGATAAATAGTGTATAATAGATGGGTATGTGAAAAGCATACTTGTGGGAGGTAAAAATCTCTAATTACCGCCAAAACCACAAAGGAGGATTTAAAAATGGCTAAAAAAGTCGAAAAACTTGTAAAATTGCAAATCCCTGCTGGTAAAGCTACACCAGCTCCACCGGTTGGACCTGCTCTTGGTCAAGCTGGTATCAACATCATGGGATTCACAAAAGAGTTCAACGCTCGTACAGCTGACCAAGCTGGTATGATCATTCCAGTTGTTATCTCAGTTTACGAAGATAAATCATTTACTTTCATCACTAAAACACCACCAGCTGCTGTTCTTTTGAAAAAAGCTGCAGGTGTTGAAAAAGGATCAGGTACACCTAACAAAACTAAAGTTGCTACAGTTACTCGTGCACAAGTACAAGAAATTGCAGAAACTAAGATGCCAGATTTGAACGCAGCAAACGTAGAGTCTGCAATGCGTATGATCGAAGGTACTGCTCGTTCTATGGGATTCACTGTTGTTGATTAATCAATAACACCCCCAATATAACCCGCAAGACTTCATCATTTCGAGAAGTGACGTGGGAGATGAAAATCGATTGAACCACTTACAAGGAGAATAGAAAATGGCTAAAAAAAGCAAACAACTTCGTGCTGCTCTTGAGAAAATCGACAGCACAAAAGCATACAGCGTAGAAGAAGCTGTAGCACTTGCAAAAGAAACTAACTTTGCAAAATTTGACGCAACTGTAGAAGTTGCTTACAACTTGAACATCGACGTTAAAAAAGCTGACCAACAAATCCGTGGAGCAATGGTATTGCCAAACGGTACTGGTAAAACTTCACGCGTTCTTGTTTTCGCACGTGGTGCAAAAGCTGAAGAAGCAAAAGCTGCTGGTGCAGACTTTGTTGGTGAAGATGACCTTGTTGCTAAAATCAATGACGGTTGGTTAGACTTCGACGTAGTTATTGCTACACCTGACATGATGGCTCTTGTTGGACGTCTTGGACGTGTCCTTGGACCACGTAACTTGATGCCAAACCCTAAAACTGGTACTGTAACAATGGATGTTGCTAAAGCAGTTGAAGAGTCTAAAGGTGGTAAAATTACTTACCGTGCTGACCGTGCAGGTAATGTTCAAGCAATCATCGGTAAAGTATCATTTGAAGCTGAAAAATTGGTTGAAAACTTCAAAGCTTTCAACGAAACAATCCAAAAAGCAAAACCAGCTACAGCTAAAGGAACTTACGTAACAAACTTGACTATCACAACTACTCAAGGTGTTGGTATCAAAGTTGACGTAAACTCACTTTAATCAGTAGTTTATAAACAAAGGCGAGTACGAAAGTGCTCGTTTTTTGATTGCTTTTGTATCCAATAAAGTTGGAAGTGAACTATTTTTGCTCTTGACTTGAAAAGGAAAATGGAGTTTTACTTTCTTCTTTTGGAGAAAATATGGTATAATAGAGAGTAAAAACTTTGAAAGAAAGAAAAAGATGAATTTAAAAGATTATATTGCAACAATTGAAAATTATCCAAAGGAAGGTATTACTTTCCGTGATATCAGTCCTTTGATGGCTGATGGAAATGCTTATAGCTACGCTGTCCGTGAAATCGTTCAGTATGCTACTGACAAGAAAATTGATATGATCGTAGGTCCTGAAGCTCGTGGATTTATCGTGGGTTGTCCAGTTGCCTTCGAGTTGGGAATTGGTTTTGCTCCTGTTCGTAAGCCAGGGAAATTGCCACGTGAAGTCATTTCTGCTGACTATGAAAAAGAATACGGTGTTGATACCTTGACTATGCACGCGGATGCCATCAAGCCAGGTCAACGTGTTCTTATCGTAGATGACCTCTTGGCGACAGGTGGAACTGTTAAGGCAACCATCGAGATGATTGAAAAACTTGGTGGTGTTGTAGCAGGTTGTGCCTTCCTTGTTGAATTGGATGAATTGAATGGCCGTGAAAAAATTGGTGACTACGATTACAAAGTTTTGATGCATTATTAATGAAAAACAGTCCTTAGGGCTGTTTTCTCTACATTAGGATATAAAAATAGACTATAGCTAGTTAGAGAAAAACTATAATTGAAAACTATATCTTCTTACAGTATAATAAAAGGAACAAGTGTTTGAATTTTAGCTTCAAACGCATGCAATTATTCCTGAAAGAGTACAGTTAGGAGAGGGTTATGCCGATTCGAATTGATAAAAAATTACCAGCTGTTGAGATTTTACGGACAGAGAACATCTTTGTTATGGATGATCAACGTGCTGCCCACCAAGATATTCGTCCCTTGAAGATTTTGATCTTAAATCTCATGCCTAAAAAAATGGTGACAGAGACCCAGTTGTTGCGCCATTTGGCCAATACACCCCTACAACTGGATATTGATTTCCTCTATATGGAGAGTCATCGTTCTAAAACAACTCGTTCAGAACACATGGAGACTTTCTACAAAACTTTTCCTGAAGTCAAGGACGAGTATTTTGACGGGATGATTATCACGGGTGCTCCAGTTGAGCATTTACCATTTGAGGAAGTAGACTATTGGGAGGAATTCAGTCAGGTAATTGAGTGGTCTAAGACCCATGTCTATTCGACTCTTCATATCTGTTGGGGGGCTCAGGCGGGACTCTATCTCCGCTATGGGGTAGAAAAATACCAGATGGATAGTAAGTTATCAGGTATTTATCCTCAGGATACCTTAAAAGAAGGGCACCTTCTTTTTAGAGGCTTTGATGATAGCTACGTATCCCCTCATTCACGGAACACGGAGATTTCTAAGGAAGAGATCTTAAATAAAACCAATCTCGAGATTTTATCAGAAGGACCTCAGGTTGGGGTTTCGATTTTGGCCAGTCGTGATTTACGAGAAATTTATAGTTTTGGGCATTTGGAGTATGACCGAGATACCTTGGCAAATGAATATTTCCGAGATCGTGATGCAGGTTTGGATCCTCATATTCCAGAAAATTACTTTAAGGATGATGATGTCAACCAGACACCTTGTCTTTGTTGGTCTTCATCTGCAGCCCTCTTTTTCAGTAACTGGGTAAACTATGCGGTCTATCAAGAGACTCCTTTTGACTGGAGAAAGATAGAAGATGATGCATCTGCATATGGGTATTTATAAGAGGAATTATGACATATTTAGACGCTTTTAAATCAGGGAACTTGGTTTTACCGAGTGCCCTGCTCTTGCATTTTAAGGAACTCTTTCCTTCCAGCGACGATTTTCTAGTCTGGCAATTTTTCTATTTGCAAAATACGACAGGTTTGGAAGAAATGTCGCCAAGTCAGATTGCTGAAAGGATTGGCAAGGAAATTTCGGATGTCAACCAGTCCATTTCCAATCTGACGGAGAGGGGACTCCTCCAGTATCGTACTATCGAATTAAATGGCGAAATTGAATTGCTTTTTGATGCCAGTTTAGCCTTGGAACGTTTGGATGACTTGCTTGGAGCTAGTGATTCTAGTTCAGACCAGTTGACACCTCAAAACCAGCTTAAGGATTTGGTGGAAACCTTCCAGCAGGAATTAGGACGCTTGTTGACGCCTTTTGAGATTGAAGATTTGACTAAGACACTAAAAGAAGATGGGACCAGTGCTGACTTGATTAAGGAAGCTCTTCGTGAAGCTGTTTTGAATGGAAAAGCAAACTGGAAGTACATTCAGGCGATTTTGAGAAATTGGCGCCATGAAGGTATTAAAAGTGTGGCTCAAATCGAGGCCAAGCGGGCAGAAAGAGAAGCAAGCAATCCTCAGTTGACACAGGTATCTGCAGATTTCAGAAATGCCATGGATCTCTGGAAGGATTAATCTAGGTAAGCAGGCTTGAAATCCGAGTAAGATTTGCAAGCTGTGTATAATTGTGATAAAATAAGTAGAAAATAAATTGAAAAAAGAGGTATGTGAAATGTCACGTAAACCATTTATCGCTGGTAACTGGAAAATGAACAAAAATCCAGAAGAAGCTAAAGCATTTGTTGAAGCAGTTGCATCAAAACTTCCTTCATCAGATCTTGTTGAAGCAGGTATCGCAGCTCCAGCTCTTGATTTGACAACTGTTCTTGCTGCTGCAAAAGGTTCAAACCTTAAAGTTGCGGCTCAAAACTGCTACTTTGAAAATGCAGGTGCTTTCACTGGTGAAACAAGCCCACAAGTTTTGAAAGAAATCGGTACTGACTATGTTGTTATCGGTCACTCAGAACGCCGTGACTACTTCCATGAAACTGACGAAGATATCAACAAAAAAGCAAAAGCAATCTTTGCAAACGGTATGCTTCCAATCATCTGTTGTGGTGAGTCACTTGAAACTTACGAAGCTGGTAAAGCTGCTGAGTTTGTAGGTGCTCAAGTATCTGCTGCATTGACTGGATTGACTGCTGAACAAGTTGCTGCCTCAGTTATCGCTTATGAGCCAATCTGGGCTATCGGTACTGGTAAATCAGCTTCACAAGACGACGCACAAAAAATGTGTAAAGTTGTTCGTGACGTTGTAGCTGCTGACTTTGGTCAAGAAGTTGCAGACAAAGTTCGTGTTCAATACGGTGGTTCTGTTAAACCTGAAAACGTTGCTTCATACATGGCTTGCCCAGACGTTGACGGTGCCCTTGTTGGTGGTGCGTCACTTGAAGCTGAAAGCTTCTTGGCATTGCTTGACTTTGTAAAATAATCGACTCTTTATCAACATTATTGGGTTGAAGAAAAACTAAAATCGAGAAAGGACACATTTAGTCCTTTCTTTTTTGCTACTAAAGCGTCTAATGTAGACTATTTTATACGAACTCTTCCTGGTGGTTATAACATGGAGATGAACCAAGACCCCAGCAATATTTCCCTCGGGCATAAACAACTGTTGACCATCGCGCTTGCTATTCTAGCTAATCCTAAAATTCTCATTTTGGATGAAGCGACTTCCTCTGTTGATACCCGTTTGGAACTCTTGATTCAAAAAGCTATGAAACGGTTGATGAAAGGAAGGACCAGCTTTGTCATCTCCCATTGTCTCTAGACCATTTAAGAAGCAAATAAGATTCTCGTTCTTAAGGATGGACAGATTATTGAGCAGGGAAATTACGAAAGATTACTCTAAGCAAAAGGCTTTTATTATGAACTTTACCAAAGCCAATTTTCAAGTAAATCTGATAAAGTGAGCTAATCAGAACTAACTAAACTTTTCTTAAATTATCAGTCTATTGCAACTTTTCTCATGTGAGTCATTTGGCTTGCTATTGGTTTTCATTAGTAGTATACTAAGGGAGTAAACACTAAGAAGTGGTTACAAATAATAATGAATGAGGTAAAATAAAATGGTAGAATTGAAAAAAGAAGCAGTAAAAGACGTAACATCATTGACAAAAGCAGCGCCAGTAGCATTGGCAAAAACAAAGGAAGTCTTGAACCAAGCTGTTGCTGATTTGTATGTAGCTCACGTTGCTTTGCACCAAGTGCATTGGTACATGCGTGGTCGTGGTTTCCTTGTATGGCATCCAAAAATGGATGAGTATATGGAAGCTCTTGACGGTCAATTGGATGAAATCAGTGAGCGTTTGATCACACTTGGAGGAAGCCCATTCTCTACATTGACAGAATTCCTTCAAAACAGTGAAATCGAAGAAGAAGCTGGTGAATACCGTAATGTTGAAGAAAGCTTGGAACGTGTGCTTGCTATCTACCGTTACTTGTCAGAACTCTTCCAAAAAGGTTTGGATGTCACTGATGAAGAGGGTGATGATGTGACAAACGGTATCTTCTCAGATGCTAAAACTGAAACTGATAAAACAATCTGGATGCTTGCCGCAGAACTTGGACAAGCACCTGGTTTATAAGATAAATGCATCCCTTTCTATCATGAGTTTCTGTATCACTACTCATGATAAACTATCTTTTAAAAATCATGTAGCAGAAAAAGTTACATGATTTTTTCTTTACTCCTCCGGCGACTCATTTGTCAAAATACTAATTTTAAGGTATAATAGTTGCTGTTCGAGAAATTTTGATTTTCAAAGAATAGTGAATGATGATAAGGAGAAACCATGAACAACCTACCAAATTGCCCAGAATGTAACTCAGAGTATGTCTACGAAGACGGTGCACTACTGGTTTGCCCAGAGTGCGCTAATGAGTGGAATCCTGCTGAAGTTGCAGAAGTAGAAGAAGGCCTTGTCGCTATCGATGCCAACGGAAATAAATTGGCTGACGGTGATACAGTAACCCTCATCAAGGACTTGAAAGTAAAAGGTGCGCCAAAAGATTTGAAACAAGGAACGCGCGTGAAAAATATTCGCATCGTAGAAGGCGACCACAATATCGACTGTAAAATCGATGGCTTTGGTGCCATGAAACTCAAATCAGAGTTTGTGAAGAAAATTTAAGCATGTCAAAGCACTATAAACTAGTATTTTATAGCCGTATCTTCTTGTTTCTAGCGGCTTTTACGGGAGTTTATCTTGAAATCGCCAAGCATGGTGGCTTTGGGATGTTGCTCTATTATACGGTTCTGTCCAACCTTTTAGTCGCGATTTTTACGCTCTATCTCCTAAAGGTTATGAGCCGTTTAGGTGAAAACTGGCAAAGGCCAAGCCTCTTGCGCTTAAAAGGTGGGGTCACCATGAGTATCATGATTACCTGTGTGATTTACCATTTCCTCCTGGCGCCCATTGCGACTAATTTCTATACCCTAGAAAATTTCCTTTGCCACTATATCGTTCCCCTCTGGTTTTTAGCAGATACCCTCTTTTTTGACAAACAGGGTCAATACAAGATTTGGGATCCAATTGTGTGGACGATTTTACCCTTGCTTTATATGATTTTTGCTCTTTTTAATGGCTTGGTACTGAAACTTGATGTTCCTAATTCTAAGGTCAGTCCCTTCCCTTACTTCTTTTTGAATGTGAACAAGGGGTGGGATGTCGTGTTCAAGTGGTGTCTGATTATCTTTGTTGCCTATATGGTGGCAGGATTTATCTTCTACTTTATTAAGCAAATCAAGAGAAAGTCATCCTAATACTCTTCGAAAATCAAATTCAAACCACGTCAGTTTCGCCTTGCCGTACTCAAGTACAGCCTGCGGCTAGCTTCCTAGTTTGCTCTTTGATTTTCATTGAGTATAAGACACAAGGGATTCATTTTCGAGTTTAAGAAGGAGTCTACAAACCAATGAGACTTCTTCTTTTCTTGCTTGATAACCATCAAAAAATAGAAGATTAAGAGAAAGATAGAAAGAGATTTCATGAAACAATTTTTAGAACGGGCCAGTATTTTGGCTCTCTCCCTCGTTTTGATTACGTCCTTTTCGATTTCAAGTGCCCTACCAGCCATGTTTGACTATTATCAAGGTTATCCTAAGGAACAAATTGAGCTTTTGGCGAGCTTGCCTTCCTTTGGGATCATGATCATGTTACTACTAAATGGTTTCTTAGAAAAAATATTCCCTGAGCGCTTACAGATTAGTTTGGGTTTACTGATTTTATCACTGAGTGGAACAGCACCCTTTTGGTATCAAGCCTATCCTTTTGTCTTTGGAACACGTATTCTCTTTGGTTTAGGTGTTGGGATGATCAATGCCAAGGCCATTTCCATTATCAGTGAACGCTTTCAAGGAAAAACGCGAATTCAGATGTTAGGGCTACGCGGTTCTGCAGAGGTCGTTGGGGCTTCTCTCATCACCTTGGCAGTCGGCCAGTTGTTGGCCTTTGGTTGGACAGCTACCTTCCTAGCCTATAGTGCTGGATTTTTGGTACTGACCCTTTATCTGCTCTTTGTCCCTTATGGAAAGGAAAAGAAAGAAGTCAAGAGAAAGGAGAAGGAAGCAAGTCGCTTAACTAGGGAAATGAAGGGCTTGATTTTTATCCTAGCTATCGAAGCGGCAGTTGTAGTTTGTACCAATACAGCTATTACCATCCGTATTCCAAGCTTGATGGTGGAAAGAGGGCTTGGAGATGCCCAGTTATCTAGTTTTGTTCTTAGTGTCATGCAGTTAATCGGGATTGTGGCTGGTGTGAGTTTCTCTTTCTTGATTTCTATCTTTAAAGAGAAACTGCTCCTCTGGTCTGGTATTACCTTTGGCTTAGGGCAAATTGTGATTGCCTTGTCTCCATCCTTGTGGGTGGTGGTGGCAGGAAGCATTCTGGCTGGTTTTGCCTACAGTGTAGCCTTGACGACGGTCTTTCAACTTGTCTCTGAAAGAATTCCAGCTAAACTCCTCAATCAAGCAACCTCATTTGCTGTATTAGGCTGTAGTTTCGGAGCCTTTACGACTCCATTTGTTCTAGGTGCAATTGGCTTACTAACTCACAATGGTATGTTGGTCTTTGCCATTTTAGGCTCATGGTTGATTGTAACCTCTATCTTTGTCATGTATCTACTTCAAAAGAGAGCTTAGGATTCATTTCCTAAGTTTTTCTTTCGGGATTTTTGTACCCAGACAATATTTATTTTAGACTCTTGTTTACAGATTATTTTCTTGATAAAATAGAAGTTATGACAAGATATAAAGCAACTATTTCCTATGATGGTTACGCCTTTGCTGGTTTTCAGCGCCAGCCTCATGCGCGTAGCGTTCAGGAAGAAATTGAAAAAACCTTGACCAAGCTAAATAAAGGGCAAGCCATTACTGTTCACGGTGCTGGTAGGACAGATAGTGGGGTTCATGCCCTGGGACAGGTGATTCATTTTGACCTGCCTTATCAAATGGATGAGGAGAAGCTCCGTTTTGCTCTAGACACTCAGTCCCCTGAAGATATTGATGTGATTTCGATTGAGCTTGTGGCGGATGATTTTCATTGCCGTTATGCTAAGCACAGTAAGACCTATGAGTTTATCGTGGATAGGGGCCGTCCTAAAAATCCTATGCGCCGTCACTATGCCACTCACTTTCCCTATCCACTCGATGTGGAACGCATGCAGATTGCAATCAAAAAGTTAGAGGGAACCCATGATTTTACCGGTTTTACAGCCTCTGGGACTAGTGTAGAGGATAAGGTTCGCACCATCACAGAAGCTAGTTTAGCAGTTGATGAGACAGGTCAGTTTTTGACCTTTACCTTTTCAGGAAATGGTTTCTTGTATAAGCAGATTCGCAATATGGTGGGGACACTGCTCAAAATCGGCAATAACCGCATGCCAGTAGAGCAGATTGACCTCATCTTGAAGAAAAAGGACAGGCAGCTTGCAGGTCCCACTGCAGCACCAAATGGTTTGTATTTAAAGGAGATTCGTTATGAAGAATAATCGTATTTTAGCACTTTCTGGAAATGATATTTTTAGTGGCGGTGGTTTATCAGCAGATTTGGCTACCTATACTTTGAACGGCTTGCATGGCTTTGTAGCAGTGACTTGTTTGACAGCCTTGACAGAGAAGGGGTTTGAAGTCTTTCCAACTGACGATGCCATTTTTCAACATGAATTAGATAGTTTGCGTGATGTGGAGTTTGCAGGGATTAAGATTGGTCTTCTCCCTAATGTTAGTGTAGCTGAGAAAGCATTGGATTTTATCAAGCAACGCCCAGGAGTACCTGTGGTATTGGACCCTGTCTTGGTCTGCAAGGAAACGCATGACGTGGCTGTTAGTGAGCTCTGCCAAGAGTTGATTCGCTTTTTCCCTTATGTGAGCGTAATTACGCCTAATCTCCCAGAAGCAGAATTATTGGCTGGTCAGGAAATCAAAACCTTGGAAGACATGAAAGCTGCAGCGCAGAAATTGCATGATTTAGGAGCGCCAGCAGTCATTATCAAGGGAGGCAATCGCCTTAGTCAGGACAAGGCTGTAGATGTTTTTTATGATGGACAGAACTTTACAGTCTTAGAAAATCCTGTCATCCAAGGGCAAAATGCTGGTGCAGGTTGTACCTTTGCCTCTAGCATTGCCAGTCACTTGGTTAAAGGTGATGAACTTTTACCAGCAGTAGAAAGCTCTAAGGCTTTCGTTTACCGTGCTATTACACAAGCAGATCAGTATGGAGTAAGACAATATGAAGCAAACAAAAACGACTAAAATTGCCCTTGTATCCCTATTAACCGCCCTCTCTGTGGTTCTAGGTTATTTCTTAAAAATTCCAACACCGACAGGCATTCTAACTCTTTTAGATGCGGGTGTCTTCTTTACGGCCTTCTACTTTGGTAGTCGTGAAGGGGCTGTAGTAGGAGGACTAGCAGGTTTCTTGATTGACCTCTTATCAGGCTATCCTCAGTGGATGTTCTTTAGCTTGGTCAACCATGGCTTGCAGGGATTTTTCGCAGGATTTAAAGGAAAAGCTCAGTGGCTAGGTCTTATCTTAGCAACGATTGCCATGGTAGGGGGCTACGCCTTGGGTTCAACTTTGATGAATGGCTGGGCAGCAGCCCTACCAGAAATCCTACCGAATTTCATGCAAAATATGGTAGGGATGATTGTAGGATTTATCCTTAGTCAAAGTATTAAGAAGATTAAGTAAAGAGGCTGAGTCAAAAGTCCTAAAAATCAGCAAAAACGCATACTATCAGGTGTTGAAAAAACTTGATACTATGCGTTTTGTTGTGGGAAGATTTTGGAAGAATATTAATCAAAATAAAGCAAGTCTTTGCTGGTGTTTGTAAAGAGGTCAAAGCCATCCTTGGTAACAACACCGCAATCTTCGATGCGGACACCGACTTTACCAGGGATATAGATACCTGGTTCAACAGAGAAGCACATGCCTTCTTCGATGACCATGTTGTTTCCTTCCATGATAGATGGAAATTCGTGGACATCCATACCGATACCGTGACCGAGACGGTGGTTGAAGTACTCTCCGTAACCAGCTTTTTCGATGACCTCACGGGCAGCGCGGTCTACTTCATGGGCAGTCACACCTGGTTTGATAAATTCAAGAGCAGCTTGTTGGGCTTCAAGAGTCAAGTTGTAAATATCTTTCTTGAATTGGTCAGGTTTACCGACAGCGACTGTACGAGTCATATCTGACGCGTAGCCGTTTACTAGAACACCAAGGTCAAAGAGGAGAAGAGCATCATTTTCGACCTTATTAGCTGCTGGAATGCCGTGTGGATTTGCAGCGTTATCTCCAGTCAAGACCATGGTATCAAAGCTCATTTCATAGCCCTCACGTTTCATGGCAAAGTCGATTTGAGCGATGATATCTGTCTCGGTCTTATCAAGAGAAATATTGTCAAAACCAACATTAACTGCTTTATCAGCATAGAGACCTGCAACCATCATTTTTTGTACTTCATCAGCTGATTTGATGAGACGCATGCGTTGGATACGAGGAGTGAGGTTTTCAAACTCAGCAGTTTCAAAGACTGTTTTCAAGCCATGATATTTAGTCAAGATGAGATTGTCAAACTCGACAGCGACACGTTTGAAGTCAAGCTGTGGAAGAGCATGTTTCATTTTTTGCCATGGATTTTCAGAATCCACATAGCCCACAACTGGGAAGGAAACAGTGCTGCTTGCACGCTCAACTTCAAGGGCTGGGACAAAGAGGAGGGGTTCCTGATCCGCTAGGACAAAAAGGAACATTTGGCGTTCATGGGGATCACTGTAAAAGCCAGTGAGGTAATTGATTGTGACGGGGTCAGATACGACAGCGACGTCTAGTTTTTCTGATTCAAGATATGTTACGATTTGTTGTAATTTAGACATATGCTACCTTCTTTCTACCCCTCTATTTTGGCAAAAAAAGAGAGAAAATGCAAGGGAGAAGGGTAAAAGAAAAGACAAAAAGAACTCCGGTAAGATAGCGGAGTTCTTTGATATAGTTTTCCTTGGTTTAAGAAAAGTCAGCCTTGCTTTTGACGTCGCTGTATTCTTCAGCGATTTCTTGACTGAGGATGTCCTCATAGGCAGGGAGTTGGATGTCCTGACCGTATTTCTTCTTGAGGGCAGTAGTGACTAGGCGATAGGCCAGATTGGCATTACGAGAGAGGATAGGCCCGTGGAAGTAGGAACCAAAGACATTCTTATAATGAACCCCTTCGCCGACCTTTTCTTCGTTGTTTCCATTTCCATAGACAACCTGTCCCAGCGGTTTTTGGTCATCAGAAAGGAAAGTACGGCCTTGGTGATTTTCAAAGCCATAGTAGGTTTCATCGAAATCTTCATTATGAATCTTGATGTCACCGATAAAGCGGTTATTGGTCTGGTTTAGGGTATAATGGCCCATGACACCGAGCCCTTCGATACGTTTACCTGAAGCTTCAATATAATATTGGCCCAATAGTTGGAAACCACCGCAGATAGCGAGAACCACACCGTCGTTTTGGATGTAGTTGTCAATGCTCTCTTTTTTAGCAGGTAGGTCGTCTGCAATAATACTTTGTTCAAAGTCTTGACCGCCACCGAAAAAGGCAATGTCGTAGTGATTTTCATCAAAATCATCATGCAGTGAAACGATGTCAACCGTCACATGGGCCCCTAGTTTTTCAGCCACATACTTGAGCATGAGGATATTTCCATTGTCCCCGTAGGTATTCATGAGGTTTCCATAGAGGTGAGCAATGTTGAGCTGATAAGGGTAATTGCCAGCTTTTGAGGAAAGTGAAGTATAAACCATTAGTTCATCTCCTTTCTAACAATCTGACGACTAGCCAGCAGTTCGCGGAATTCAAGCATAGCAGTATAGGTAGCTAGAATATAAGCATGCTTGCAGTCTTGGTTCTCAATGGTCTTAAGAACTTGTTCTAGACTACTTGTTTCAGTGATTTTATCAGCTGGATAGCCTGTTACTCGTAGACGACGAGCGATTTCAGAATGGCGAACACCGCCAGCGTTGATTTCAGGGATGTCCATCTCAGTGATTTGTTCAAAATCAGCATCCCAGATCCAGCTGGTATCAATTCCATCTGCATAGTTGGCATTTAGGAGAACAGATAGACTAAATGGATAAGGTGCTAGTTTAATCATTTCGATAGCTTGAGTTGCACCGACTGGATTTTTAATCAAGACGAGCGTGCATTCCTTGTCACCGATATGGAAGGTTTCTTGGCGTCCAAAGACTGCACGGCTCTTATCAAATCCTTGCTTGATTAGTTGTGAATCTGCACCAAGGAAACGGGCGATGGAAACCGCTGCTAGGGCGTTGTAGATATTGTAGAGACCACCGATTTGAATACCGTATTCTTGTCCGTCAATGACAAAGCTAGAGCGATTGTTGGTTAACTCAACCAGTTCTGTCAAGCGATAGTCGAGATCAGGACGTTTACATCCACAGTCTTCACAGATATAGGCACCCAAGTTTGCATAGGTATTATGCTCATATTTGAGGATGCCTTGGCAGTCAGGACAGAGAATCCCTTCTGTATTATAGTGAGCCAGCTGTGCTGGGCCTTTCTCCAAGTCAAAACCAAAATACTGTACAGGATTTGGAATAGCTGGCTTATAGAAAAGTGGACTGTCTCCATTAAGAAGAACAGTGGCAGTAGGCACCTTACGAATAGCATCCAAAATCATCTTGTAAGTTGTGTAAATCTCACCATAGCGGTCCATTTGGTCACGGAAAATGTTAGTGATGACAAAAAGGCTTGGCCGGATATAGTCACAGATACGAGATAGACTGGCTTCGTCGATTTCTAGGACGGCAATATTTTTCCCAGTTTTAGAAGATTTGGCTGTTAAGAAGGTTGTCGCAATTCCTGTAATCATGTTGGCACCGCTTGGGTTGGTCAGAACTTGACCATAAACCTCTTTTAAAATGCCGACAGTGAGAGCAGTTGTCAAGGTTTTTCCGTTGGTTCCAGTCACCACGACAATCTCGTAGTTCTTAGCTAGGTTTTGTAAAATATCTTTATCAAATTGAAGGGCAAGTTTTCCTGGAAGCGTACTTCCACGGCCAAGACGGCTTAAAATGAAGTGGGAAGAACGCCCAGCAAGAAGGCCCAAAGTAGTTTTTAATTTCATGTTTCTATTATATCATAAAAGAAGGAAAAGACAGATTTGATACTCAATGAAAATCAAAGAGCAAACTAGGAAGCTAGCCGCAGGTTGCTCAAAGCACCGCTTTGAGGTTGCAGATAAAGCTGACGTGGTTTGAATTTGATTTTCGAAGAGTATGAGATTTCGCAGAAATGAAAACAGCCCTCAGAGGGCTGTTCGATACGATTAAATCTCAACTTAAATCGCAAACAAGTCATTCAAGTTCTCAGCCAAGGTTGGGTGAGTGAAGATTTGTTTTGTGAAGTAAGTGTAAGGAATCTTGTTGTCCATAGCAACAGTGATGATGTTGATAATTTCTTGAGAACCTTCTGAGAAGATGCTTGCTCCAAGAATTTCTTTTGTTTCAGTATTAACTACAGCTTTGAAAGCTCCGCGAAGGTCTCCGTTTACGTGACCACGAGGCATGGCTGCAACAGGAATTTCCTTAACGGCGTATGGAAGTTTCAAATCAGCTGCTTGGTTTTCAGTCAAACCAACTTGTGAAAGCGCAGGTGTGATAAACATGGTGTTTGGTACATTGAGACGGTCTTCAAGTGTGTAGCTGCCATCTCCAGCAAGGTAGCTGTAGACAACACGGAAGTCATCAAGTGAAATGTAAGTAAATTGAAGGCCACCGTTGACATCTCCAACTGCAAAGACACCAGGAACGTTTGTTTGACAATGTTTGTCTACTTTAATAGCACCACGTTCAGTTAGTTCAATATCTGTATTTTCAAGTTGAAGTGGTTCTACATTTGGTTTGCGTCCAGTTGCGTAAAGAAGGGCGTCGAAACGGTAAGTTTCGTTTTCAGTCACGACGAGCACTTGGTCACCGTCGTTTTTGATTTCAGTAGTACGGATGTTTTGAAGCAATTCAATGCCGTCTTCTTCCATGTATTGTTTAGCAAGAGCTGCGATGGAAGGTTCTGCACGAGGAAGGAAAGTATCCAAGGCATCTAGGACTGTAACCTTGCTTCCAAGTTTGTTGTAAAGACCAGCAAATTCAAGACCGATATTTCCACCACCAAGGACTCCAAGTTTTTCAGGCAATTTGTCCAAGTTTTGGATACCTGTTGAGTCAAAGACGTTTTTGCTTGTAGCAAGTCCAGGGATTGGCAAGACGTTTGAAACAGCACCAGTGTTGATGACGATTGTTTCAGCAGTCAGTTCTTTCTTTTCATCACCAGCTTGGATTTCGATGACTTTATTTGAAAGGAAGTGAGCTTCCGCATCAAAGATATCGACGCCTGTACCAGCAACAGTCGCATAGTTTTTACCGTTGAGGCGACCAGTGATAGTGTTTTTAGTAGCAATGACTTCTTCAAAAGATAAATCTTTTTCAGCAGCAACTAGCAAAGTTTTAGTTGGGATACAACCAATGTTGATACAAGTTCCACCGTACATAGCTTTGCTACGTTCAACGAGGGCAACTTTTTTACCAGCTGAAGCCAATTTACCTGCTAGTGTTTTACCAGCTTTACCAAATCCGATAACGATTAAATCATAAGTTAACATTTAGAGTTCCTCCTATTCGATTTTCATTCTAGCACAAGAAAAAAACTTTTGCACAATTCTGCTACGCTTTAAAAAAGTTTATGAAATAGTGGAAATTTCATCCTTATTTTCTCTGAAAAATCGTTTACATGAGTTTATCGATGGATTGGGCTATCTTTTGCTTCTCTCTTGTGTTATACTAGATAGGTTGCAAAGAAAACAGTACTTTTCTTTTGTGGAAAAGAAGCAACACGATTTTATATCCAGTATATGAAAATACGTCATAAAAAGAAAAGTATAAACTAAGCCCTATAGGGTGGCTTCGCACCACCTTTAGAAAGAAGAATAACGTGAAATTTAATGAATTAAACTTGTCTGCTGATTTGCTAGCAGAGATTGAAAAAGCTGGTTTTGTAGAAGCCAGTCCGATCCAAGAACAAACCATTCCATTGGCTCTTGAAGGTAAGGACGTTATCGGTCAAGCTCAGACTGGTACAGGAAAAACTGCAGCCTTTGGCTTGCCTACCCTTGAAAAAATCCGTACAGAAGAAGCGACTATCCAAGCCTTGGTTATCGCTCCAACTCGTGAACTAGCTGTCCAAAGTCAAGAAGAACTCTTCCGATTTGGTCGTAGTAAGGGAGTCAAAGTCCGCTCAGTATATGGCGGATCAAGCATTGAAAAACAAATTAAGGCTCTTAAATCTGGTGCCCATATCGTGGTGGGAACTCCAGGTCGCCTCTTGGACTTGATTAAACGCAAGGCCTTGAAATTACAAGATATTGAAACTCTTATCCTTGACGAAGCGGATGAAATGCTCAACATGGGCTTCCTTGAAGACATTGAAGCTATTATCTCCCGTGTCCCTGAAAACCGTCAAACCTTACTTTTCTCAGCAACTATGCCAGATGCCATCAAACGTATCGGTGTTCAGTTTATGAAAGAACCTGAGCATGTGAAGATTGCTGCTAAGGAATTAACAACAGAATTGGTTGACCAGTACTATATTCGTGTTAAAGAACAAGAAAAATTTGATACCATGACCCGTCTTATGGATGTGGAACAGCCTGAGCTTGCTATCGTGTTTGGTCGTACAAAACGCCGTGTAGATGAATTGACTCGTGGTTTGAAAATCCGTGGCTTCCGTGCAGAAGGAATTCATGGAGACCTAGACCAAAACAAACGTCTTCGTGTCCTTCGTGACTTTAAAAATGGCAATCTTGATGTTTTGGTTGCGACAGACGTTGCAGCGCGTGGGTTGGATATTTCAGGTGTGACCCATGTCTATAACTACGATATTCCACAAGATCCTGAAAGTTATGTTCACCGTATCGGTCGTACAGGTCGTGCTGGTAAGTCAGGTCAGTCTATTACTTTCGTATCACCAAATGAAATGGGCTACCTCCAAATCATTGAAAACTTGACTAAGAAACGCATGAAAGGTCTCAAACCTGCAAGTGCAGAAGAAGCCTTCCAAGCTAAAAAACACGTAGCTCTCAAGAAAATCGAACGTGATTTTGCAGATGAGACTATCCGTGCCAACTTTGAGAAATTTGGTAAGGATGCTCGTAAGCTGGCTGCCGAATTTACTCCTGAAGAATTGGCAATGTATATCTTGAGTCTGACTGTTCAAGACCCAGATAGTCTTCCTGAAGTGGAGATTGCACGTGAAAAACCATTGCCATTTAAACCATCAGGTAATGGATTCGGTGGTAAAGGTAAGGGAGGTCGTCGTGGAGATGACCGTCGTGATAATCGCCGTGGAGACAACCGTCGTGGTGGTCGTCGTGATGATTTCAAAAAAGGAAGTCGTGGCAACGATCGTTTTGATAAGGAAAAACGTTACCGTAAAGATAATAAAAAACCACGCAATACTTCAAGCGAAAAGCAAACAGGCTTTGTTATTCGTAACAAGGGCGATAAATAAGAAAAAGCGGTTCAAAATGAATCGCTTTTTTATATAAGGAGACCGAATGGAAAAGAAAGATAAATAAAATAGATATATTATCTTCTTATAATATTATGATACACAAAAATAGGGGGCTTGTCAATAGAAAAGAAGCAATTTAATTAAAAATATTCTTGTTTTTTTAAATTGCAATTAAATAAGCAATTTTCAGATAATAATTGAAAATTCAAGCTGTTTATGTTATAATGATAGCGATTATATTCGAGGTGAAAAATGGCACATTTATTAGAAAAAACTAGAAAAATTACTTCTATCCTGAAGCGCTCAGAGGAGCAGTTGCAGGAAGAACTTCCCTACAATGCAATTACCCGTCAATTGGCAGATATTATTGACTGTAACGCCTGTATCGTTAATAGCAAGGGACGTCTCCTTGGCTATTTTATGCGTTACAAAACCAATACAGATCGTGTAGAGCAATTCTTCCAAACTAAAATTTTCCCAGATGACTACATTCAAGGTGCGAACATGATTTACGATACAGAAGCCAATCTGACAGTTGATCATGATTTAAGTATTTTTCCTGTGGAAAGTCGTGCCGACTTTCCAGATGGTTTGACGACTATTGCACCGATTCATGTATCAGGGATTCGTCTTGGTTCTTTGATTATTTGGCGCAATGATAAAAAATTCGAAGACGAGGATTTGATTCTTGTTGAGATTGCGAGTACCGTTGTTGGAATTCAACTCCTCAACTTCCAGCGTGAAGAAGATGAGAAAAATATTCGCCGCCGTACTGCTGTTACCATGGCGGTTAATACCCTTTCTTATTCAGAACTCCGTGCTGTTTCAGCAATTTTAGGGGAATTAAATGGAAATGAAGGCCAGTTAACTGCGTCTGTGATTGCAGACCGTATCGGTATTACCCGTTCTGTGATTGTCAATGCTCTTCGTAAGCTTGAGTCTGCGGGAATTATTGAAAGTCGCTCACTTGGAATGAAGGGAACCTATCTTAAGGTCTTGATTTCAGATATTTTTGAAGAAGTGAAGAAAAGAGATTACTAATGATTAAGGCTTTAATTTCGATTGATTATACAGAAGATTTTGTTGCTGATAGTGGGAAGCTGACAGCAGGTGCTCCAGCTCAGGCAATTTCGGATGCCATCAGCAAGGTAACTCGATTAGCTTTTGAACGCGGAGATTACATCTTCTTTACAATAGATGCTCATGAAGAAAACGATTGTTTCCATCCAGAAAGCAAGCTGTTTCCTCCTCACAATTTGATTGGGACTAGTGGACGGAATTTATACGGAGATTTGGGGACCTTTTATCAAGAGCATGGTTCAGACAGTCGTGTCTTTTGGATGGATAAACGCCATTACTCAGCTTTTTCAGGGACTGACCTGGATATCCGTTTGAGAGAGCGTCGAATTTCTACAGTTATTTTAACCGGAGTTTTGACGGATATCTGTGTCCTGCATACAGCTATAGATGCCTATAATCTAGGATATGACATCGAGATTGTTAAACCAGCTGTTGCTTCCATCTGGCCTGAAAATCATCAATTTGCCCTAGGTCATTTTAAAAACACACTTGGAGCTAAGTTAGTAGATGAAAATCTAAATGAACTTTCTGAGTAATTTGGTTGATGAAATGAAAAAAATTGAAAAAAAGTGTTGACAAGCATCCTAAAAGTTGATATACTAGTAAAGTAATCGACGCGGGGATGGCGGAATTGGCAGACGCGCAGGACTAAGGATCCTGTGACCGCTTTAGGTCGTGAGGGTTCAAGTCCCTCTCTCCGCATAGGATAAGAGTTAGCTTAGGCTAGCTCTTTTTTATCTAATTCAAGTAGAGCAAAAAATTTTTGCTCTTTTTTTGTATTTCATAAACATTTCATATTTGGATTTTATAATAGTCTTACAAATATGGAGGTGACAAATGAATCCGATCCAAAGAGCTTGGGCTTATGTCAGCAGAAAACGACTGAGAAGTTTTATTTTATTTCTGATTTTATTGGTCCTATTGGCTGGAATTTCAGCCTGTTTGACTCTGATGAAGTCCAACAAAACAGTTGAAACCAATCTTTACAAATCACTCAATACCTCTTTTTCTATTAAGAAGATAGAAAATGGTCAGACATTCAAGTTGTCAGACCTAGCATCTGTAAGCAAGATTAAGGGACTGGAAAATGTTTCTCCTGAACTCGAGACGGTCGCAAAACTAAAAGACAAGGAAGCAGTGAGTGGCGAGCAGAGCGTGGAACGTGATGATTTGTCCGCTGCGGATAAGAATTTGGTTAGCTTAACAGCTCTTGAAGATTCATCTAAGGATGTCACCTTTACCAGCTCGGCTTTCAACTTAAAAGAAGGGCGACATCTTCAAAAAGGGGATTCCAAGAAAATCCTAATCCACGAAGAGTTGGCTAAGAAGAATAGTCTTTCGCTTCATGACAAGTTTCGCTTGGATGCTGGTCAGTCAGAAGCTGGCAAAGGGCAAACAGTGGAGTTTGAGATTGTCGGCATCTTTTCTGGTAAAAAACAAGAGAAATTTACAGGCTTGTCTTCTGACTTCAGTGAAAACCAAGTCTTTACAGACTATGAAAGTAGCCAAAGCCTTTTGGGTAATGGTGAATCTCTAGTCAGTGCAGCTCGCTTCTATGTAGAAAATCCTAAGGAAATGGACGGACTCATGAAGCAGGTAGAAAACTTGTCTTTGGAAAATCAAGGCTATCAAGTCGAAAAGGAAAACAAGGCTTTTGAACAAATCAAAGACTCAGTGGCAACCTTCCAAACCTTCCTAACCATCTTCCTTTATGGGATGTTGATAGCAGGAGCTGGATCCTTAATTTTAGTCTTGTCTCTCTGGTTGAGGGAAAGGGTCTACGAAGTGGGAATCCTTCTGGCACTTGGAAAAGGTAAGAGCTCGATCTTCCTACAATTCTGTTTAGAGGTAGTTTTGGTATCTCTTGGTGCTTTGCTTCCAGCATTTGTTGCAGGAAACGCAATCACATCTTACCTACTCCAAACTCTATTAGCAAGTGGAGATCAGGCAAGCTTACAAGACACGCTAGCCAAAGCAAGCAGTCTATCAACCAGCATCCTATCTTTTGCAGAATCCTATGTTTTTCTAGTTCTGCTTAGTTGCTTATCTGTAGCCCTTTGTTTCCTATTCTTATTTAGAAAATCGCCTAAAGAAATTTTATCATCTATTAGTTAAGAAGGAGAAATCATGACTTTATTACAATTACAAGATGTTACCTACCGTTATAAGAACACTGCTGAAGCAGTCCTATATCAGATCAATTATAATTTTGAACCCGGGAAATTTTACAGTATTATTGGTGAGTCAGGAGCAGGAAAATCCACACTCTTGTCCCTACTTGCTGGTCTAGATAGTCCTGTTGAGGGTTCTATCCTTTTTCAAGGAGAGGACATTCGTAAGAAGGGCTATTCTTACCATCGCATGCACCATATTTCCCTGGTCTTTCAAAATTATAACTTGATAGATTATCTTTCTCCACTGGAAAATATCCGCTTGGTCAACAAAAAGGCAAGCAAGGATACACTGCTTGAGCTTGGTTTGGATGAAAGTCAGATCAAGCGGAATGTTCTCCAGTTATCAGGTGGTCAACAGCAACGTGTGGCCATTGCGCGCAGTTTGGTATCAGAAGCTCCAGTTATTCTCGCGGATGAGCCAACGGGAAATCTGGACCCTAAAACTGCTGGAGATATTGTCGAACTGCTCAAATCACTTGCCCAGAAAACAGGTAAATGTGTCATCGTCGTCACCCACAGTAAAGAAGTGGCACAGGCGTCAGATATTACACTTGAATTGAAGGATAAGAAACTGACTGAAACTCGCAATACGACGAAATAATATGAGCTTTTCTGTTAGAATTATAAGAAAGAACAAAATCTAGAAAGGGAACCTATGTTACACAACGCATTTGCCTATGTTACAAGGAAGTTTTTCAAATCGATTGTCATCTTCCTGATTATTCTCCTCATGGCGAGCTTAAGTTTGGTCGGCTTGTCGATTAAGGGAGCTACTGCCAAGGCTTCTCAGGAGACCTTTAAAAATATCACCAATAGCTTCTCCATGCAAATCAATCGTCGCGTTAATCAAGGAACGCCTCGTGGTGCTGGGAATATTAAGGGTGAAGATATCAAAAAAATCACTGAAAACAAGGCCATCGAGTCTTATGTGAAACGTATCAACGCTATCGGAGATTTGACTGGATATGAACTTATCGAAACGCCAGATACCAAGAAAAATCTAACACCTGACCGTGCTAAACATTTTGGAAGTAGCTTGATGATTACAGGTGTCAATGACTCCTCTAAAGAAGACAAGTTTGTCTCGGGCTCTTATAAATTGGTTGAAGGAGAGCACTTAACAAACGACGACAAGGACAAGATCCTCCTGCACAAGGACTTGGCAGCCAAACACGGCTGGAAAGTCGGGGATAAGGTCAAACTAGACTCCAATATCTACGATGCAGACAATGAAAAAGGAGCCAAGGAAACAGTCGAAGTGACAATCAAGGGACTCTTTGATGGTCATAATAAGTCAGCAGTAACCTACTCACAAGAACTCTATGAAAATACAGCTATCACAGACATTCACACTGCTGCAAAGCTTTATGGATACACAGAAGACACAGCTATTTATGGGGACGCAACCTTCTTTGTAACAGCGGACAAGAACTTGGATGATGTTATGAAAGAGTTGAATGGCATCAGTGGTATCAACTGGAAGAGCTATACTTTAGTTAAGAGCTCCTCTAACTACCCAGCTCTTGAGCAATCCATCTCTGGCATGTACAAGATGGCCAACCTCCTCTTCTGGGGTAGCTTGAGCTTCTCAGTCCTTCTCCTTGCCCTCTTGCTCAGCCTTTGGATCAATGCCCGTCGCAAGGAAGTGGGTATTCTCCTCTCTATCGGTCTCAAGCAGGCAAGTATCTTGGGTCAATTCATCACTGAATCCATCTTGATTGCCATCCCTGCTCTTGTTTCTGCTTACTTCTTAGCTACTTACACAGCGCGTGCAATCGGAAATACTGTTCTTGCCAACGTCACTTCAGGTGTTGCTAAGCAAGCCAGCAAGGCTGCTCAAGCCTCTAACCTTGGTGGTGGTGCAGAAGTAGATGGCTTTAGCAAGACCTTGTCGAGCCTAGACATTTCCATTCAGACATCAGACTTTATCATCGTATTTGTCCTTGCCTTGGTTCTAGTGGTTCTCGTTATGGCGCTTGCTTCAAGCAATCTCCTAAGAAAACAACCAAAAGAGCTTCTGCTGGATAGTGAATAAATTTGAAAAAATTAGTCTAAAATAGAGACTACATCTTATTTTTCTATTCAAGAATGGTGGATAGAGAATGCCTATTTAACAATTCAAAATAGAGCCGAAAGCAGTGGTGAAAATCATTGCTTTCAGTTGCTTTCTTTGTACTTTAGTACTTGAATATGATATACTAAAGCTATTGAATTTATTAGAAAGGGATTTCACAACTTATATATGGGATTGTGCATAAAAATATATAGAAACCTTATCTTGAAAATAGATAGATAAATCTGTAGAAGCCTATCCATATTGTAAACATAGACTAGTAGACCTAGGAAGGGTCTACTTTGGAAAATATAGATTAGTGAGGAAAAATAAACATTATGAGACAAACAAATGTTAGAGGAACATTATCTCTCCGTGGATTTAGAAAATTAAGAACTGGTGCAATTGTTGCGACAGGTGTGATTTTATTGGGGCTGGGCTTTTTAGCTCCAACTGTGTCAGCCAGTGAACAAGATGGTGTCTGGGTAGCCAGAACAGTTGCAGAAGTAAAGGCTGATATTCAAAAAGAAGGTGATTTATTTAAGTATGTTATTAAGTGGGGGGACACATTAAGTGTTATCAGCGAAGCAAGTAATATCCCTGTAGATGTACTCCAAGAAATGAATCAAACTTCAGGCAAGAATTTATTCTTACCGCACAATGAATTGTACTTTACTGAAGCTGAAACGATTTCAGATACAGTCACAAAACACAAGATTGTCATCAAGGAAAGTGGTGCAAGTGGCGAAGTTCGCACTTACGAAGTCTTGCTCAAGAAAGATCAAGAGACAAAAGCTGTTACTTTTGAATTAACAGATGTCACTGAGAAAGTTGAAAAAATGGCTGTGAACTATAGCCCAGTCTATCAGCCTGTATCAGCTCCAGTAGTGGAAAGAGCGGAAGAATCGGGTGAAGAACTTGCCTCAGAAGCACCAGCAGCAGACAAGGCCCCTTCAAATATAGGAACTACAAATCAACCTGTAGCTTCAAATCCAAGTTCTGAAGCGCCAGCGCCAAAAGCAGAGGTACCAGTGACTCCGGCACCGAAAGTAGAAGCGCCATTGACTCCAATGCCAAAAGCAGAAGAACCAGCGGCTCCAGCACTGAAAGCAGACGAGTCAGCGGCTACCACGCCAAAAGCAGATGAGCCAGCGACTCCAGCACCAAAAGTGGATGAGCCAGCGACTCCAGCACCAAAAGTGGATGAGCCAGCGACACCCGCACCAAAAGTGGAGGAATCAGTAGCGCCAGCACCGAAAGCAGAAGAACCAGCGGTGCCAGCACCAAAGGTGGATGAGCTAGTATCTCCAGCACCGAAAGTAGACGAGCCAACTGCAACAGCGCCAAAAGCAGAAGAACCAGCGACACCAGCACCAAAAGCAGAGGAACCAACGACACCAGCACCGAAAGCAGAAGAACCAGCGGTGCCAGCACCAAAGGTGGATGAGCCAGTATCTCCAGCACCGAAAGTAGACGAGCCAACTGCAACAGCGCCAAAAGCAGAAGAACCAGCGACACCAGCACCAAAATCAGAGGAACCAACAACACCAGCACCGAAAGCAGAGGAACCAACGACACCAGCGCCGAAAGTGGAAGAACCAGCGACACCAGCGCCAAAGGTGGAGGAATCAGTATCTCCAGCGCCAAAATCAGAGGCACCAGTGTCTCCAGCGCCAAAATCAGAGGAGCCAGTAGCACCCGCACCAAAATCAGAGGAACCAACGACACCTGCTCCGAAAGCGGAAGAACCAGCGACACCGGCACCGGTAACCCCAAGCGAAGAAGCACCGGTCACATCAGGCGATACCAATTCCACTGCACAGCCAGCTGGAGAATCAGGTAAATCTGAAACAAAGTCAGAACCTTCTAATACTCCATCTGCGGAAGCTACAAATGATTCAGGTAATGTAGCAACATCAAGTCCGGTAACAGATGGTACTACTTCAAACACAGGGACTACAGAACAACCTGAAACTTCAGCTCCAAAAACCGAAGCAACAGCGCCAAAAGAGGATAAACTACCAACTAATCAAAATGGAGATACATCAAATCCAGTAGATTCAAAGGATGAAACACCAAATCCGGCTCCGGCACCTAAAGAAGATACTCCGTCTGAAGAAGTAGCACCTAAAGATGAAAAACTTGAGGAAGCAAAAAAAGATGGAAAAGATGTTATTGAAAAAATTGTGGCTTCAAAACATAGTGAAATTGAAAAAGTTAAAGATGAAGCAGAAAAAACAAAATTAAAAGAAAAATTAAATGAATTAAAAGAAGAAGCATTAGCAGCAATAAAAAATGCTGAAAATCACGATGCAGCAGTAGATGCTACGGATGAATATCAAACTAAGATTGATGAGATTAATGTTCCAGGTGAAGAATTACCAGCACCAAACTACAATAAAGATAATTTAACAAATGGCCGTAATGAAGGTACTACTATTAATGATGGAAGCACAGCGATAGGACATGGATCAGGTGAAGCTCCAACACAACCTTCTTCAACTTCAGAAGGGGCTTCAAGTTTTAGAAATGCCCCATCGGTTCAAGCAAGAGCAAGAAGAGTGGCACGTTCAACATCAGAACCAGATGGAACTGTAAATATTAGCTATAACTTCGCTGGAATGCCAGATATTCATGGTTTTCTATCTGACCCGGGAGAAGATAACACTGTCAAAATTCCTGCTGGAACGAGTGAAGCACAGGCAAAAGAGCTAGTAAAAGAAAAAATTCAAGCCAAGATAAAAGACTTAGCTGCTAGAGGGTATCATGTGAAAAATGACATTATTTTTGAACAAGATACTACTGTGAAAAATTATAACTACGTCGTTACATTCACTAAGGAGGCTACAGGAACTTCAGGTTTCAGAATGGCTCCAGCAGTTCAACCGCGCGCTAGCAGAAATCGTAGAAGTCTAGAACAGCCAGCTCCTCAAAAGGTCAAAGTCAATGTTTTTTATAACTTTGATCAAATGAAAGATATTGCAGGTTTCCTAGGAGATATCAATGGAACTTCTCTTGAAATTGCAGAAGGTTTATCAAATGAAGAGGTGAAAGTAGCAGTTAAGAAACAAGTTGAAGCTAAGAAAGAAGAGCTGAGCAAACGCGGCTATACTTTCAAAGAGGACTATGTCTATCAATCTAATGGGAAAGATTATAATTACGTTGTAACATTTTCAAAAGCAGCTAAATAATTTTCATTCTATAGAGAGTGAAATGCAAGCAGAGAGAGCGATAGGCTCTCTTTGTTTTATCTAGTGGTCAGTTGATTACAGACAAAAGGCCAGTAAGAGGCTATAATAAATAGAGTAGGTATTTATTCTAAGAAAAAATAAAAAATAGAGAGCAGTTAAAGTATGAAAATTTTAATTGTAGAAGATGAAGAGATGATCCGTGAGGGGGTCAGTGACTATTTGACGGATTGCGGTTATGAAATCATTGAGGCAGCAGATGGGCAAGAAGCCTTAGAAAAATTTTCCAGCTATGAAGTAGCCTTGGTTTTACTGGATATTCAGATGCCCAAGCTCAATGGCCTAGAAGTCCTAGCTGAGATTCGTAAAACCAGCCAGGTCCCTGTCTTGATGTTGACAGCTTTTCAGGATGAGGAATACAAGATGAGTGCTTTTGCTTCGCTAGCAGATGGCTATCTGGAAAAACCTTTCTCCCTTTCCCTCTTAAAAGTGAGGGTGGACGCGATTTTCAAGCGTTACTACGATACGGGACGAATCTTCTCCTATAAGGATACCAAGGTGGACTTTGAGAGCTACAGTGCCAGCCTAGCAGGTCAAGAAGTGGCTGTTAATGCTAAAGAGTTGGAAATTTTGGACTATCTGGTGAAAAATGAAGGAAGGGCATTGACTCGATCTCAGATAATCGATGCCGTATGGAAAGCGACAGATGAGGTTCCCTTTGACCGTGTCATTGATGTTTATATCAAGGAACTGCGGAAAAAGCTAGACTTGGATTGCATCCTCACTGTGCGCAATGTTGGTTATAAATTGGAGCGAAAATGAAACGAACAGGTTTATTTACAAAGATATTTATCTATACCTTCTCGATATTTAGTGTTCTGGTTATCTGCCTTCATTTGGCTATTTATTTTCTTTTTCCTTCGACTTATCTGAGTCATCGTCAGGAAACCATTGGTCAGAAGGCAACAGCCATTGCCCAGTCCCTAGAAGGGAAAGATAGGCAGAATATCGAGCAAGTGTTAGACTTGTATTCCCAGACTAGTGATATCAAGGGGGCCGTTAAGGGCGAGATGACCGAGGACAAGTTAGAAGTCAAAGACAGCCTTCCTCTGGACACAGGCCGCCAGACCACCTCTCTCTTTATTGAGGAGCGTGAGGTGACAACGCAAGACGGTGGTACTCTGACTCTCCAGTTTCTAGCTTCCATGGACTTGCAAAAGGAAGCAGAGCAAATCAGTCTCCAGTTTCTTCCCTATACCTTGCTGGCATCCTTTCTAATTTCTCTTTTGGTAGCCTATATCTATGCTCGGACTATTGTTGCTCCAATTTTGGAAATCAAGCGGGTGACCCGTCGGATGATGGATTTGGATGCCCAAGTGCGATTGCGCGTGGATTCTAAGGATGAGATTGGGGATCTCAAGGAACAAATTAATAGCCTCTACCAGCATCTTTTGACTGTGATTGCGGACTTGCATGACAAGAATGAAGCCATTCTCCAGCTGGAAAAGATGAAGGTTGAGTTCTTACGTGGTGCCTCTCATGAACTGAAAACACCTCTGGCTAGTTTGAAAATTCTGATTGAAAACATGAAAGAGAATATCGGCCGCTATAAGGATAGAGACCACTATCTGGGAGTTGCCTTGGGGATTGTGGATGAGCTCAATCACCACGTTCTCCAGATACTTTCTCTCTCTTCTGTGCAGGAATTGCGAGATGATAGGGAAATAATAGATCTCCTCCAGATGACGCAAAGTCTAGTTCAAGATTATGCTTTACTAGCCAAGGAAAGAGAACTTCAAATTGAAAATGGTTTGAACCATCATCAGGCCTATCTAAATCCATCAGTCATGAAGTTGATTCTTTCTAACCTCATCAGCAATGCTATCAAGCACTCTGTTCCAGGTGGCTTGGTTCGCATTGGAGAAAGAGAAGGTGAACTTTTTATAGAAAATAGCTGTAGTCCAGAAGAACAAGAAAAACTAGCCCAATCTTTTTCTGATAATGCTAGTCGCAAGGCTAAGGGGTCTGGGATGGGACTCTTTGTTGTCAAGAGTTTATTAGAACATGAAAAATTACCTTATCATTTTGAAATGCAAGAGAATCGTTTAACCTTCTTTATAGTTTTTCCAAAAGTCGCCCAAGACTAGGGAGAGAAAGGGTTTACATAGATGGAGCTAGAAGAAATTCAATCGAAACTACGGGAAAAACTAGATTTTTTTGTCAAAAAGTGATAAAATGAACAATGTAAATGGGATGACCCATAAAAATATACAGGAGGCCTGATAAAATGGCAATCGTTTCAGCAGAAAAATTTGTCCAAGCAGCTCGTGACAACGGTTATGCAGTTGGTGGATTTAACACAAACAACCTTGAGTGGACTCAAGCTATCTTGCGTGCAGCAGAAGCTAAAAAAGCTCCAGTTTTGATCCAAACTTCAATGGGTGCTGCTAAATACATGGGTGGTTACAAAGTTGCTCGCAACTTGATCGCTAACCTTGTTGAATCAATGGGTATCACTGTACCAGTAGCTATCCACCTTGACCACGGTCACTACGAAGATGCACTTGAGTGTATCGAAGTTGGTTACACTTCAATCATGTTTGACGGTTCACACCTTCCAGTTGAAGAAAACCTTAAATTGGCTAAAGAAGTTGTTGAAAAAGCACACGCTAAAGGTATCTCAGTAGAAGCTGAAGTTGGTACTATCGGTGGTGAAGAAGATGGAATCATCGGTAAAGGCGAATTGGCTCCAATCGAAGACGCTAAAGCAATGGTTGAAACTGGTATTGACTTCTTGGCAGCTGGTATCGGTAACATCCACGGTCCTTACCCAGCAAACTGGGAAGGTCTTGACCTTGATCACTTGCAAAAATTGACAGAAGCTCTTCCAGGATTCCCAATCGTATTGCACGGTGGATCAGGTATTCCTGATGAGCAAATCCAAGCAGCTATCAAACTTGGTGTTGCGAAAGTTAACGTTAACACTGAATGCCAAATCGCATTCGCTAACGCAACTCGTAAATTTGCTCGTGACTACGAAGCAAACGAAGCAGAATACGACAAGAAAAAACTCTTCGACCCACGTAAATTCTTGGCTGACGGTGTAAAAGCTATCCAAGCATCAGTTGAAGAACGTATCGACGTATTCGGTTCAGAAGGTAAAGCTTAATCTAGCTGAATAATACAGAGAAAACCTGCCCATTGGGTGGGTTTTTTGGTGTTTTAAGGAAACGATTAAACTAGAATTTTGATCTAAAAATACCTTTTTAAGAGAAAAATTTCAATTTCATAAACTTTAAGCAAACGCTTGCATTCTAGTTTTTATTGGACTATAATAGATTGGTGTAAAGACTTCTGTAATAATATTGAGAAGGTGTAGAAAGTAAGGATTTAGAATACTTGTAGTCAAAAACACAATGTTGCTATTCCTTACGCTAGGGAGATAGATATGGTAATGATAGAAGTGGAACATCTTCAGAAAAATTTTGTGAAGACTGTTAAGGAACCGGGCTTGAAGGGGGCATTACGCTCCTTTATTCATCCTGAAAAGCAGACCTTCGAAGCGGTCAAAGATTTGACCTTTGAGGTGCCAAAAGGGCAAATTTTAGGTTTCATCGGGGCAAATGGTGCTGGGAAGTCGACAACCATTAAAATGCTGACTGGGATTTTGAAACCGACATCTGGTTTTTGTCGGATTAATGGCAAGATTCCCCAGGACAATCGTCAAGATTATGTCAAGGATATTGGAGTGGTTTTTGGACAACGCACCCAGCTATGGTGGGATTTGGCCCTGCAAGAGACCTACACGGTTTTAAAAGAGATTTATGATGTGCCAGACTCGCTCTTTCATAAGCGCATGGACTTTTTGAATGAAGTCTTGGATTTGAAGGACTTTATCAAGGATCCCGTGAGAACTCTTTCGCTGGGACAACGGATGCGGGCGGATATTGCGGCTTCCTTGCTTCACAATCCCAAGGTTCTCTTTTTAGATGAGCCGACCATTGGTTTGGACGTTTCGGTCAAGGATAACATTCGTCGGGCTATTACTCAGATCAATCAGGAGGAAGAAACAACCATTCTCTTGACCACTCATGACCTGAGCGATATTGAGCAACTCTGTGATCGGATCTTTATGATTGATAAGGGGCAGGAGATTTTTGATGGAACGGTTAGCCAGCTTAAGGATACATTTGGCAAGATGAAGACTCTCTCCTTTGAACTGCTACCAGGTCAAAGTCATCTAGTTTCTCACTATGAAGGCTTTTCGGATATGACAATTGATAGACAAGGGAATAGTCTCAACATTGAATTCGATAGTTCACGCTACCAGACAGCTGACATTATCAAGCAAACCCTGTCTGATTTTGAAATCCGCGATTTGAAGATGGTGGATACGGATATTGAAGATATTATCCGTCGCTTCTACCGAAAGGAGCTCTAAGATGGTCAAATTGTGGAGACGTTATAAACCCTTTATCAATGCAGGGGTTCAGGAGTTGATTACTTACCGAGTCAACTTTATTCTTTATCGGATCGGCGATGTAATGGGTGCTTTTGTGGCCTTTTATCTCTGGAAGGCTGTCTTTGATTCTTCGCAAGAGTCCTTGATTCAGGGCTTTAGTATGGCAGATATCACCCTCTATATCATTATGAGTTTTTTGACCAATCTTCTAACTAGGTCCGATTCTTCCTTTATGATTGGAGAGGAGGTCAAGGATGGTTCCATTATCATGCGCTTGTTGCGACCAGTGCATTTTGCGGCTTCTTATCTCTTTACCGAGCTTGGGTCAAAGTGGTTGATTTTTATCAGTGTCGGTCTTCCATTTTTAAGTGTCATTGTTTTGATGAAAATCTTATCTGGGCAAGGGATGGTAGAAGTGCTGGGATTAACTGTCCTTTATCTTTTTAGCTTAACGCTAGCCTACCTGATCAACTTTTTCTTTAATATCTGCTTTGGTTTTTCAGCCTTTGTGTTTAAAAATCTTTGGGGTTCCAATCTACTCAAGACTTCCATAGTGGCCTTTATGTCTGGAAGTTTGATTCCCTTGGCTTTCTTTCCAAAGGTTGTTTCAGATATTCTGTCCTTCCTGCCTTTTTCATCCTTAATTTACACTCCGGTCATGATTATCGTTGGGAAATACGATGCCAATCAGATTCTTCAGGCGCTCGCTTTGCAGTTTTTCTGGCTCTTAGTAATGGTGGGCTTGTCTCAGTTGATTTGGAAACGAGTCCAGTCATTTATCACCATTCAAGGAGGTTAGTATGAAAAAATATCAACGCATGCATCTGATTTTTATCAGACAATACATCAAGCAAATCATGGAATACAAGGTGGATTTTGTGGTGGGGGTTTTAGGAGTCTTTCTGACTCAAGGTCTGAACCTCTTGTTTCTCAATGTCATCTTTCAACATATTCCATCCCTAGAAGGTTGGACCTTTCAAGAGATTGCTTTTATTTATGGCTTTTCCTTGATTCCTAAGGGGTTGGACCATCTCTTTTTTGACAATCTCTGGGCGTTAGGTCAACGCTTGGTTCGAAAAGGAGAATTTGACAAATACCTGACTCGTCCTATCAACCCTCTCTTTCACATCCTAGTTGAAACCTTTCAGATTGATGCTTTGGGCGAACTCTTGGTTGGTGGGATCCTACTAGCGACAACGGTATCTAGCATTGCTTGGACTCTTCCAAAATTCCTGCTTTTCCTAGTTTGTATTCCTTTTGCGACCTTGATTTATACTTCCTTGAAAATCGCGACAGCCAGCATCGCTTTTTGGACCAAGCAGTCAGGAGCAATGATTTATATTTTCTATATGTTTAATGATTTTGCCAAGTATCCGATTTCCATTTACAATTCGCTTCTTCGTTGGTTAATCAGTTTTATTGTACCTTTTGCCTTTACGGCCTACTATCCTGCCAGCTATTTCTTGCAGGACAAGGATGTTATCTTTAACATTGGTGGTTTGATGTTGATTTCTATGGTTTTCTTTGTCATTTCCCTTAAACTTTGGGATAGGGGTTTAGATGCCTACGAAAGTGCGGGTTCTTAGCATAGATGTTATCAAAGCCTTGTCTCAGGACAGGCTTTTTTAACAGAGATGAAAATTTCTTGACACCTATTCTTAGAGTGCTATACTGTAAGTGTAATCGCCGATTTAGCTCAGTTGCTAGAGCAAGGCACTCGTAAAGCCTAGGTCACAGGTTCAATCCCTGCAATCGGCAAAGTGAAGAAGCTCAAAGCCTTGTCTTGGGACAGGGCTTTTTTATATGTTAGGAACATGCCTTGAAGCTAATTCTAGAGTGTTAAACTAGATGAAAAAAGAAGCAATAAGATGTAATTCAATTGCAGTTAGTCTAAATGAATGAAAAAGATGGGATAGCACCTTAGAATCAGATCTTGTAGGTTTTTCTTTGATTCCTATTATAGGAATTATTGGAAAGATAGTGTAAAAGGAATTTTATAGAAAATTTTTTTCAAATAAAATACTGATAAAGTACAGATATTGAGAGCGTTAGATTTTTGGTTAAGCTTTGAGGGGCGGTTCATGATAAAAATTTTTTTACATTCATGATATAATATGGCTATATTCACATGTTATAGGAGAATATTCATGAAAAAACGTACTTTGCTTTGGTTAGTTTTAGCCCTTGTAATTTTTGGAGGAGGCGCATGGATGGCACAGGCAACAAATCTATTTGGAGGAATAGCTCTGAGCCCACGGGCTAAGCAGTTGGCTTATCTGAAGGAGCATGAAGAAGATATGGCTGATTTTGTCAAGTCTTTAAGTCCTAAAGTTGAAAGTGTTCAGTTTGATTGGGATAGTATGAAGGTTGGTCAAGTAGGAAATGGAACTCCTCAAGGTGGAGGCTATATGTTGACACTTAGAGGAAAGGTAAATAATAATGATAAGACGAAATTCATGGTTGGATTTTCTTTAGACAATGATGCAAACAGTATACCAAAGGAATTTGGAATTTATGAAATGCAGCCTATAAGAATTTATAGGGATGGGGGATGGTATTATTATGACTAATAGTAATTTAAAAACCTTTGATAATTTTTATGCGAATTTAGCACAGTCAGCTTATTTAGGAGAACATTCATGAAAAAACGTACTTTACTTTGGTTAGTTTTAGCACTTGTAATTTTTGGAGGAGGTGCATGGATGGCACAGAAAACAAATTTATTCGGAGGAGTATTTCTTAGTCCGCGAGCTAAGCAGTTGGATTATTTAAAGGAACATGAAGAAGAGATTAAGGAGTTTGTAAAATCTTTAAATCCTAAAGTCGAATCGGTTCAAATAGATTGGAAACAGACACAATGGGATAAGATAGGAAATGGTACACCTCAAGGAGGAGGCGATATTGTTCAGGTTTATGGAGGATTTAATAATATATCAAACTCAAGCTGGAGTGTTATTATTAAGATTACAGATGGAAAAATTTTAATTAATTCTATCGGAATTGGTAGTCCGTTGCGTATTGGGGGTAAACTGCTTGACTAATAGTAATTTAAAAAATTTTGATAATTTTTATGCGGATTTAGCTCAGTCAGCATATAGAGGACGACCGAATCTTTTTACATATGAGAGACTGAGTAAAGAAGAAAGAAAAATATTAGATTCAGGAGAAGCGTTACAATTTGACTTCTCTAAAGACATTCAATCTTACAACGAAATTACAAAAGAGTTGGAAATCACTAAAGGAGGTAAAAAACTTCCTCATGACGGTAAAGTCTACTTGCAGCCAGATCCTGATTTACATACTGTGGAAGATAAGATAAAACTCCAAGTTGGTGATCCTGGCGGAGGGGTTCACCAAGAAGAGCCTCCTATCAAGCTCTATCAAAAAGGGCTTTTAACGGATGAGAAAGCTGGTTTCAATGCCTACTACTTAACGGATACGCCAACCTTGACTAAAGATACTACGAAAACTTATATGGCTATCCGCGGAAGTGATGCTATTAGTTATGAAAATTGGAACGATTGGATAGACAACGATGCGAAGTTTGCCCTCAACCACATCCATACCCCGCAAGCCAAGTTAGCGACGGCAGGTATGAAAGCTAAAATCGCAGAGATGCGTGAAAAGGCTCCAAATGCTACGATGGACATCACAGGTCACTCCCTAGGGACCATAGTTTCTGCGCAAGGAGTAGCTGGCCTCACTGATGAAGAACTGAAGAAAATCGGCAAAGTGGTCCTCTTTGACGGTCCAGACACGACAAAGAGCTTAAAGGAAATGGGCCTCAGCGATGAGAAAATCAAAAAGATTAGCGAAAAGATCGAGTATTATGTCAATCCTTTTGATATCGTGGGGATGCTTAATCGAGAACACACCATTGCCAAATTACCTGGTGACTCCGATGAACCCCTTAAGAAACCCGTCGGTAAAGTCAATGTCCTCGTCCCCTTGCATTATACTCAGATTACTGATCCCGAAAGCTCCCATGACTTTGGTGTTTTCCAATCGGATGGAAAGGGAAATTTGTTGACCGCGTCTGAGGATTTTCACCCAGAATTGCTCAGGGCAGGTGAAAAGCTGTCTCGACTGATTGCGACATCTTTAGATTCTCTCAGGGCTTTAGGAGTTGATGATAATGTAGCCTCAAATATTTTGAATGCCATTATGAGGGGTGAGGCTCTAACAAAGATGGCTATCGGTTATGCAGTTTACAAGAATTATACAATAGAATATAGTAAAATCGTCGAAGAAGCACGTCAGGAATCTATAAAATGGGATCGAGAAGCTATTCCTCGTTATCAGGAACAACTGAGAAGTGGCAATCTTTCAGGAAATCAAAGAATCTTGGTTCGAGCTCAGTTGCTTCAGACAGCAGCCCAGTTAGCAAATTTTGACATGGAAGACAAAGTTAAATCCGTGAAAACCTTACTTTCAGACGCTAAGGAAGACATTCAAAATATAGTAAAGGAGACAAGGTCAACAGCATTTGACATGGTTGGATATTTGTCAAGCTCAGAAGTTACGAATCTTCTTTCTGGTTTTGATACAACAAGCTTTTGGGATGAAGGCCTTGCTAGTGACACGAAGACAGCAGCAACATCCTTCCTGACACAAATCCAGCAACTGGGGGAGAGCTTGGTCAAAGCTAGTGGCTCCTTTGAGACCATAGATAGAGATAGTGCTGAAGATTTTAATAATCTATTGGCGGATGTAAAGCAAACATGGAGGGGAAAAAATGGTAGTCCTAACGGATGAGGATACTTTAATTACAAGAGAGCAACTCGACAGAGCCTTCAAAGAAAGAATGAGGGAACAAGAACGCCAAGCAGTCAGGGCCTTGGTAACTGCAAAAGAGTTGTCAATCCTTGCTAAAGGAGCTGAGTTAGCTAAAAAGTTGCAGGAAGCGGCCGCAGATATGCAAGAGTACGCTTCTAAGACCTATGTGAACAATATTAAGGGTGGATTTGAGGGAAAGGCTGCAGATGCTGCAGAAACTTACTTGACACAGACCTTGCAAACACCTACTTTACAGAGTCCGATCAAAAGCTAGGAGAAAACTGGTTATGGATAAAAAGGTACTTCAGAAACTAGAGGATGAGCATAATCGTAAATTACGAGACTTAGAACGTTTGGAGATGGATTTGGATGATGATTTCCACAAGTTTAGTAGGGAGACGGATCATCTCCTAGAGGCGCTTTCCTATGCATGTAGAGATAGTAGTTTTGCTGAAATTCAACCATATATCTTTGAGATAGAGAACAATTTAGATAGCTATCATCAACTTTATAAGAATCGTATAGAGAATGTACTGGAAGCTCGACACCAAGAGAATAAAAACTTTTATCGAAAGTTAGAGGAAAAGGATTTTTAACGAATAGACCCTTAATCTAATACAAGAGAATTTTTTTGATATTTTATTAGTAAAAAATGGTGTAAGCACTTGTAATTTGTGGCACTTATTGATATAATAAACTTACAAATAACTTAAAGGAGTTTAATATGGCTTTAATTCAATTAACAACAGAGGAACTACGTACTTCTGCTCAAAAATACACTAATGGTGCTGAAGAAGTAAGAGAAGTACTTCGCACATTGAGTAACGAACAAGAGATTATTAGAGAGAACTGGAAAGGTGCTGCTTTTCAGAGCTTTGATCAACAGTTTACAGAATTATCTCCAAAAATTGAAGAGTTTGCGGCTTTACTTGATGCAATCAATGCGCAATTGTATAAAGTTGCTGAAATCGTTGAGCAAAACGACCAAGAACTTGCATCACAAATTCATTAATTTGTTATAAGTGGCTTTAGGAGGGCGAGAGCCTTCCTATTTTTTTTAATGGAGATGATTAAAAGGCAAATGAAGAAGAATAGAATATATAAATATGTAGGGAGTAGTTTGCTAGCCCTATTGTTGCTCTTGATGATGGTTCTTTTGAATCTTTCTGTTCAAAAGAATACGACAATTAACAATGAGAATAACGCGAAAGTAAATCAGCAGACCAAATTAAATGTGGCTATTGTAAATGAAGATAAGTCTGTCTATGTGGATACAAAAGAGTATAATTTGGGGGCTAGTTATGTAAAAAACATCGAGCGTGATAATTCACAAAACTGGTCCGTTGTTCCTCGTGGAGCAGCAGATACCGGATTAGAAAGTGGGAAATACCAACTCGTTTTAACAATTCCTAGTGACTTCTCTGAAAAAATACTTGATATTAACAGTATCAATGTTGATAAGACAACCATTAATTATAAGGTCAATGCCCAAGGAAATTTGCAGGTGGAAAATGATGCAAATAAACTAGCAAAAGACATTGTTGCTGATTTAAATGGTCAATTAGTTGACATGTATATGGCGAGTATTTTGAGCAATCTTTATACGGCGCAAAAAAATGTGCAAGCTAGTTCACAGATACAAGCAACTAATATCGGAAACTACCGTACAAACTTATATGGAACAGCAATTAACTCTAAAAATATTTTCCCGACTCTTTACAGTATGTCTAGTTCTTCAGTTGATGCAAACGGTGTCTTAAAGACAGGTTTGGAAAGCTACTTACAATCCTTTAATCGCTTTGATGAGTCGCAGGTTAAATATAACAACACTTTCAGAGAATTGTCTAACAATAAGGAACAAGCAAAGCAGAATTATGCGGACGTCATAGAAAAGCTTATATCTAAGAGTAGGGATGAGGTAAAGGAACAGGTTGATTCTTATAAACAAGAATTAATGGAAACCCAAAAGATTCTAAATTCCAAGATAGAAGGTCAAGTAACCTCCTCTGATGTAATGCAGCCTGAAGTTGGATCTTCCTATAAAACAGTCGCAAAAGACATCAGCGAAGAGATTGTTAGTTTACAGACCAATCTAACAAATGAAAGAACGAAGTTTGAGAATCATAAAAAAGGTATTCGTGACTTCATTGATGAGAAACTAGCTTCTTACTATGGAACAAGTGAGAAGACAATCACTCTCGGTCGATTTTTGGATAAAGCTGCAAACAAGGACCTAGAGAAGGCTGAAGAATATCTCAAAGAGCAGCTGGTTTCTGCAATCTCAGAATTACCAAAAGAAGATTTTAGTGGAAAAGAATTTAGTGGTTTTGGTATAACACCAATCACAATTCCTTCTGTAAACTATACAGATTTAAAAACGATTAAAGAGCCTAGCGACGAGATTTCTTTGGCGGACTTGAAGAATCTGGAAAATAAGGCGATTACTAGTACAAGTGCTGTTGGACGAACAGGAACAAAGGCTAAGGTATCATGGAAGGCTGGAACAGGAGTGACGGTTCATTCGGTCACTTATGATGGCACACCAGTTGAGTTTGGCCAAGAAATTGATTTGAAGACTGGTGGGACTTTCAAAGTAGCATATAGTCTTGCAGAGGCAGCTCCAGCTCCAACTCCGACTCCAACTCCGACTACAGGTTCAACTGGGGGTCCAAGCCCAACTCCAAAAGCGGAGCCAGAGACTATTGATATTTCCTTGAATGATGTTCAAGCAGTCAGTGCTCCCATAGATGTCTCAGCCGTTCAGCAAGCAGCAGTGACTTACGGACAAAAGGTTCAGAAAATAGCCTCTGCCTATCAAAAGGTAGAATCACTAAAAAAAGCATACGATACCGTCAGAGGGTTAAAAAATAGTGATGTGTCTAAAGCATTGTCAGATATTTGGTTCGAAGCTATTAGTTCAAATCTTAAGAAATACGAAGAAAGCCTAACTAAACCTGACAACACCAAAGATACAGATGGTGCTAAGGATAAGGTAGATAAAGCCTTAGCTAAACTGACTGAGTTGAAGCCTATCCTAGAAAAAAATGTTAAGGAAGTTTTAAATACTAACAAGGATTTGAATGATAAAATTAATGAACAATTAGACCTATTCAAAAAGTTTGGCGAATTTGAGAAACAAGCGAAAGAGGGTACCGTTTTTCAAGATATAGATAGGGATTTAAAATCACTCGATGAAGATTATAAAAATCTCTTCACTAACTCTTCTGCTGTGAAGGAGTCTTCTCAAAGCAATGTCAAAGCTGCAGAGTCTGTAAAGGAGACTTTAGGTAATTTCAATCGTGAATTGTCAAACGCTCAAACAAGTACTGAAAAGTTGTCACAAGATGCTGACTCCTTGATGACGCAGTTTAACGAAGAATTGACTAATAATGGAAACTTTGTAGAATCCTTTGTGAAGGTTCTGAATAATGCCTATCAAAATGGGGTACCAAACGAAGTATTGTTGAACTTCTTATCCAATCCTGTTACCCAAAATGCTACTTCAGTAAAAGCTACTGTCAATGTTTACCGTCCATTTACATGGATTTTACTATTGGAGATTGTTAGCCTCTTTACAGCCTATCTGTTTGCAACGCAAAATATTGTTCGTAAGGTCAAAGATAAATTTAAGCTTGACAAGTTGCATGATACAGATATTATGACAGTTGGCCTACTATCTATTTTAGCTATAATAGTTGGTCTAGTCGTTGGTATTGTATCGAGTGCTCAACTTCACGTTGGTCGTGAATATCAACCGTCATGGGTATTGCTAATTGTTTTAGCTGCTTTGGTACTGATTCAAGGGCAGTATTTATTACTTAAACATTTCCGAGTAATTGGAATGGGTCTTGCCTTCTTTATGATGATTAGCTTTGTCTATCTATCAAATGCAATTGGGACGACGGCCAGTCTAACAGGTTTCCCAGCCTTCATCAAAAATCTTAATGCTTTATCAATATTAGAAGCTTTCCTTTCAGGATATTTTGATGGACAACCGGCAAATATTTTAGCATTTATTGCAATGATGATTGTCGTAGCTGGATTACTTGTTATAAATATTTTTATCAAAGAAAGAAGCTTTTGGCCTCAAGTATTTCAAACTGAGAAAGAATAGGAAATGAAAAAAATAATTCTTTTACTTCTTACCTTAGTAGCATGTGCAGCAGTCTCAATGGCTGCTGCAGATGATTTGAAGGATAATCGTTTACAGATTGATGATTCTCGACTTGAGAAAAAAGAGGGACTTAACTTTGGTCTACAATCTGAAGAAACAAAGGAGCTTTTTAACGAAGCGACCCAAAAGAAGTTGCAAGACATGCAGCAGCATCAAGAGGAACAGTTGATCACAGAAAGGGGCCAACTGTTTTCTGCTATACAGGGACCAGTTAAAAAAAATCCTGCAGAGCAGTTGTTTCAGCCAAATTCAAAAATAACATCTAAATTTCAAACAAATATTGGTCAGTTAGAAAAAGATGGTTTGAGTGATTTTCTTCCGGAGTTAGCCTATATATCATTGTTTTTATTACTTTTCGTAGCTACAGCTGTGATGAGTTATCGCCTTATGGCCGAAGGGATAGAATAATGTTTTAGCAAGTCCGTCTTAACAACTTAGTAAGAACAGAATCATATACAGGAGGTACATAAACAGTGGAGCAACATATCAATATTACTCTACGCTTGAAAGAAAAAGATGTGGATATTCGCATTCCTAGTCGGATTGAAGTGCGACGGTTAATCCGAGAAGTGGATACGATTTTTACTCCAGGTAAACAGAGAAAAAAATATCAACTTAGAATTGTCAACAAAGGATTATTGATTGATGAAGGAAAACAACTATCTGATTATCCAATGACAACAGGGGATTTAGTAGAGATAGAGGAGATTTAGGTGACTGAGGAAAAATTTATATTTGGCGAACAGCCGTTTGTATATGAAAAAAATGAAACAACTTGGAAATTGAGCCTTAAGCGTTCAGATGTAGCGAGTCAAGATTTACGGGAACTGTTACTGTTGGATTTGCATCATCCGTTCTTTTTGGAGCAATCGATGGTCTCTGATGAGGACAGTGTAACCTTCTCCTATCAAGTCGAAGCTCATGGTTTGACTTATGAAGAAATAAAGAGCCGTACCATTTCGGAGAGAATTCGTTTGGCCCTAAACGTTTTTCGTCTAGAAGGAGCCTTGGAGTTGCCAGTGACCTTCCTTTTGCATCCAGTAAATCTCTTTATTACCAAAGATGCTCAGGCTAAGATTGCTTATCGTGGAATTCCTGGTCTGATGGTTCCTCAATCAATATCCTCAGAAGATTTTCTACGTCAGGCTAAGTGTTTTACCGTAACACTATTTAGTGATTTTGACTTTATGGACCTTTACAATGGGTCCTTGGAATTAGAGACCTTGCCAGACTTTTTAAATGACCTGTGTCAGGCAGATGATATTGCAACAGCAGTTACTATTTTGGAACGGTATTATGTAGAGAAATCTGCGAAAGAACAGGCGGATTTAGTATTGGTTCCAAGCAGACGACACCGAGTGTTTAAATTGGCAACGATTTGGTTGACAGCGAGTGTTGTTTTGTTGATCGTTCCGCTTATCTATTTGATTTTCATGCAAAATCCTTTCAAAGAAAAGATGTTGCAGGCGGATACAGCTTTTATTAAAGTAGATTATAGCGCGGTTATTACAGAATTAGAGGGAATTGCTCCTGCTAGCTTGCCTAATACGCAGAAGTATGAGTTAGCCTTCTCTTATATTCAGGGATTGGAATTTTCTTCTGAACAAAAGAAGGTCATTCTGAATAATGTAACCCTCAAGTCTGATGAGCTGTATTTGACTTATTGGATTCAAGTTGGGCGAAATCGCTTTGAAGAGGCACTTGATATTGCCAAACGGATTAACGACAGTGACTTGATTCTCTATGCTTTGACTCAGGAAATCAAGCAGGTTCGGGAAGATGGTAAGTTGTCAGGGAAAGATCGTGAAAGTAAACTGAATACTTTGGATAGTGAATATAAGAAATACTGGGATAGCCGAAGTCAGCTATTAACAAGTGATTCTAGCTCTAATGCATCTACTAGTTCTAGTCCTAGTTCACAAGACAAGCCTTCTGAAAGCAAACCTTCATCTGAGAAGAAAACTAGCCCTAGCAGCTCCTCTAGTAATTAAGGTAGACCAAGGAGAGAAACTATGAAAAAACAAATCATTTTCTACAGTCAAGGTCTGCGTTATGAAGTAGAACTGAGTGCAGCTAAGACGGTCTTGGTTGGGGCTACAGAAAAGGCCCAAGTCTACCTTCCTCAACAGGAGAGTCCGATTCAGCTCAAGCTTGACGGTGACAAGATCTTTTATCAGTATGAGAACGAAGCAGGATTATTGAAAGATGGTCTACGTTTGGGTGAGGTTGTCTTTTATATCCGAGAAGGGGGTCCAAGGGTCTATGATCTTTTGGATTTATCAGAGTTTCAGATTGGTTCTCATAAAGGTGCGTTGATCACACTAGATGAAGATGTCGAACTCTTACTCCAAAAATCTCAGAATCAATGGATGCTAACTCGATTAAAAGGCGCATTTTATCGAAACAATCATCTGGAACAAATGGACCAGCAATTGATTGGTTTTGGAGATGAGTTGAGTTTAGGAGCGGTGACAATAAAGCTCTTTCCAGACGAAGTATGGGTTTCGGGACCAGCTCAAGTTGGGAGACAACTAACGCTGAGAGAACCCTCTCGATATGGTTTTTATGAAGATTATCCAGATTATCACCGCTCTCCACGAATCATTTATCGTGGAAGTGAAGATAAAATCTTGATTAACCCTCCAGGTCAAGAACCAGCTAAGCCAAGTGATGAACTGTTAAAGCTAATCGTTCCTCCTCTTACGATGGTCGGGGTAACCGTCTTGATCACCTTGGTTCAACCTCGAGGGATCTATATTCTTGCGACAGTAGGGATGTCCATAACCACAATGATTTTTTCTATCCGTGGTTTTATCAAAAATCGTAAAAAGTACAAGGCTGATAAGAAGGAACGGATCGATCTCTATCGTCTTTACCTGAAAGATAAGGTAAAGGAATTGACTCGTCTGGAGCGGGAACAAAAAGAAGGGATGCACTATCATTTTCCAACTATTTTAGAGTTGACGGACTTGGTTGAGAGTTACAATCACCGGATTTACGAAAAAACTCCCTTACATTTTGACTTCTTATACTATCGTTTGGGACTCGGGAAAATACCGACTAGCTATGACTTGAAATATGGTCAACAGGAGCGCAGTGGTAAGAAGGATGCTCTGGAAGAAGAGGGTTATGCTCTCTATAGTCGTCACAAAAAAATTCCGGATATGCCGATTCCGGCAAACCTTAGCCATGGACCGGTTGGTTATATTGGACCTAGAAATCTCGTCCTAGAACAACTGCAGCTTTTGGTGATGCAGTTAGCGACTTTTCATTCTTATCATGATGTGCAGTTTATTACGATCTTGCCAGAAGAGGAAAAAGAACAATGGTCTTGGATGCGTTGGCTACCTCATGCCAAACTGCAAGAACTCAATGTTCGCGGTTTTGTCTACAATCAACGGACACGAGACCAGGTTCTCAATAGCTTGAACCAAATCTTGAAACTACGTCGTAGTCAAAAGGAAGAAGCATCCCACAAGGAGAGCACCCTCTTCCATCCTCATTACGTGGTTCTAGTAACCGATGAGAAGCTGATTTTGGACCATATTATCATGGAATTCTTTACCGAAGATCCAACGGAATTAGGCTGTTCTCTCATCTTTGTAGAGGATGTCATGAGTTCCTTGTCTGAGAATATCCAGACAGTGATCAATATCAAGGACCGAAATACGGGCCAACTGGTCATGGAAGAAGGGGTCTTGAAAGAGACGGACTTCCGCTTGGATCATTTCCCAGCAGATTATGATAAGGAGCGGATCGCCCGTACCTTGGCACCGCTCAATCACCTCCAAAACCTTAAGAGTTCGATTCCAGATTCCGTGACCTTTATGGAAATGTATGGTGCGGAGACCTTTGAGGACTTGCAGGTATCGAGCCGTTGGAAAAAGAACGCACCCTACAAGAGTTTGGCTGTGCCGATTGGTCTGCGTGGTCAGGATGACCTGGTTCAGCTCAATCTACATGAAAAAGCTCATGGACCTCATGGTTTAATCGCAGGGACGACTGGATCAGGGAAGTCAGAAACGATCCAATCCTACATCCTATCCCTCGCTGTCAACTTCCACCCTCATGATGTGGCATTCTTGCTGATTGACTACAAGGGTGGTGGGATGGCCAATCTCTTTAAAAACCTCCCCCACCTCTTGGGAACCATTACCAACTTGGATGGTGTCCAATCCATGCGGGCCTTGGCTTCGATCAATGCGGAGATCCATCGTCGTGAACGACTCTTTGGAGAGTTCGAAGTCAACCATATCAACCAATACCAGAAGAAATTTAAAAACGGAGAAGCGACAGAACCTCTCCCTCATCTCTTCATCATCTCAGATGAGTTCGCAGAGCTCAAGGTTAACCAGCCCGACTTTATCAAGAAGTTGGTATCTATTGCGCGTGTCGGGCGTTCCCTCGGTGTCCACTTGATCCTAGCTACTCAAAAGCCATCAGGTGTGGTGGATGACCAGATCTGGTCCAACTCTCGCTTTAAGATTGCCCTTAAGGTAGCAGATCGTTCGGACTCCAATGAAATGCTTCATACACCGGATGCGGCCGAAATCACTCAGACGGGACGTGCCTATCTGCAAGTCGGAAATAATGAAGTCTATGAGCTCTTCCAGTCAGCCTGGTCAGGCGCAGATTACCAGCCAGAAAAGGATGATATGGGAATTGAAGACCATACCATCTACCTGATTAATGAATTGGGGCAATATGAAATCCTAAATGAAGACTTATCGGGCTTAGAGGATGCCGATGAAATCAAGGAAGTTCCGACAGAGCTAGATGCTATTGTGCACAATATCCATCTCCTATGTGAAGAACAAGAGATCCCTCCAGTACCACAGCCATGGTTGCCACCACTTAAGGAGCGCATTGCGCTAGAGGAGCTGGAGGAAGTGCAACCAGCAATAGCCTGGGCACAAGAGAAATCACTCTCAATTCTACTTGGAATGGCAGATATCCCACAGGCTCAGAAGCAGGAAGCCGTCTCTATCAATCTCGCCAAGGACGGACATGTCCTTCTCTATGGAAGTCCGGGTACCGGGAAGACAACCTTCCTTCAGTCAGCAGGTATGGACTTGGCTCGTAAGTTCAGTCCTAAGGACCTTACCATGTACTTGATGGACTTTGGGACCAATGGTTTGGCTCAATTGTCCAAGCTTCCTCAGGTAGCGGATATCATGCCTCTGGACCAAACGGAGAAGATCTCTAAGTTTGTACGAATCATGGAGAAAGAACTCAACCGCCGTAAGAAACTGCTTGCGGACTATGGAGTTGGGACCTTGGAACTCTATCGTCAGGCTAGTGGTCAGGAAGAACCGGCTATTGTCATCCTCTTAGATAGCTATGAAGCTTTCAAGGAAGAAGCCTATGAGGCAGAACTCTTCAAGCTCTTGGTGCGCATCTCTCGTGAAGGTCTCAGCATTGGGGTACATCTCTTGATGACAGCGGGTCGCCAGTCCAACCTTCGTGCTCAACTCTACTCGAACTTCAAGCACCAGTTGAGCCTACCACAAAATGAAGCTAGTGAAGTGCGAGCCATCGTGGGCTCTACGCCACTCGCCATGACTATGGAAGATATCAAGGGCCGTGCCCTCATGAAGCGTGAAGACGTGGATGTCATCCAGCTGGCACTCCCAGTTTATGGAGCCAATGACACCCAAGTCCTCAACAACCTGCGCCAAGCAGTCGCTTCCCTCCAAGAAGCTTGGACAGGACAACGCCCAAGTGCCATCCCGATGGTACCAGAGGAGTTGACCATGGATGTATTTCTCAATCTGCCTACAACTCAAGAGGCGATTCAAAATCATGAATTGCCGATTGGTCTGGAGTTTGAAATGGTACAGAGTGTTGCTATTTCGTTTAATCAATTAAAAAGCTTGATTTATCTTTCTGATTCTGCTGAGTCATTAGAAAATCAAACACATCATTTATTAAATACATCACTCTGTTTTGGTAAGAAATTACGAGTGATGCTTGTAGATCCACTGGAGGAATATAGGTCTTATAGTGAAAAAGTGTCAACATATATTAGTAGTAAAAAAGAAATTTCTGAAATAGCTCAACAATTAATATTTGAGGTTAATCGCCGACTAGAAGGAGACTTATACTCTGATTGGTTGATTTTTATGCCAAATATAAAAGTAATTGTTGAGCATGGTCTGTCAGAAAAAGATTTGGACTTTTTATTCAAAAATGGTTTGCGTGTAGGATTGCATTTTGTAATTGGTAGTGAGCATTCATATATTGGAAATAATATCCATGAAGTTCCGAAATATCTTAAATCCAATGCGCAGTGGGTTATGTTGGGTATGCGTTTAATGGATCAAATGTTTTTAGATAAACCTTATAATAATAGAGAGGCTCGACTAGAGTTGGATGAGGTGTATCTGCATGATCGTAAACAAGCCGTTAAATTAAAAATTACTAAAAATGACTAATTTGGAGGGATTTGTATGCCACTAATACAAAGTAAAGAAGAAGTAGCTAGTTCTATTGCATCTGGAATTGCTAGCTCATCTAGTAGTATTATATCTGGAAATAAAGTTGTTCTAGACCAATCGAGTGAGTATCCAGGAAATAGTACAGCTGCGGAGAAGATTCCTAAAGAAGCTGAGTATGCGTCTTCTATTGCAGAGGTTTTAAATGGATTTGTTTCAAGGATACAGAGTACAGCCGCTGAATTTGTAGCAGTTGATAGTCAGCTTGCTGCAAACATAGATACCAATACTTCTGCGCTACCTCAAACGAGTGCAGTTCCAAAGAATAATACTACATTTGTTCCAAATAGGAGCTATTTTTCAGAAGAATAATGAAGAAACTAACATTAGAAGAAATTGATAATAAATCAAAAGAACTGGATAATTTTCTAAATCAACTAAGTTTGGAGAAGAAGAAAGTTACTCGAAAAGAAAATGAACTATTTGAAATGCATCGACAAAGTTTGCTTCCATTGCGACAAATCTTAGAATTGCCTCTATCGTCAAAAGATTATCAAACTTATCAAGATTTGATAATGGACATAGGCAGTGTAGGTGCATTAGTTGAAGCGTGGTCGGAGGAACGAAAAGATTCAATCAAGAAACAAGAAGACCGATTGGAAAGAGAGTTAGATGAGCTCTGCCATGCTCGAAAGAAATTAATGATAGAACAGGAGTCGCAGAAGTAATATGGTAAAAATGGTATTAGGATCTTCTGATACGCAGGGTCAGACAATGGCTTCCGTAGGGGAAGCTAGAATAGCTTCCTACAATGAGGCAATTTCTGCATTATCAGCATTTGATAATGCAGGAGATTTGCAAGGGGCAGCCTATGATAGTGGTAAACAATATGGTATGAATGTAATCACTCCCTTGCTCAAGGGAGCCATCATGTATACAGAATTAGTGAGTGAAGCTGTTCCAAAGCTACCATCAAAATATCAATCAGAAGTTGGCGGTGAGGATCTTGATTCAGAGGTACTTGAAAGTGAAATTCGTAGCCTTGAAGCTAGTCTTCACGGTATTAGATGGATGTACTATGCAATGGTTGGAGACGAATCCACAAGTACAAGCACTTTAAGTAGTCTTTTAAACCGCATGGATTCTTTAACTGGACAAAGAAATGAAAAAATGGATAAGCTCCGCAAGTTAAATCTATTTGCTGGAAGTTCTAATGAAGTTTTTTCTGCAGGGGAAGGTAGTAGTTTAGTTGATAACTTAGCTCAAAATCTCCAAACGGGATTAAGCCAAATCCAAACAGAATTTTCAAGTTTTAGTGGTACTTTTCCCAAGCACTCTGTGCATACTCTGGGATGGGCAAAGAATATCGAGGGTGAATGGGATAAGAAAGTCAAGATTGATGAAGACTATCAGAAGGTTCTCAAAAGAATTGAGGATGGCAAAGAACTCTCTGAGGATGATGTGAAAGTGCTCGAAGCTTATCAAAAACGCTATGGAAGGGATCTTCCTGATAGTGTGAATAATGCTTTGAAGAATTATGTTGAAAAAGAAATCAATGACATTGTAAAAATGATATCAGATACTTCAGAGGCATATAAAAGAGGAGAAATTGGTGAAGAAGCTTTAGATAGTGTTTTTAACTTCCTTAAACAAAATGGTATAAATATTTCTCCGGATGATCTAAAGAATAAGTCTGTAGATTTTTTAAAGGAAAGTATCACTTCAAAATTGAGTGATAAATGGTCTGAGTTAGTGTCAGAACATTACACCTCTTACACGCTTCCATATCAAGTTCCATATTTAATCAATGGCTTAAAATCACAGATTGGGAATACACTAACGAAATATGGATTGAGTGCACTTCTATCAACTGCACCTGGTTCTACAGTTAATAAAATGGTGGGAGAAAGCATTGAGAAAATTGGAGATTGTGTAATACCGTTAGTGAATAAATTAGATGGATTCTTAGGGAGCGCTAAATTTGCGAAAGCTTTACCATATGGATTGGGATCAGCGATTGATTTTGGCACACAGTTATACAGTGGCGAAGATGTTGGAGATGCAGCAATTAAGACAGGTGGGCATCTCCTGATTCAATTAGCTTTAGGTGTTGTAGGTGGTCCGATTGGTTTCTTTGCTGGTGTAGGATTGTCAATGGTATTTGATTATCTATATGATAAATATGGGGATAAAGTCGTGGAATTTGCTGGTGATGTTTGGGATGGTACAAAGAAAGTAGTAGGTGATACGATGAAATCTGTTGGTGATACAGCTGAGAAAATATGGGATAGTGCGGGAGATGCAGTTAATGGATTTTTCTCGGGATTAGGTAGTGTATTTAATTAAAAGGATTTATATATGGAAACAATTATTAATTTAGGGATATGGGAGAGCAAAAATTATCATTTTGATTGGGAGAATAAGGTATTGCTAGAGGAAACATCTTCTCCTAATTACTGGTCTTATATTCTACTGCCTGTTACGCTGTACATTATAAATAAAATTTCTGATATATTGGCTAAAGCAGGAATATTTAATAATCAGTTAGTCCGAGTTGGGACGGTTACGATCTTAGGCGTTTTATCTTATTTTTTGGCCGCTTTGATTATCAGATTTTACCACGGAACTTTAAAATTAAAAAAATCAGAGTTGGATGGGGAACAGAGTAAGAAGTTTGTCAGATCTTTGAAGAGAAGAAGAGGGTACTTTAAATGTCTTCTTAATCTTTTTAGAGTCCTAACTGTAATCGCTACTCTTTTGTTTGTCTTTGGAAATGAAACCATTGCCGTACTCTTTTTGGCGGTTAGTTTTTTAGTGATATTTATGTTCAAATTTGATTACCAACTTAATAGATGGTTAAAAATCATTAAAATAGTAGAAAAAGGAGAGAAAAATGTCTAATTTATTACCTATTGGTACTGTTGTTCGCCTTCATAATGGAACGATTGATGTGATGATTATAGGTAGATTTCCATTGTACAATCAAGAGGGTACAATTGGCTATTTTGATTATGTAGCATGCCTATATCCAACAGGGGCAGCAAATGAAGAACTTTTATATTTTAATCAAGAGAATATTGAAAAGGTGATATTCGAAGGATATCATTCGGAAAAAGAGGATGATTTACAAGAATTATTCAAGAAACAAAAGGATAGTATTAAATATCCAAAATTGAAGGTATAATTTAATTTATAGGTTTATTTCCAAAACAATAAACTTACTAACTTTCATTCGTAGGGGATCTATATTAAAATTGTAAAACTATTTGTTCTTTGGCTCTTTATCAACTGTAGTGTGTTGATGAGAAGTGAACATCGAGAGAGGACGAGATTCGTTCTCTCTTTTTTATACTCTCAACTCTCTATTTAGTGGATAACTTGAACTTGGAAGTAAACAAAATTTTAAAACCATTAAAAGTGTAACAAAATTCGAATAAGCTATATTTTTAGAGATTGTTGAAGAAATCACTATACTTTAAATATAAATTAAAAACGAGGAGCTGCTTTGACATTAAAGAAACTCCTCGTTTTTTGTCTGTTCCATTTCGTAAGATGAATTAGCATGGTCATAAGCCTAAATTCATGATACAAAAATATAGCTTTGTTCCTATGGGAAGGGGTTGTTTTGATATTGTGGTATAATAGAACGAGAACGTTTTCTTTCTAGTACCTTGAAAATTCTATATTTTCGCTTATTTATCTGCTATGCTATTTACAAAAAAATCCTGTCTCTTGCCGTCAAGTTCCACCTTCATGATGTGGCTTTCTTGTTGATTGACTACAAGGGTTGGAGAAGCTAGAATAGCATCCTATAATGAGGCAATTTCTGCCTTCAAGCACCAGTTGAGCCTACCACAAAATGAAGCTAGTGAAGTGCGGACGATTGTGGGCTCTACGCCCCTTGCCATGACCATGGAAGACATCAAGGGACGGGCTCTCATGAAGCGTGAAGACGTGGATGTCATCCAGCTGGCACTCCCAGTCTCTGGAGACAACGAAAACCAAGTCCTCAATAACCTTCGTCAGAAAGTGGCTTCCCTCCAAGAAGCCTGGACAGGACAGCGCCCAAGTGCCATCCCGATGGTACCAGAGGAGTTGATGGTGGAAGAATTTTTGAAATTGCCTAGTGTACAAGAAGCTATTGAGAATGGTCAGATTCCTATCGGTTTGGAGCTAGAAATGGTTGGAAGTGTCAATATTTCTCTTAGCAAATTTAAACACATGGCTTATGTATCAAATGCAGAAGATACTTTTGATAATATAACTCATCATTTATTAAGAACTATTCTTAAAATGCCTAACGTTCATATGATGTTGATTGATGCTTTCCAAGAATATGAGTCATATAGTAATCAGGTGAAAACCTATGTTGGAAGTAAAAAGGAAGTATCGGACATAGGAAATCAGCTAATCTACGAAATAGAGCGCCGTCTTGAAAAAGGAATCTCATCTGAGTGGATTGTTTTTATACCAAATATGAGAGCACTTGTATCCGAAAGCGATTTAAATGTTCAACAGCTTCAATTTATGTTTGAGAATGGTTATCGAGTAGGGATGAGGTTTATTATTGGTACAGATTATACTTATATTGGAACAAGCGTTGACCCAATTCCAAGATACCTCAAAACAAATGTCCAATGGGTCATCTTTGGTATGCGCCTAATGGATCAAACCTTCTTAGATAAAGGAATATATAGCAGAGATGTGGCTCCAGATCCCGATCAGGTTTATTTACATTCTCGGAAAGAAATCATCAAACTCAAAATTAGTAAGAATAAGTAACAATATTATTTGATACTTAAGATTCAACCCTGTCTCTTGACGATTTGATAGTAGAAAGGATAATTGAAAAGGTTATTGAACATGGGACAAGTAAAAAGTGAAAAAGGCAAGGCAAGTACTATTGCAACTGGAATTGTATCAGCAAGCAATAGCATTACAACTGCCGGTACAGTTACTAGAGATAAGACAAGCTATTATACCGCTAATACGGTAGGAAGAAAATTGATCATCAATGAGGCATCTATTGCTCAAAATATTCAATCAAAAATAAGTGAATTCGTAAAATTAATTCATGGTGTCGCAAATGAATTCGAAGTAGTAGATGAGAATATAAGTACAATGTGGCAGAATAATTTACCGTCGAGTCAAAATAAGGGGACAACTGGTCTATCTTCGCCATACACAAATCCGTCATTTGTTCCTCAAAATAATTTGTTTAAGGAGTGAGGATGGAAAAAACTAGAAAATTAGAAGATATTCAATGTAGTGTTCAACAAATTCAAACGAAATTATCAAAGCTAAAAGAAGAAAGAAATCAGTTTCTTTCCGTTGCGACGGAGATCTTAGATCTTTGTCAAACGAACTTCATTCCATATAGAGAATTAGGCTATTATCCGTTATCCGTTAAAGATGAGATGGATCGTCTTGAAGATATAGAGATGTTAAAAAGGAATGAACAGCTACTTGATGATTTTATCTCTGAGAGGAAAGAAGAATTAAAAAAAGCAATGAGTAAGCTAGAGGGCGAAAAAGAGGAACTTCTTTTTCAACAACGCCGTCTTGAATTACAAAACGAGGAGAAGGAGGAGAAGAATGGGGATTAAAGTAGATATAGGCTCAGCAGATTCGCAGGGCAGTACAGCAAATAGTGTATTAAGCAGCCGTGTGAATTATTATAACGATGTCATTAGTGCTTTTAATAATTTGATTACAGAGGAGGAGTTGAAAGGGGCAGCCTATGATAGCGCTAAGTCCTATGCGGAAAATATAATGGTTCCCCTACTTAGAGGAGTTATCCTCTTTTCAGAGAGTCTAGGAGGAAAAGCCGGTGAACTACCGACTCTTTACTATTCACAAGTCGGTGGAGAAAGTCTAGATGAGGATATACTTCAACAGCAAATTGAAGCGAAGAATACAACCATTTCGACTTATGAATCTATTTTATATAGTTTATATAATCTAAAGGACGTCAATCCTATATATATAAGTAATGTTCGAGGAGTTATCTCAAATGCGACGAGTAAGCGAGATGAGTTACAAAGGAAATTAGAAAAATTGCAGTCGTTTGCGAGCTCGACTAGTGGTCAGTTTTCGGATTCAGAAAGCTTACAGACCTTAGTTTTCCAAGGTTTCGAACAAGTTACAGGTGACTTTGGAAAGTTTGATGGGACATTTAAAGTAGAGGGACAAGCTCCTTGGGCTAGTAATATTAATAGTGAGTGGACGAAACGTTCTGAGGTAGTTCAAAATTATCAAAATGTTTTAGATAAAATTAAAAATAAAACCGAATTAGATGAGAATGATATCGCAGCGATTGCAGAGTATGGGAAACGGTATCCAGGTAAAGAGTTGCCCGATAATGTTAAAGATGCTGTACGAAAATATGTCGAGAGTAAATTTAGTAAAAATGTTGACCTAAGCGTGCTAGGGGAGTTTCTTGAAAATATCCGAAATACGTCTTTGGAAGAAATTGCTAAAGACACAATTTCTAAGTTAAGTTCAACGAATCCTCAACTGTCAGAATACTTTAAGTATTTTACTACTACTGATAAGTTTGGTAATATAAACATGACCTACTCTGGGGATAGTAAAGGATATACGGATGCTTTATTCAAGGCAAATGCTAAGAACCTACTTAAGAAATTCACGATTTCAGAAATTAATATCCCTATAACAGGAACAAACTCTTCTGTTGGGATTTCAGCGATTAGTTCGATATTTATAGGGATGGACTTTTTGAACAACCTACAAAATGAGAATGCCGGGCGTGCCTTTACACATACTGTTGCAACTACTGCAATCGCTACATTAGCAGTAGATGCAGCTGCAACAACACTTGCGGCGGCATATTATGCAACCGGTTCAGAGGCTATTTTAAGTGTAGCTGCATATGCAGCTACAGGTCCGATTGGTTGGGCTATTGGTGCTGGGATTGCGGCAGCAACACTTGCTACTTTGGCATATAATTATAATTTTCTAGGAATCAAAGATATAGCAAACGAGATGGGTGACAATCTTAATAAAAGTATATCAGATGTCGGCAAAGCATTTGATTCAGGTATTAAATCAATTCAGAAAGTGTTTGGGTGGTAATTTTGGAAATTAATTATAGAGAAACGAAGTATTTTTGTCATCAACTTGTAGAACTAAATGGGAAAAAATATATATTAGATGCCAGTTCAATGACTCCTAAATTCTACTATTGGGGTGTTCCAACGGAGGAATTAACGGTTGAGATGGCGGAACTTAACAGAGAGGATATCAATTTTAGTACCCCGATTAATAAGTTTAAAGCTTCATATGTGGCAATCATGGTCCAACCTCTTGTAGTCATTGTTTATTCTTTATTGAAAACTTTTTTTAAAGAGTACAATATTAGTCAACAGATAATTTTAAAATTAGTAGTATTTTGCGCATCTATACTATTCTCCTACTTCATTTTTTATTTTACAAGAGAGAAAGAACGTAAAAATGTTAAAGCTTTACTGCCTTCTTCTAGCAGAAGATATGAGATGATTTTTAAACCAGTATCTGCAAGAAAGCAAGTTTTTGATGCCTATATTTTTAATGTTCCTATAATAGCTTGTTTAGTTCTCTATTTGTCAATTAATGATGGCGGAGAAGGGCTTGTTCTCGTTATCAATAGCATTATCTCATTTTTCCTTCTATCATTTTTATTTGGAAAGGTTCCCATTCTTTCCGCTTATAAGATTAGAAACGTCACATTTGAAGGAATTCGAGAAATTAAATGAGGCCTTTGATTCAGGTATTAAATCAATTCAGAAAGTGTTTGGGTGGTAAATGTGAAAATTAATTTTAGAGGATTGGATGTTGCTTATTTTGATGTGTTAGAGATGGGAGAGAAAAAGTACGTTCTCGATTCCAACTCCACGACACCAAAGAGTTATTACTGGGGATTTTCCCCTGAAAATCTTGAAGTTGATTTGATAGAACTTGATAGTAAGAATAAAAATTTTGATAAAAAAATTAAGATGGGACCCTCAGGAATGCGTATGGTATATATTGGTTTTAGTCTTCTTCTGTATAGAGTAGTAACATCAATTTTTAGATATTATGATATTAGTCATCATCTGCATTTAAAAGTATCTTTATTTCTCATATCTATTTTGGTAGCCTATATTGTCTATCAAGGTATTTTAATCAAATCAAGGAAGGAGATTTCAAGTCGTTTATCACAGGAAAAGAAGAGGTTTAAAATAGTCTTTCAGAATAATAAGAAAAAAAGACAATTCCATGCTTATCTATTTCCCATTTTACATACAATTGCTTTCTCTTTTTATATGGGACTAGATGATGGAACAGAAGCTGCAATTCTAGTGTTGAATGGTTTGTTGGCCTATCTATTTATTTGGATTGAATCTGGCGTTATTCCATTGACTTATGCTTATCAACAGAAATACCTAGAATTTAAAGAACTGAAAAAGCTATAATGTAACTGATAACGAAATTCAGAAAGTATTTGGGTTTTGAATGATGCATTTAAAGTTCAAGACTGCTTATACGATGGTGTATAGTATTGTAGAATTAAAGAAATTATAAATTGAAAGGAAATCAAATAAATGTCTATTTTGCCAATTGGAACAATTGTTTATTTAAAGGAGGGAAGTCAAAAACTAATGATTCTCAATCGTGGGGTTACTATAGAACAGAATGGTGAAAGTGTTTTGTTTGACTATTCTGCAGCTTTTTATCCAATGGGACTAAACCCAGAACAGTTGTTTTACTTCAATCGTGATGATGTAGATAAAGTGGTTTATAAAGGCTATAGTGATGAAGAAGAAGAACGGTTCGCCGAGATTTATCAACGTTGGCTTGATGAAAATGCAACAACAATTAAAAAGGGTGTAACAAAATAATGTGCATCTGTAAAGATTGTTAAAAAAATCACTATTCTTTAAATAAAAATCAAAAACGAGGAGTTACTTTAATATTAAAACAACTCCTCGTTTTTTTGTCTGTTCTATGTCGTAAGATGAATTAGCGTGGTCATAAGCCTAAATTCATGATACAAAAATATAGCTTTGTTCCTATGGGACGAGGATTGTTTTGATATTGTGGTATAATAGAACGAGAACGTTTTCTTTCTAGTACCTTGAAAATTCTATATTTTTGGCTTGTTTATCTGTTCTGCTATTTATAAAAAATATATCCTATCCCTCACTGTCAACTTCAACCCACATGATGTGGCTTTCTTGTTGATTGACTACAAGGGTAGGAGAAAGCATTGAGAAAATTGGAGATTGTGTAATACCGTTAGTGAATAAATTAGATAGATTTTTAGGGTGTGCTAAATTTGCAAAAGCGTTACCATATGGATTGGGAGCAGCACTTGACTTTGCAGGGCAATTGTTAGGTAGTGAAGAACTTGGAGATGCAGTTAATGGATTGTTCTCGGGATTAGGTAGTATATTTTAATTAATAAATTAACGGAGAAATTTTAATTATGAAAATATATATTGGTTATTTGGATTCGAAATGGATTTATTTTGATGAAGAAAACGAAGTATTTCAATATCAAAATCAAAAAAATAGTTCTAATTGGATTATGGTTGCTGCTCCACTTGCAGTCTTTCTTTTAAAAGGAATTGCAAGTGCTTTAAATTCAGCCATAGGTACATTATCGTATACGCTTAATCTCGGTATTGCAATGATTGGAACTCTGATAGTTTGCGGAATGTTGATGATAACGAAGGCGAGAAAAAAATATCCGAGAACTGCTTGGAAAACAGTTGTTTTGAAGGAAAAAGATCTCAAAACACTATTAGTAAAGGTGATTTCAATTTTTATTATTAAGATTCTCTTTATTATTTTAGGGATTTATTTTTTGGTTACTTATATTAGAGAAACTGATTTTTTATGTCTGTTGATATATCTACTTGCTTTTGCTTGTGTTATACATTTTCATCAGGAATTTAAGACAAGTAAAATTAAAAAAATATTGAAAAACAAAAAATATTGTTAAATGGTTTGGCATCGGTAGTGCTATATTGTTAATCATGACCTACGCTATTGTAGTACTTGCTTATTTGTTAGAGAGATGAGGTATAGATGTCAGACGTTAGTATTGTTGAAGTAGAAGAAGTGAACCTAAGTATATCAGATATTCAGATGAAGTAGGAGAACTATATGACAGATTTGAAGCTTTATTTTTTGTTGCTATTTGCACTTTTATTACTCTGTTCATTTGTATTTTTCTTTTTCCGTTATTTTTACAAAAGAGAACTAAGGATTAAAAATTTATCTACTGCATGTATTGAGTGGGTTGGGAAATGTAGCAGACGAACAGATTTGTCAAAAAGTATATCCTTCATGTTAGGAGCTTATAGAGGATATGCTGGAAATGTTTTATAGATATCCCAGTTTATTTTAAGAGTTATCCTTTCTCTGTAACAGATGCAGCTAAGGATGCCTTCATAAAATATATATGAAATTGGTGAAGGCTTGCAAACGATAGGAGTGGAGTTGATGGTAAAGAAAAATAGAAAAAATAAAGCAAAGATTACTGATATAGAAAAAGAAAGATACCATGGTCCTTTGATCACACATGGTGTCAGTTTAGGTTATATTAAATTATATCCATGGATTGCTTTAGCATTAACTGGTTTTCTGTATGTGGGTGGAACTTATGAAGACAATCTAGGCATCTTTAAAGGACTTTCTTTGTTTTGCGGTGTTGTGAATATATTAGGTATTATCATTTCTTTTATTCCCTATTTGGTAAACGCATGGAAGAATTTAACATATTATTTGATAGCCCTTACAGTGTTAAGCTTAGTGATAGTTACAAATTTTATTTGTTTACTAATAGTTATTTCAGACGGTAGTTCTATAGGAGCTAAGGAGATATATCAATCCCCTCTCACTCCATTTTATGTAATATTGATGATGTTACTTTTTATCTTTGCTTGTGGCCTCTATGCTTGGTACTATATCCCAAAGAATCAGGGGAAAGTCTGGGCCTTTAATCAAGTAAAAGGAGGAAGTAGAAAGAAAACATGGTGGAATAATTTTGCTATAGCTTTTGCTGGGGCAACAATCATTCCCGCACTCCTAACAGGCTATATTCAGATTGCTTTTGGTGTTTTATTGGGAATTTTATTTACTTTGACCCTGCCAGCTGTAATAGTAGATGCGGTTTATGCAGCTATTTATATAAAGAAGCACCCTGATAGCGATGGATTAGTTTAGAAATGAAACCGTTTGTAAATATCTAAGAAAGGTGCACTTAATTTGCCATTCAAGGGAGATGAAAATTTCTTGACTTCTATACTATAATTGAAATCTCCGATTTAGCTCAGTCGCTAGAGCAAGAGAGTCGTAAAGCCTAGGTCACAGGTGAACATATGACTGAGGATTTGAAAAATTAGATATGTAGAAAATAACCGTTAAGCCTAGTTCTTATCGGTTATTTATTTTGTTTAATAGTATTGTTATTGCATCAATGATGTCTGTCTTTGTGATTCTGGTAGTGCTTCAACTTACTTGCTATTATTTTTGATGGTGTGAATGTGCTGATAATGTATTCCAGTTAACTACGAAATTTTTATATCTTTTTTAACACATATTAAAAATAAAATTAATACCCCTTAATTTTTCTTGACTTAAATTTTTTTAATTGATATACTATTTTTCAGAGAGCTAACAATTATATATAAATGTACTACTCTATTTCCTAGATAATACTTAGTAAAACTTTTTATAACAAAGGCTAGCAAAGTTAAAGTTTTCTATCTATTGGAAGTTAAATAAATATGTAAGGAATTAAAATGAAAAAAAGTACAGTATTGTCATTAACCACAGCTGCAGTTATTTTAGCAGCATATGTCCCTAATGAGGTAGTCTTAGCAGATACATCTAGTTCTGAAGATGCTTTAAGTATCTCTGATAAAGAAAAAGTAGTAGTAGGTAAACAAAAAGAAAACAAAGAAAAACATGAAGATATTCATAATGCTATAGAAACTTCAAAGGATACTGAAGAGAAGAAAACAACAGTTATTGAGGAAAAAGAAGTTGTTAGTAAAGAATCTGTGATAGACAATAAAACTAACAATGAAAAAGCAACAATCAAAAAAGAAGATTCCAATCAATACAAAGGAGATAATGCAAACTCGTCTGCAAGTAAAGACACAGAAAATCCCAAAAAAGAAGATAGACTTGTCTATATTGCTGAATTTAAAGATAAAGAATCTGGAGAAAAAGCAATCAAGGAACTATCAAATCTTAAGAATACAAAAGTTTTATATACTTATGATAGAATTTTTAACGGTAGCGCTATTGAAACAACCAAAGATACTCTGGACAAAATTAAACTAATAGAAGGTATTTCATCGGTTGAAAGGTCACAAAAAGTCCAACCTATGATGAATCATGCTAGAAAAGAAATTGGAGTTGAAGAGGCAATCGATTACCTAAAATCTATCAATGCACCATTTGGGAAAAACTTTGATGGTCGGGGTATGGTTATTTCAAACATCGATACGGGGACAGATTATAGGCATAAGGCTATGAGAATCGATGATGATGCCAAAGACTCAATGAGATTTAAAAAAGAAGACTTAAAGGGTACTGATAAAAATTTCTGGTTGAGTGATAAAATTCCTCATGCTTTCAATTATTATAATGGTGGTAAAATTACTGTAGAAAAAGCTGATGATGGAAGCGATTATTTTGATCCACATGGGATGCATATTGCTGGGATTCTTGCAGGAAATGATACTGAAAAAGATATCAAAAACTTTAACGGCATAGATGGAATTGCTCCTAATGCACAGATCTTCTCTTATAAAATGTACTCTGACGCAGGATCTGGCTTCGCAGGAGATGAAACAATGTTTCATGCTATTGAAGATTCGATTAAACACAATGTCGATGTTGTTTCGGTATCATCTGGCTTTACAGGAACAGGTCTTGTAGGTGAGAAATATTGGCAAGCTATTAGAGCGTTAAGAAAAGCAGGCATTCCAATGGTTGTAGCTACAGGTAACTATGCGACTTCTGCTTCAAGTTCTTCATGGGATTTGGTGGCAAATAATAATCTGAAAATGACCGACACTGGAAATGTAACACGAACTGCAGCACATGAAGATGCGATAGCAGTTGCTTCTGCTAAAAATCAAACAGTTGAGTTTGATAAAGTTAAGATTGGAGGAGAAAGTTTTAAATACAGAAATATAGGGGCCTTTTTCGATAAGAATAAAATCATAACAAACGAAGATGGTTCAAAAGCTCCTAGTAAATTGAAATTTGTATATATAGGCAAAGGTCAAGATCAAGATTTGATAGGATTGGATCTTAAGGGCAAAATTGCAGTAATGGATAGAATTTATACAAAGGATTTAAAAAATGCTTTTAAACGAGCAACGGATAAGGGCGCACGCGCCATTATGGTTGTAAATACTGTAAATTACTACAATAGAGATAATTGGACAGAGCTTCCAGCTATGGGATATGAGGAGGATGAAGGAACTACTAGTCAAGTTTTCTCAATTTCAGGAGATGATGGTGTAAAGTTATGGAACATGATTAACCCTGATAAAAAAACTAAAGTTAAAAGAAATAATAAAGAAGATTTTAAAGATAAATTGGAGCAATACTATCCAATTGATATGGCAAGCTATAATTCTAATAAACCGAATGTAGGTGACGAAAAAGAGATTGACTTTAAGTTTGCACCTGACACCGACAAAGAACTGTATAAAGAAGATATTATAGTCCCAGCAGGGTCTACATCTTGGGGGCCAAGAACAGATTTACTTTTAAAACCGGATGTTTCAGCACCAGGTAAAAATATTAAATCCACTCTCAATGTCATTAATGGTAAATCAACTTATGGTTATATGTCAGGGACTAGTATGGCAACTCCAATCGTGGCAGCTTCTACTGTTTTGATTAGACCAAAGTTAAAGGAAATGCTTGAAAGACCTGTATTGAAAAATCTTAAGGGAGATGACAAAATAGATCTTACAAGTCTTACAAAAATAGCCCTACAAAATACTGCACGTCCTATGATGGATGCAACGTCTTGGAAAGAAAAAAGTCAATACTTTGCCTCACCTAGACAACAGGGGGCAGGGCTAATTAATGTGGCCAATGCATTGAGAAATGAAGTTGTAGCGACTTTTAAAAACACGGATTCTAAAGGCTTGGTAAATTCTTATGGTTCTATTTCTCTTAAAGAAATAAAAGGAGATAAAAAATATTTTACAATTAAGCTTCACAATACATCAAACAGACCTTTGACCTTTAAAGTTTCAGCATCAACTGTAACTACAGATGCTCTAACTGACAGACTCAAACTGGATGAAACATATAAAGACGAAAAATCACCAGATGGGAAGCAAATTGTTCCAGAAATCCACCCAGAAAAAGTCAAAGGAGCAAATATTACATTTGAGCATGACACTTTCACTATAGGCCCAAATTCTAGCTTTGATTTAAATGCGGTTATAAATGTTGGGGAGGCTAAAAACAAAAATAAATTTGTAGAATCATTTATTCATTTTGAATCAGTGGAAGAAATGGAAGCTCTGAACTCCAACGGGAAGAAAATAAACTTCCAACCTTCTTTATCGATGCCTCTAATGGGATTTGCTGGAAATTGGAACAAAGAGCCAATCCTTGATAAATGGGCCTGGGAAGAAGGTTCAAAATCAAAAACAATGGAAGGTTATGATGATGATGGTAAACCGAAAATTCCAGGAACCTTAAATAAGGGGATTGGTGGAGAACATGGTATAGATAAATTTAATCCAGCAGGAGTTATACAAAATAGAAAAGATAAAAATACAACATCTCTAGACCAAAATCCAGAATTATTTGCTTTCAATAACGAAGGGATCAACGCACCATCATCAAGTGGTTCTAAGATTGCTAAAATTTATCCTTTAGATTCAAATGGAAATCCTCAAGATGCTCAACTTGAGAGAGGATTAACACCTTCTCCACTTGTATTAAGAAGTGCAGAAGAAGGATTGATTTCAATAGTGAATACAAATAAAGAGGGAGAAAATCAAATCGACTTAAAAGTCATTTCGAGAGAACACTTTATTAAAGGAATTTTGAACTCTAAGAGAAATGATGCAAAGGGAATCAAATCTTCTAAACTAAAAGTTTGGGGTGACTTGAAATGGGATGGACTCATTTATAACCCTAGAGGTAGAGAAGAAAATGCACCAGAAAGCAAGGATACTAAAGATCCTGCTACTAAGATAAGAGGTCAATTTGAACCGATTGCGGAAGGTCAATATTTCTATAAATTTAAATATAGATTAACTAAAGATTATCCATGGCAGGTTTCCTATATTCCTGTAAAAATTGATAACACAGCCCCTAAGATTGTTTCGATTGATTTTTCGAATCCTGAAAAAATTAAGCTGATCACAAAGGATACTTATCACAAGGTAAAAGAGCAATACAAGAATGAAACTTTATTTGCTAGAGATCAAAAAGAACATCCTGAAAAATTTGACGAGATTGCCAACGAAGTTTGGTATGCAGGAGCCGCTCTTGTTAATGAAGATGGAGAGGTTGAGAAAAATCTTGAAGTAACTTATGCAGGTGAGGGTCAAGGAAGAAATAGAAAACTTGACAAAGACGGAAATACCATTTATGAAATTAAAGGTGCAGGAGATTTAAGAGGAAAAATCATTGAAATCATTGCACTAGATGGCTCTAGTAATTTTACAAAGATTCATAGAATTAAATTTGCTGATCATGCTGATGAAAAGGGGATGATTTCCTATTATCTAGTAGATCCTGATCAAGATTCATCTAAATACCAAAAGCTTGGCGAGATTGCCGAATCTAAATTTAAAAATTTAGAAAATAGAAAAGAGGATAGTCTTAAAAAAGATGCAACTGAAGTAGAACATCATCAAGACAATGAAGAGTCTATCGAAGAAAAATCTAGCTTGACTATTCATAAAACTATTTCAACAATTAGAGAGTTTGAAAGTAAAGACTTGAAGAAACTCATTAAAAAGAAATTTAGAGAAGTTGATGACTTTACAAGTGAAACTGGTAAGAGGACAGAAGAATACGATTATAAATACGATGATAAGGGAAATATCATTGCGTATGACGATGGTAGTGCCTTACAATATGAAACTGAAAAACTTGACGAAATCAAATCAAAAATTTATGGTGTTCTAAGCCCGTCTAAAGATGGACACTTTGAAATTCTTGGAAAGATAAGTAATGTTTCTAAAAATGCCAAGGTATATTATGGAAATAACTATAAATCTATAGAAATCAAAACGACTAAGTATGATTCCCACTCAAAAACGATGACATTTGATTTATACGCTAATATTAATGATATTGTGGATGGATTAGCTTTTGCAGGAGATATGAGATTCTTTGTTAAAGATGATGATCAGATAAAAGCTGAAACGAATATTAGAATGCCTGAAAAAAATAAGGAAACTAAAACAGAATATCCCTATGCATCAAGTTATGGGAATGTAATAGAATTAGGAGAAGGAGATCTTTCAAAAAATAAACCAACCAATTTAACGGAAATGGAAACAGGGAAGGTCTATTCTGATTCGGAAAAACAACAATATCTATTAAAGGATAACATCATTCTAAGAAAAGGCTATGCACTAAAAGTGACTACCTATAATCCTGGAAAAACGGACATGTTAGAAGGAAATGGAGTCTATAGCCAGGAAGATATAGCAAAAATACAAAAGGCCAATCCTAATCTAAGAGTTTTATCAGAAAAAATAATTTATGCTGATAGTAGAAATGTTGAAGATGGAAGAAGTACTCAATCAGTATTAATGTCGGCTTTGGACGGCTTTAACATTGTAAGGTATCAAGTGTTTACATTTAAAATGAATGATAAAGGGGAAGCAATCGATAAAGATGGAAATCTTGTGACAGATTCTTCTAAATTGGTATTATTTGGTAAGGATGGTAAAGAGTACACTGGGGAGGATAAATCCAATGTAGAAGCTATAAAAGAAGATGGCTCTACGTTATTTATTGATGCAAAACCAGTAAATCTTTCAATGGACAAGAACTACTTTAATCCATCTAAATCTAATAAAATTTATGTACGAAATCCAGAATTCTATTTAAGAGGTAAGATTTCTGATAAGGGTGGTTTCAACTGGGAGTTGAGAGTTAATGAATCAGTTGTAGATAATTATTTAATCTATGGAGATTTACACATTGATAACACTAGAGATTTTAACATTAAGCTTAATGTTAAAGACGGTGACATCATGGACTGGGGAATGAAAGACTATAAAGCAAATGGATTTCCAGATAAGGTAACAGACATGGATGGAAATGTTTATCTTCGAACTGGATATAGCGATTTGAATGCGAAAGCGGTTGGAGTACACTATCAATTTTTATATGATAATGTTAAACCAGAAGTAAAGATTGATCCTAAGGGAAATACTAGGATCGAATATGCTAATGGAAAATCTGTAGTCTTTAATATCAATGATAAAAGAAATAATGGATTCGATGGTGAGATTCAAGAACAACATATTTATGTAAATGGAAAAGAATACAAATCATTTGATGATATTAAACAAATAGCAGATAAGACACTAAACATTAAGATTCTTGTAAAAGATTTTGCAAGAAATACAACCGTAAAAGAATTCATTTTAAACAAAGATACGGGTGAGGTAAGCGAACTAAAACCTCATACAGTAACTGTGACCATTCAAAATGGAAAAGAAATGAGTTCAACGATAGTGGCGGAAGAAGATTTCATTTTACCTGTCTATAAGGGTGAATTAGAAGAAGGCTATCAATTTGATGGTTGGGAAATTGCTGGTTTCGAAGGGAAAAAAGATGCTGGTTATGTTATTAATGTGTCAAAAGATACCCTTATAAAACCTGTATTCAAGAAAATAGAGGAGAAAAAGGAGGAGGAAAATAAACCTACTTTTGATGTATCCAAAAAGAAAGACAACCCACAGGTAAATCCTAGTCAATTAAATCAAAGTCATAGAAGAGAGGACTTACAAAGAGCAAATCATTCACAAAAATCTGATTCAACTAAGGATGTTACAACTACAGTTCTTGATAAAAACTTTGAAAATAAGAAGGAAGTCTATCTTAATAAACAAGCGAACATAGCTAATAAACATACTAACATTGATAGTAAGTCGGATACTAACCATTCTGATAGGTTGCCAAAAACCGGAACAGTTAGAGCAGTTCTTACACCATTCATTGCTGGAATATTGTTTATAGTAGGAGCGCTTCTTGGATTGAAGAAAAAAGATCAAGATTAAGACAAAATCTATAGAAAAGATGTTTATGTGTTGAGATTAGATACTGTGATGGTTAAACAGTTTGCTGACAATTACTATTTAATACTTAATTCTTAAGTTTACATTGATAATTATACTCTTTTAGAATGTATTAATGGACTTCATTTAGATAACAAAAAATCTTCTTATTACAGATAAGAAGATTTTTTGAATTTTACCAATTTCACAAAATACGGTATCGAACTATATATTAAAAATTGTGCTTTTACAATTGTAGTAAAAACTCAAGATTTATTTGATGAAGTACAGACTAATTTTCTCAAATTGAATCCTAACAAGCGTGAAATAATATCTTGATTTAATCACTTTTTGGTTATTTATTTTAAGTATAGTCTATATGCAATATGATAAGTAAATACGCCTATTATAATTTTTATAAATATAAGTGAATAATACGAAAGAATAGCTACCTTTGATTATCATAGTTAGACTATAAAAATATATAAAATTCTTAAAAATTATGGTATAATTTATGTTAATAAACTCGATATAGAGTTTAATGTATGATTCTATTGATACCAATATTTTAGGATTAGTTGCTTGGTTTTCTTTTGAAAATCCTTCCATTCATGGATACTGACAAATTTTGTGAATTTGTTTAAAATATAGTGAAAAATGGGAGGAATACTATGACTAAGAAAAATTTTGAAGAGGAAAATGATCCTAAAACAACTGTCTCGAAGGGAGTGAAAGGATCTTCTCCAGCTACAATTAGGAGAAAGTTTTTTAAAATAAAAGTCTATATTGGCATTGCCATTAGTCTTTTGGTTGTTGCAATCCTAGCAAGTCTCTTCTTGTTCTCATCTAATAAGGCAAATAAAGAGTCAAGTCCAGTATCGTCTGTAACTTCAACGAAAGAGTCAACAAGTCAAACATCTACAATCCAAGGAAAAACAGATGAGTCTGATAAAGATAAGCAAGAGAAAATTCAGAAACTCAAGGATCAACTGACTGATTTAGACACCAAGATTACTGAAGCAGAAGTACTTGTTAGTAAGCTAAAAGAAGAAACTGCTGTTCCAAAACTGGATATTGAAGCACTAAGAAATAATGATTTATCTAGTTTGAAAGGCACATGGCGTACACCGTCGGGCAATGAATATGTCATTAATGAGTCTGGTGAAATTTATATAACTAGCTTTAGAGATGGTCAAAAATTTGAATATACTGTTGAATTGGACAATAGTTACTCTCATCTGAAAAATCGAAGTTCAGATTCCAAATTTAAAGAAATTGAAAGTCTAAGTGCACATACTAAAGGTTCTGTCGCTGGAGGATTTGTGGTAGTTGCCGTACCAAGTGGAGTTGTCATGCAACCTGGTGATGATGGAAAACTAACAGATAAAAGCAATCATGACGAGGATAGACTGTTTGCAGGACAGCAGTATGAAGCGATGTTGTCAAGACCAGAAGATGTTTATTATCGTGTAAAGCCAGATACTAGTAAACTTGAGGAAGAGGAGAAGAATTTAGCTCAACTACAGGCTGAACGCGAAGCAATCAAAACTTCTCTAGAATCTAAGGAAAAGAAAAATAATAACTAGAGAAAACTAGTTTAGAATCTAACTTTCGATTGTTTTAGTTCAGAAATACTGTTGCAATCGCTAGAATGAAGAAGCTCATTAGGGCTTCTTTTCTTTTATCTTAACACTTCAACCACTTAGACTGATATAGAGACCAGATAGGCAAAAGAACTTGTTCTTGAAACTGACCTCTGCTATAATGATTTTTGTAAGGGACGTGAAGGGTCGATATCAGATAACTCAAGTTCCTAAAAAAGAAATTGGAGATAAAAATGAAAAAATTATTAGGTATTGGATTCTTGCTAGTTTCAGCTTTGGTTTTGTATTTTGCTTCTGTTGGATGGCCAAGTTTGGATGTCAACCTATGGTCACTGATTCCGGTAGGACTGTTCCTCTTTTTCACTCTAGAGAATTTTTTGAAAAAAGACTACAAGGCTAGTCTGATGTGTTTAATTATTGCTTTTATCATTGCAAATGCAATTTTAGACCTTTTGCCAATTTCAAGTGGCTTGGTAATTGGAGCGGGCGTACTAGCTTGCATTGGTATTGGATACCTCTTTCCTGATAAAGATACAAAAGAAGACAAATAGAAAAGGCCTCGAGATTTCTCGAGACCCTTTTTTACTTACCAGCGTAATATTTTTGAATTCCTTTCACGATACCTGCTACAAGCTTATCTTGATAGTGGCTATCTCGAATCTGTTGATTTTCAGCGAAATTATCTATATAACCTAGCTCTAGGAGGACGGCTGGTTTAGCAGTTTCTCGAAGAACGGCAAAGCTTCTTTCCAATAAACCAGCATCTTTAGCACCAGTTTCAGCTAACAATGAAGAGTGGATAGCGGCTGCAAGACGCTTGCTCTCACTCATACGGTCAGGATGGTTATGCCAGTATGGGTTGATTTTACTTGGATAATCAGGATCATCACTATAGGAATAGGTTTGAATACCGCTAGCTCTAGAGTAGGCGCTACCAGTCGCATTGAAGTGAATACTAATAAAGATATCAGAGTTAGTCTTGTTAACCATACGAGAACGTTCTGTAACAAAATCTACATCAATATCACTATCACGTGAAGTGAGAACTTTGTAGCCAAGTTCTTCTAACTTTTTGCGTAATTTACGATACACCTGCATGTTGAGGTCTTTTTCAGCGATATTGTAATAGTATGCACCTGAGTCTCTTCCCCCATGTCCAGGATCCAAAAAGATGGTTTTACTGTATTGGCCTTTTACAAAACCAACTTCTTTTGAGACCTCAGAAATCCATTGACCATTTTTGTGGAACAGATGATCTTTACCGTCAATTTTGTAAGTTCCGGAAATATAATGTCCATTATCATCTAAGTAGTAGCGGGCCTTATAAGTGTCGTCGTAAATCCACTCTTTTTTAGCCATATAACCACCAGCTTTGAGGTAATAAGCTCCAATCCATTCTTTTGATGCATACATTCCACCATGCTTCAAAAAGAACCAGCTATTATAATTTTTATCAAATATCCATTCATTATCAGCCATAGCCCCATTGGTTTTTAGATAATAGCTTCCCGACCATTTATCGGCTAACATAGCTCCATCTTGAGCAAAAGAATACCAAGAACCGCTGATTTTTTCCCATTTGTTTTGGACAAATTTTCCAGATGCGTTCGCATAGAACCAGGTATCTTTAATTTTTACCCAGCTATTTTCAGCCATAGCACCACTATTATTAAATAGGTAGCCCTTAAATGTAGTTGAGCTCAACATGATTCCCTTTTTATCAAAGTAGTACCAAGAACCATTGACTTTCTCCCACTTGTCCTGAGAAATTTTTCCAGAGGATGTTGCATAGTACCAATTTTGGTCGATTTTTGCCCAGCCGTTTGTGGCCATAGCACCACTTTTGGTCAGTAAGTAGCTGTCAAAAGTAGTATTACTAAGCATGATTCCATCTTTGTCGAAGTAATACCAAGAATCAGCAATTTTTTCCCATTTATTCTGAGAAATTTTTCCTGAAGAACTAGCAAAGTACCACTTTCCATTGATGAAGTTCCAACCGTTCTCAGCCATCACTCCATCTTTATTGAATACATAACCATCAAAGGTTGTATTGCTTAGTCGATTTCCATCTTTGTTGAAGTAGTACCACTTTCCTTGGATTTTTTTCCAGTTGATAACAGGTTTATTGTGTTCATAAAATCGCCAGTTATTATTTTCTTCCTGCCAACCTTCTTTGACTTTTTCAACTTTTTTTTCTTCTTTTTTTACTTCCGCTTTCTCCTCTGCTTTAGCGGGAGTTTTTTTCGATTTGTTCTTCTTTGTCATTAACTTTAGAAGAATTGTCTGTTTTTTCAACCTTCTCTTTCGATTTTTCTTGGTTTTCGATTTTTGAAGTACTTGAGTGAGGAATTGTTACATTTTCTCGTACTCCCTCTGCTTTATTTTCTTGAGCATGAGCAGTTGCTTGAGTGTATCCTAAAATAGATAGGGAAACAACACTAGCAAGTATAACTTTTTTCATATTTATCTCCTTTTGTTTTTTTGCTTATTATAATAAAATTTTGCTGATTTCTCAACTATCAAACTGGACTTCTTCTAGTAGATAGTCGATAAAGCGTTCACCCATCTTAGACAAGCTGGTTTTTTCATGCTGGATATAGACCAGTTCAATTGGGTCATCAATATCCAGTGGGATGGAAACGATATTGTCTCCGTTGAGGTTGCTGTTCAAAATTCCTGTCGCAATGGTATAACCGTCCAAACCAATCAAGAGGTTAAAGAGAGTGGCACGGTCGCTGACTACAATAGATTTTTTGTGGTATTCCTGCGAGAGAATCTCTTCTGAAAAGTAGAAGGAGTTGTGAGTTCCTTGGTCATAGCTGAGGTAAGGAAAGTTCTCCAAGTCTTCTAGTTTGACCTTGTCTTTCTTTGCCAGAGGATTGGTCTTGCTGACAAAGATATGAGGTTGAGCTGTAAAGAGATGGTGAGCTAGCAGGTGGTTGTCATCCAGCATTTTGGTTAAAACATCACGGTTGTAGCTGTTTAAGAAGAGGACACCGACCTCACTACGGAAGTTCTTGACGTCATCGATAATCTCCCAAGTCCGAGTTTCACGAAGAAAGAGCTCATATTTCTCCATATCACTTTTCTTGAGCAGAGAGACAAAGGCATTGACCACAAAGGCATAGTGTTGAGACGAAACGCTAAAGAGTTCACGGTGGGCGACAGGATTTTTATAGCGTTCTTCTAGAAGCTGAGTTTGCTCGACAACCTGACGGGCATAAGAGAGGAACTCCATGCCATCACGGGTCAAGGTAATACCCTTAGGATTACGAATAAAAATTTCAATACCCATTTCATTTTCTAAATCTCGAACAGCATTAGAAAGACTCGGTTGGGTGATAAAGAGCTGCTTGGCTGCCTCATTCATGGAGCCAGTTTCGACGATTTTGATAATATAATGTAATTGTTGAATTCTCATGTTTTTATTGTACCACACTTGCGTCAGAATCGCCAAGGAAGATAGGAAAATCAGGAGCATTGTGTGAGTCTCTTCTTGAAAAAAACATAAAATTTTGCTAGAATGAGTCTTATGAAAACATTCTATGATGTGCAGCAATTCCTCAAACGATTTGGTATTATTGTTTACATGGGAAAACGCTTATATGATATTGAACTGATGAAGCTGGAACTCTCTCGGATTTACGATGCAGGGTTGATGGACAAACTAGACTATCTAGAAGCAGAAGCGGTTCTTCGCAGAGAGCACAAGGTAGAATTGGATTATATTGAGAAAAATGGAGAAATGAACTAATGGTTACTTGGATTTTGTTGGCACTTATACTAGCAATGTTGGCGTGGATGGGCTTTAACTATCTCCGTATTCGTCGTGCGGCTAAAATCGTAGACAATGAGGAGTTTGAAGCCTTGATTCGTACGGGTCAATTGATTGATTTGCGTGAACCAGCTGAATTTCACAGAAAACATATCCTTGGTGCACGCAATATTCCTTCAAGTCAGTTGAAGACTAGTCTTGTAGCCCTTCGTAAGGAGAAACCTGTCCTTCTTTACGAAAATCAACGTGCGCAACGTGTCACAAATGCAGCGCTCTATCTGAAAAAGCAAGGTTTCTCTGAGATTTATATTCTTTCTTATGGATTGGATTCTTGGAATGGAAAAGTGAAGACTAATTAACATAAGCTAAATTCTCAAACTAAGTTCCGTTTTGGGTAGACAAGTGGACGTTTCTTTGAGAGAATGCTATGATTAATATGATGAAAAAACGTATAGTATTATATAGACAAAACATATTTCTTTTGATATAATTTAGTGGTAATAATTTTAGGAGTTTTATAATATGAAAGAAAAGAAGAAATCTTCCCTTGTTTTAGGTATCCTATCTATCGTTCTTGGTTTGCTATCTCCAATCGTAGGTCTCGTTTTGGGGATCATTGGTCTAGTCTTGGCTAATTCACATCAAAAAGAATCTGAATTAGACTATAAAACAGAACGAATTCTAAATATCGTAGGAATTGTAGTTTCTGTAATTAACTGGGTTGCAGGACTCCTCTTAATGATGCACTAATCAGGATTCTAACAAAAAAAGCTTTATTTTTAAAAGCTTTTTTGTTTTATCCACTCTTCTCGGTTCAAGAACCGGATAATATAGTGCTAACATTTTTCACCCAATTGATAAAGCCGATTTTTATGGTATTATTCATTTGTGTTTAGTTTAAGGAGTTTTTAGAAAATGCAAGAAAAGAAAAAAAATCCACTTTTTGTGGGTATCTTGTCGATTATTCTTGGTTTGTTATTTCCGTTGGGAGGTATTGGTTTAGGTATTACCAGTTTATTGTTTGCTAACTCACTTCAAAAAGAATCTGGACTAGACTATAAAACAGAAAAAATTATAGCTATTGTAGGGATTGTTCTTTCTGCTCTTAACTGGATTGTTGGAATTATCTTACACATGAGTTAAAGAAGATTAAAAAAGCTTTAAACATAAAGCTTTTTTCTTTTATCCACTTTTTTCTAAATAGTTTTTAACGACTTCCAATTCCTCTGGATTCAAGGGACGGAATTGCCCTTCTGCTAGTTCTGGGGCTAATGTAAAGTCACCGAACTGAACTCGTTTGAGAGAGACAACCTTGACACCAACTGACAGGAACATTTTCTTAACTTGATGAAATTTTCCCTCTGAAATGGTGATAGAGGCTTGGCTGAAAGAAGGACTTGCAGATAGAATCTCTAGCCTAGCAGGTTTACAGACAGTGCCATCTAAAAAGACAATTCCTTTTTGAAAGGCTTGGATATGGTCAGGTGTCAGAAGTCCATTAACCTCAACTTGATAAGTTTTATCAATATGGTATTGGGGATGGAGGAGCTGAAAGCCCAAGGGACCGTTGTCGGTCAAGAGGAGGAGTCCAGTCGTATCTCGGTCCAGTCGGCCAACGGCATAGAGTTTATCAGACTGGATGTCAGGTGGAAGCAGGTCCATAACGGTTGGAAGTTCCTTGTCTTTGTTGGCTGTCACGACACCAGCAGGTTTATGAAGCATGAGATAGCTGTGCTCATAACCTTGAATGATTCGGCCCTGAAAAAGGAGTTCCTGTAACCCTGTATCGATGTTCTGGGCTAGGGAGCGGGCTGGGCAACCATCGACTAGAATTTCCCCTTTGAGAAGTGCTTGTTTCATGGCTTTTCGGCTGATTTTTTCTTGGGCTAATAAATTATCTAAACGCATACTGTGCCTATCTTATCATAAGTTGTATACTTTGAAAAGGCTTGACGTGAAAAGAAAAGCAGAGTGAAAACATTTACACTTGCTTGAGTTATGTTATTTACTTGAAAATATGGTATAATCGTTCAGTTAGAAAATAAATTTTGAATATTATAGAGGAAATCATGACAAAATTAAGAGAAGATATCCGTAACATTGCGATTATCGCCCACGTTGACCACGGTAAAACAACCCTCGTTGACGAATTATTGAAACAATCAGAAACGCTTGATGCACGTACTGAATTGGCAGAGCGTGCTATGGACTCAAACGATATCGAAAAAGAGCGTGGAATTACCATCCTTGCTAAAAATACAGCTGTTGCCTACAACGGAACTCGTATCAACATCATGGACACCCCAGGACACGCGGACTTCGGTGGAGAAGTTGAGCGTATCATGAAAATGGTTGACGGTGTTGTCTTGGTCGTAGATGCCTACGAAGGAACAATGCCACAAACTCGTTTCGTATTGAAAAAAGCCTTGGAACAAGACCTTGTCCCAATCGTGGTTGTCAATAAAATCGATAAACCATCAGCTCGTCCAGCAGAAGTAGTGGACGAAGTATTGGAACTCTTCATCGAGCTTGGTGCAGATGACGACCAGCTTGATTTCCCAGTGGTGTATGCTTCAGCAATCAACGGAACTTCTTCATTGTCAGATGATCCAGCTGACCAAGAAGCGACTATGGCACCAATCTTTGACACGATTATCGACCATATCCCAGCTCCAGTAGATAACTCAGATGAGCCTTTGCAGTTCCAAGTATCACTTTTGGACTACAATGACTTCGTTGGTCGTATCGGTATCGGTCGTGTCTTCCGTGGTACTGTTAAAGTTGGGGACCAAGTTACCCTTTCTAAACTTGACGGCACAACTAAAAACTTCCGTGTTACAAAACTCTTTGGTTTCTTTGGTTTGGAACGTCGTGAAATCCAAGAAGCTAAAGCGGGTGACTTGATTGCCGTTTCAGGTATGGAAGACATCTTTGTCGGCGAAACCATTACTCCGACAGATGCAATTGAAGCTCTTCCAATCCTACACATCGATGAGCCAACTCTTCAAATGACTTTCTTGGTCAACAACTCACCATTTGCTGGTAAAGAAGGTAAATGGGTGACTTCTCGTAAGGTAGAAGAACGCTTGCAGGCCGAATTGCAAACAGACGTTTCCCTTCGTGTTGACCCAACTGATTCACCAGATAAATGGACGGTTTCAGGGCGTGGAGAATTGCACTTGTCAATCCTTATCGAAACAATGCGTCGTGAGGGCTATGAACTTCAAGTATCTCGTCCAGAAGTTATCGTAAAAGAAATCGATGGTGTCAAATGTGAGCCATTTGAACGTGTTCAAATCGATACTCCAGAAGAATACCAAGGTTCTGTTATCCAAAGCCTTTCTGAACGTAAGGGTGAAATGTTGGATATGATTTCAACTGGTAATGGTCAAACTCGTTTGGTCTTCCTTGTTCCAGCGCGTGGTTTGATCGGATACTCAACTGAGTTCTTGTCAATGACTCGTGGTTACGGTATTATGAACCATACCTTCGACCAATACTTGCCATTGATTCCAGGTGAAATTGGTGGTCGTCACCGTGGTGCCCTTGTTTCTATCGATGCTGGTAAGGCTACAACTTACTCAATCATGTCTATCGAAGAACGTGGTACGATCTTTGTCAACCCAGGTACTGAGGTTTATGAAGGAATGATTATCGGTGAAAACTCTCGTGAGAACGACTTGACAGTTAACATCACTAAGGCAAAACAAATGACCAACGTCCGTTCAGCTACTAAGGACCAAACAGCTGTTATCAAGACACCTCGTATCTTGACGCTTGAAGAGTCTCTTGAGTTCTTGAACGATGATGAGTACATGGAAGTAACGCCTGAGTCTATCCGTTTGCGTAAACAAATCCTTAACAAGGCAGAGCGTGAGAAAGCTAACAAGAAGAAAAAATCAGCTGAATAAGAGCTAGAAAGAGATAAAGATGGTTTATTTAATCATAGGAATCCTCTTATTACTACTCTATGTATTTGCGACACCAGAAAGCATTAAAGGGACAGTTAATATCGTCCTTGTCGTCTTTGCTTTCGTAGCACTTTTGATTTTGCTGATGTTGTCTGTTCTGCAAATCTTTCAGCTACCGACAGAATTCTTTATCGCAATCGCCATGCTCTTCCTAGCATACTTTAGCTTGCGAGATATTACCCTCATGTCGGTCCATAAAAGTAAAAAAAGATAAAGAAGAGAGTTTCGGCTCTCTTTTTGCTTGTTAGAATGCTGAATCTGAGCATTTTCGTTTAGAATTATTTCCATAAAAATGGTAAAATAGTAAGAGTAGAAATGGAGTTCGAGACATGAAAGTAATAGATCAATTTAAAAATAAGAAAGTCCTTGTTTTAGGTTTGGCCAAGTCTGGTGAATCTGCAGCTCGTTTGTTGGACAAGCTAGGTGCCATTGTGACAGTAAATGACGGGAAACCATTCGAGGACAATCCAGCTGCCCAAAGTTTGCTGGAAGAAGGGATCAAGGTCATCACAGGCGGTCATCCTTTGGAACTCTTGGATGAAGACTTTGCCCTCATGGTGAAAAATCCAGGTATTCCATACAGTAATCCCATGATTGAAAAGGCTTTGGCGAAGGGAATTCCAGTCTTGACTGAGGTGGAATTGGCTTACTTGATTTCAGAAGCGCCAATTATCGGTATCACAGGTTCGAACGGTAAAACAACCACAACGACTATGATTGGGGAAGTTTTGACTGCTGCTGGACAACATGGTCTCTTATCAGGAAATATCGGCTATCCTGCCAGTCAGGTTGCTCAAACAGCGACAGACAAGGACACGCTTGTCATGGAACTTTCTTCTTTCCAACTCATGGGCGTTCAAGAATTCCATCCGGAGATTGCGGTTATTACCAACCTCATGCCAACTCATATCGATTATCATGGTTCTTTTGAGGAATATGTAGCAGCCAAATGGAATATCCAGAACAAGATGACAGCGGATGATTTTCTTGTCTTGAACTTTAACCAAGACTTGGCAAAAGAATTGGCTAGCAAAACACAAGCTACCGTTGTACCATTTTCAACACTGGAAAAGGTTGATGGAGCTTATCTGGAAGATGGTCAACTCTACTTCCGTGGGGAAGTTGTTATGGCAGCGAATGAAATCGGAGTTCCAGGTAGCCACAATGTGGAAAACGCCCTTGCGACTATTGCTGTAGCCAAGCTTCGTGGTGTGGATAACCAGATCATCAAAGAAACTCTTTCAGCCTTTGGAGGTGTCAAACACCGTCTCCAGTTTGTGGATGAAATCAAGGGTATCAAATTCTATAATGATAGTAAGTCAACCAATATCTTGGCTACTCAAAAAGCCTTGTCAGGGTTTAACAACAGCAAGGTCATTTTGATTGCAGGTGGTTTGGACCGTGGTAATGAGTTTGACGAATTGGTTCCAGACATTACTGGACTTAAGAAGATGGTCATCCTCGGTCAGTCTGCAGAACGTGTCAAACGGGCAGCAGATAAGGCTGGTGTGACTTATGTAGATGCGACTGATATTGCAGATGCGACCCGCAAGGCCTATGAGCTTGCGACTCAAGGAGATGTAGTTCTTCTCAGTCCTGCCAATGCCAGCTGGGATATGTATGCTAACTTTGAAGTACGTGGCGACCTCTTTATCGACACGGTAGCGGAGTTAAAGGAATAATATGAAAAAAATTGTCTTTACAGGTGGTGGGACGGTTGGACACGTGACCCTCAACCTTTTGTTAATGCCCAAGTTCATCGAAGATGGCTGGGAAGTCCACTATATTGGGGATAAACGTGGTATCGAACACCAAGAAATCCTCAAGTCGGGTCTAGATGTAACCTTCCATTCCATTGCGACTGGTAAATTGCGTCGTTATTTCTCTTGGCAAAATATGCTGGACGTCTTCAAAGTTGGATGGGGAATTGTCCAATCGCTCTTTATCATGTTACGACTTCGTCCACAGGCCCTTTTTTCAAAGGGAGGATTTGTCTCAGTACCGCCTGTTATCGCTGCGCGTGTGTCAGGAGTGCCTGTCTTTATTCATGAATCGGACCTGTCTATGGGCTTGGCCAATAAAATCGCCTATAAATTTGCGACGAAGATGTATTCAACCTTTGAACAAGCTTCAAGTTTGTCTAAGGTCGAGCATGTGGGAGCAGTGACCAAGGTTTCAGATCAAAAAACTCCAGAACCAGATGAATTGGTGGATATCCAAACCCACTTTAATCCAAAATTGCCAACAGTGCTGTTTGTCGGCGGTTCTGCAGGTGCTCGTGTCTTTAACCAATTGGTGACAGACCATAAGAAAGAACTGACAGAGCGCTATAATATTATCAATTTAACTGGAGATTCTAGCCTGAATGAGTTGAGCCAAAATCTTTTTCGTGTTGACTACGTGACCGGTCTCTATCAACCCTTGATGGAGTTGGCTGATATTGTTGTGACACGAGGTGGTGCCAATACGATTTTTGAGCTCTTGGCCATGGCAAAATTACATGTCATAGTGCCACTTGGTCGTGAGGCAAGTCGTGGTGACCAAATTGAAAATGCAGCCTACTTTGTAAAAAAAGGCTATGCAGAAGAGCTTCAAGAAAGCGATTTGACCTTGGATAGTTTAGAAGAGAAGCTTTCTCACTTACTAAGTCACAAGGAAGATTACCAAGCTAAGATGAAGGCTTCCAAGGAATTGAAATCTCTAGCAGATTTTTACCAATTGTTGAAAAAAGATTTATCATAAGGAAAGTAAATGTCAAAAGATAAGAAAAATGAGGGCAAAGAAATCCTCGAAGAATTTAAAGAGTTATCAGAATGGCAGAAACGAAACCAAGAATATCTAAAAAAGAAGGCTGAAGAAGAGGCGGCCCTAGCTGAGAAGAAGGAAAAGGAAAGACAAGCACGAATGGCTTCAAAATCTGAAAAGTCAGATGCAACTGAGGACCAAGAGAGTGAATCTGATCCAAAAGACCCCAAAACAGCTAAGGATGATGCCAAAGAAAAAGTAGAAGAGTCAGAAGACGTCAAAAAAGAAGCAGCCAAAGAAGAACCAAAGTCTAAAAAGACAGAGAAAGAGGATAAACGGGATAAAAAAATAGAGAAAAAGCCTGTAAAGGAAAAACCGGTCAAACCGAAAATTCCAGGAGTTCATATCTGGCGGGCTATCTCGATTTTGTTTCTCAGTCTGATTTTATTGGTTGTCTCTGCTTATTTGCTTAGTCCTTATGCGACCATGAAGGATATTCGTGTTGAGGGAACAGTGCAAACTACAGCTGATGATATTCGACAGGCTTCAGGCATTCAGGATTCAGATTATACGATTAACCTTCTGCTAGATAAGGAAAAATATGAAGAGCAGATCAAGTCTAACTATTGGGTTGAATCAGCCCAGCTCGTCTATCAATTTCCAACCAAGTTTACTATCAAGGTCAAGGAATATGATATTGTGGCCTACTATGTTTCTGGAGAAAATCATTATCCAATTCTTTCAAGTGGTCAGCTTGAGACCAGTTCGGTCAGTTTGGTGAGTCTGCCAGAAACTTATATATCAGTTCTCTTTAATGACAGCGAACAAATCAAGACCTTTACCTCAGAACTTGCTCAAATTAGCCCAGAACTCAAAGCAGCCATCGAAAAGGTGGAACTAGCCCCAAGCAAGGTGACATCAGATTTAATTCGATTGACTATGAATGATTCGGACGAAGTCTTGGTTCCCCTTTCTGAAATGAGTAAGAAACTGCCATATTACAGTAAGATTAAGCCACAATTGTCAGAACCGAGTGTGATTGACATGGAAGCTGGAATTTACAGTTACACAGTGGCGGATAAATTAATTATGGAGGCTGAGGAAAAGGCCAAACAAGAGGCCAAGGAAGCTGAGAAGAAACAAAAAGAGGAAGAGAAGAAAAGACTGGAAGAACAGCAGAATAAACTGGAAGAGGAGAAGAAAAAGCTGGAGGAAGAGAGCAATCGAAACCAGACGACCCAGCGATCATCGCGTCGCTAGGGTCTACCTTTTCTCTCATAGTTCTTTAGTGACCATGTTTTTACTTGACAAGTACTAGTAGAAATAATAGAATAGTAAAAAACCTTTAAAGCAGTCCAGAGAGGCAGCTAAGGTTAGACGGTGAAAGGGTGGAGACTACCCATTTTTCGTGGAACCTTGCTGTTGGCAGGTTCCTTTTTTCGTGGCTTCTTGTGGCCAGACTCTCTCACTAGCAAAGGTAAAAGGAGAAACCTATGCGAGAACATCGTCCAGTAATTGCTCTTGATTTTCCTAGTTTTGAGGCGGTCAAGGAATTTCTAGCTCATTTTCCAGAGGAAGAAAGCCTTTATCTAAAGGTAGGGATGGAGCTTTATTACGCAACGGGGCCTGAGATTGTGTCCTACTTGAAAGGTCAAGGTCATAGTGTCTTTTTGGATCTCAAGCTTCATGACATTCCCAATACAGTCAAGTCAGCCATGAAGGTCTTGTCTCAGCTTGGTGTGGATATGACCAATGTTCATGCTGCTGGTGGCGTGGAGATGATGAAGGCTGCGCGTGAAGGTCTTGGAAGACAAGCCAAATTGATTGCTGTCACTCAGCTCACATCAACATCAGAAGCCCAGATGCAGGAGTTTCAAAATATCCAAACCAGCCTGCAAAAGTCTGTCATTCATTATGCCAAGAAGACAGCTGAAGCGGGCTTGGATGGTGTGGTTTGTTCGGCTCAGGAAGTGCAACTCATTAAGCAGGCGACTAATCCAGATTTTATTTGTCTGACACCGGGCATTCGTCCAGCAGGAGCTGCAGTTGGAGATCAAAAACGTGTGATGACACCTGCTGATGCCTATCAAATCGGCAGTGACTATATCGTAGTTGGACGTCCCATTACCCAAGCTGAGGATCCTGTTGTAGCTTATCATGCTATCAAGGATGAATGGAACCAAGACTAGAATTAAAGAAATAGATTAGAAAAACAAAAGGAGAAGACCATGACACTTGCTAAAGATATCGCTAGCCACCTCTTGAAAATTCAAGCCGTTTACCTTAAACCAGAGGAGCCTTTCACTTGGGCATCTGGTATCAAGTCACCGATTTACACTGATAATCGTGTGACTCTTGCCTATCCAGAAACTCGTAGCCTAATTGAAAATGGCTTTGTAGATGCTATCAAAGAAGCCTTTCCAGATGTAGAAGTGATTGCAGGAACTGCGACAGCTGGGATTCCACACGGAGCTATCATTGCTGATAAGATGAACTTGCCTTTTGCCTATATCCGTAGCAAACCAAAAGACCACGGAGCTGGTAACCAAATCGAAGGCCGCGTAGCTCAAGGTCAAAAAATGGTAGTGGTTGAAGACCTTATTTCAACTGGTGGTTCTGTTCTTGAAGCTGTAGCAGCTGCTAAACGAGAAGGAGCAGATGTTCTTGGAGTTGTAGCGATTTTCAGCTACCAATTGCCAAAAGCAGATAAGAACTTCTCAGATGCTGGTGTTAAGCTGTTAACACTTTCTAACTACAGTGAACTCATTCACCTAGCTCAAGAAGAAGGTTACATCACACCAGAAGGCTTAGATCTCCTAAAACGATTTAAAGAAGACCAAGAAAATTGGCAAAATGCCTAAAACATAGAAAATCAGGTAGTCACTAGGATTACCTGATTTCTTTTTTATAGTAGAAAATGAAAAGATTATTTGAATTTCTATAACGTAAGAAAGTTTATCATTTTTAATTATCTCTGTAAAATGATTGAAAGTATGAAATTTCCAAACAAAATATTTGAAAAGTTTTGAAAAAAGAGTTATGATATTTTTGTAATATACAAAGTAAACGCTTACTTATTAAGGAGGGCATTTTATGTCATACAAAACAAGCAATGCAGAAGGTCATGTAGATTTCATCAATACCTATGATTTGGAACCAATGGCGCAACAGGTTATCCCTAAAGCAGCCTTTGGCTATATCGCTAGTGGGGCGGAAGATACTTTCACTTTACGTGAGAATATCCGTGCCTTTAATCACAAACTCATCGTTCCACATACGCTTTGCAATGTAGAAAATCCAAGTACAGAGATTGAATTTGCAGGTGAAAAATTGTCTTCACCAATCATTATGGCGCCTGTTGCAGCTCATAAATTAGCAAATGAACAGGGTGAAGTGGCTACTGCGCGTGGTGTGCATGAGTTTGGTTCCCTCTATACAACCAGCTCTTACTCTACTGTAGACCTTCCAGAAATTACGGAAGCCCTTCAAGGGACACCTCACTGGTTCCAATTTTACTTTAGTAAAGATGACGGGATTAACCGCCACATCATGGATCGTGTGAAGGCTGAAGGTTATAAAGCGATTGTATTGACAGCAGATGCTACTGTAGGGGGCAATCGTGAGGTGGACAAACGTAATGGTTTTGTCTTCCCAGTTGGCATGCCGATTGTTGAAGAATACCTACCAGAAGGTGCTGGTAAATCAATGGACTTTGTTTACAAATCAGCTAAACAACGCCTATCTCCACGAGATGTAGAATTTATCGCTGAATACTCAGGATTACCAGTTTACGTTAAAGGACCACAATGCCGTGAGGACGTTGAACGTTCACTTGCTGCAGGAGCTTCTGGTATTTGGGTAACCAACCATGGTGGCCGTCAAATCGACGGTGGGCCAGCTGCCTTTGACTCACTTCAAGAAGTAGCAGAAGCAGTTGACAAACGCGTACCAATCGTCTTTGACTCAGGTATTCGTCGTGGTCAACACGTCTTTAAAGCCTTGGCTTCAGGAGCAGACTTGGTAGCTATTGGCCGCCCTGTTATCTATGGTCTGGCTCTTGGCGGTAGTGTCGGTGTGCGTCAAGTCTTTGAACACTTGAATGCGGAATTGAAGACAGTCATGCAATTGTCTGGAACTCAGACCATTGAAGATGTCAAACACTTCAAACTTCGTCACAACCCATACAACCCAACCTTCCCAGTTGACCCACGTGACTTAAAATTGTATTGATAAAACAGCTTGCCTCCACTAAGTGTGGAGGTTTTTGCTTGTGTTTTAATAAAGGAAAATATATCAAAATCTATATAAATATATTTTCCAATCAAAAATCTTGCTAGGGCTTTCATTTTTTGCTATACTGGTGCAGTAATTAAATAATAAAGACATTTGGGGTGCTTTAGGCTGAGATGATACCCATTGAACCTGATACAGTTAAGACTGGCGAAGGGAAATGTGAAACGTTTTTTCGTATGGCGAAATGAACGATCTAATCTTGTAAGTCAACTCTAATTCTTGATTGTAATTGGAGCTTTTTTGTTTATACAAACTGGATAGGCTTGTTTAGGTAGCTCTCTGCAAATGCCCTTGATTTTCTTTAAAAAGGTCAAGTAAAACTAGGATTTTCTTGATGTTTTGTCGATTACGAACGAGTAAAGAGAGGAAAAGTAAATATGGAAACACAAGACTATGCATTTGAGCCAGGTTTGACTGTTGGAGAATTATTAAAAAGCAGTCAGAAGGATTGGCAGGATGCAATCAATCATCGTTTTGTTAAGGAACTTTTTGAGGGGACAATTGAGAATAAGGTCTTAAAAGACTACCTGATTCAAGATTATCACTTCTTTGATGCCTTCTTATCCATGCTGGGTGCTTGCGTAGCCCACGCAGACCAGCTTGAATCCAAGCTTCGTTTTGCCAAGCAATTAGGCTTTCTTGAAGCAGATGAAGACGGTTATTTCCAAAAGGCTTTCAAAGAGTTAAAAGTATCTGAGAATGACTATCTGGAAGTGAACTTGCATCCTGTAACAAAAGCCTTTCAGGATTTAATGTATTCTGCTGTTTCATCATCAGACTATGCCCATCTTTTGGTCATGTTGGTCATTGCAGAAGGTCTCTATTTAGACTGGGGTTCTAAAGATTTAGCTCTACCTGAAGCCTATATTCATTCGGAATGGATCAATCTCCACAGAGGTCCTTTCTTTGCAGAGTGGGTTCAATTTCTGGTTGACGAACTTAATCGTGTCGGAAAAGGTCGAGAAGATTTGACAGAACTTCAGCAACGCTGGAATCAAGCGGTCGCTTTAGAATTAGCCTTTTTTGATATTGGTTATGACGCTTAGAGAAGGTTCAGGATATTGACAAATTTGATGAGGTAATTCTCTTCGAAAATCAAATTCAAACCACGTCAGCTTCACCTTAGATTATATATGTGACTGACTTCGTCAGTCTTATCTACAACCTCAAAGCAGTGCTTTGAGCAGCCTGCGGCTAGCTTCCTAGTTTGCTCTTTGATTTTCATTTAGCATAAATCATTCAATGTAAAAAAATTTCTTAACGAAAGATAGAGATAAATCGAAATCAGTAGATCGTATAAAGTGAAAAGGAAGGATTTCAATATGACAAGTTTAAAATTATTAAAAGAAAAAGCACCTTTGGTCATTTGCATAACCAATGATGTAGTAAAAAATTTCACAGCAAATGGATTAGTAGCACTGGGTGCATCACCAGCCATGAGTGAGTTTCCAGCAGATTTAGAGGATTTGTTAAAGTATGCTGGTGGTTTATTAATAAACATAGGAACATTAACAGATGAAAATTGGAAATTATACCAAGCTGCTCTGAAAATTGCAGAGAAATATAATGTCCCAGCAGTTTTAGATCCTGTAGCCTGTGGAGCAGGAGAATATAGAAAAAAAGTAGCAGATGATCTAATCAACAATTATAAACTAGCAGCGATTAGGGGAAATGCTGGCGAGATTGCCTCTTTAGTAGGGATAAATGTGGCGTCTAAAGGAGTAGATAGTGCGGGAGTAGATAATATTGATGAAATTGCTCTAGCAGCAAATAAGAAGTTCAATATTCCTATAATAGTAACAGGTGAAGTGGATGCTATTGCGGTAAATGGAGAAGTGGTAACGATTCATAATGGTAGTTCCATGATGCCAAAAGTTATTGGGACAGGATGCTTATTAGGGGCAGTGGTAGCAAGCTTTATCGGACTTGAAAAAGGTCAAGAATTGAAATCATTAGAAACTGCAATGTTGGTTTACAATATCGCTGGAGAAATGGCAGCAAAACGTCCAAATGGACATCTTCCTGGAACATTTAAAGTTGAATTTATAAATGCCTTATACGAGATTACAGATGAAGATGTAAAGGAATTCAAAAGAGTGAAGTAAAATGTTTCATAAAGAATTACTAAAACTATATTTTATTTGTGGAACGACTACTTGCCAAGGAAAAGATCTATATACAGTCGTTGAGGAAGCCTTAAAAGGTGGTATAACCTTATTTCAATTCCGTGAAAAAGGGGAGGGAGCCTTAGAAGGTAAAGAAAAAGTCGAATTAGCAATTAAACTACAGGATCTTTGTAAAAAATATAATGTTCCATTTATCGTTAATGATGATATAGATTTGGCAATGGAAATTGACGCTGATGGCGTACATGTAGGACAAGATGACCTCGGTGTTGATGAAATTAGAAAATTGATGCCAGATAAAATAATTGGTCTCTCTATAAAAAACGAGGACGAATTTCAACAATCAAAAGTTGAATATGTAGATTATGTGGGTGTTGGTCCTGTATTTGATACCCAGTCAAAGGGCGATGCTGGTGGTGCTATAGGTTATGAAGGTCTTAAATTGATGAGAAAACTATTGCCACAAATGCCCTTAGTTGCAATTGGTGGGATACAGACGCAACATATTAAAGACATTATGAAGACCAATGTTGACGGTGTTTCAATCATTTCAGCAATATCGTATGCAAAAAATATAGAAAAAACTGTTCGGGAAATGAGTGAACAATAGGTATCTATCCTTGGATTCTGAGTAAGTGGAAGTTTTCCTTTTCTAAAAAGATATGTCCAGATTCAGTTCAAATAGCTAATCTATCAAACAAGACATTTGGTTTTTGCAAAAGAAAGACTTGCTATCTTTGTGAGTGCAAGAGTGTGTTTCCCAGTTCAATTTCTTGAACTAGAATAAATCGTTTGTTATAATATTTATATAATTAAATAATAAAGACATTTGGGGTGCTTTAGGCTGAGATGATACCCATTGAACCTGATACAGTTAAGACTGGCGAAGGGAAATGTGAAATGGTTTTGTATTTATAGAAACTAACCATCTAATCTTGTAAGCTGAACTCTAATTCCTATCTGTAATTAGAGTTTTTTCTTTTACGAAACTGGATGAAGATGATACAAAGCATTTAGGTAGCTCACCTTGAATACCCCACTTTTCTTTAAAAAAGGAGTTTTTTATGTTGAAAAAATGGCAATTAAAAGATGTTATCTTACTTGCTTTCTTGTCTATCTTTTTTGGTGGCGTTTTTGTAGGATCTGGCTATCTGTTTGATATCCTCACTCTGATTTTAGCACCTCTTGGTTTACAGGCCTTTGCCAATGAAATCCTCTTTGGACTCTGGTGTATGGCTGCCCCTATTGCAGCCATCTTTGTTCCAAGAGTCGGAAGTGCAACGATTGGAGAGGTGCTAGCTGCGCTTGCTGAAGTCCTTTATGGTAGCCAATTCGGTCTAGGTGCCCTTTTGTCTGGCTTGGTTCAAGGTTTGGGAAGTGAACTTGGTTTTATCGTAACCAAGAATCGCTATGAAAGTTGGCTCTCTCTAACTGCCAATAGTATTGGGATTACGCTTGTTAGTTTTGTCTATGAATACATTAAGTTAGGTTACTATGCCTTCTCCCTTCCTTTTGTCCTTTCCTTGCTTGTGGTACGTTTTATTTCTGTCTTTTTCTTCTGTACTATCTTGGTTCGTGCCATTGTCAAACTCTATCACCAGTTTGCAGCTGGAGGCAAGGCATAGATGGGGCTGGAACTACGAGCGATTCAGTCACCAATCTTCCCTGAGCCGCTTGATTTTACTTTTCATGCGCAAGCCTTTACCTTGTTAGTTGGGAGCAGTGGTTCAGGAAAATCCAGCCTCTTTCAAATGATTGCCCAAGTCAGTTCTCTTCCCTATAGCGGTCAAGTCCTGATAAATGGGAGCGAGGTCAGTCAGCTTTCTATCATCGAACGTGTCCAGACGGTTGGTATTCTCTTTCAAAATCCCAATCATCAATTTACCATGGAGAACTTGTTTGAGGAGCTGATTTTTACCTTGGAAAATATTGGGCATCCCGTTCAGGAAATTGATTCTAAAATAGCAGATGTGGTTCGACAATGTCGCTGCGAGAAGATCTTGCACCGTCCCATCCATCACTTATCAGGTGGGGAAAAGCAAAAGGCTGCTTTGGCTGTTCTCTTTGCTATGAATCCTAGGGTCTATCTCTTGGATGAGCCCTTCGCTTCCATTGACCGCAAGAGTAGGATAGAGATATTGGAGATTCTAAAAGAGTTGGCCTCTAATGGGAAGACAGTTATTTTGTGCGACCATGATTTATCTGACTATGAAGCCTATATCGACCATATGGTGGAGCTAAGAGACGGACAACTAACGAAAATAAATCAAATCCCTGCCTCTGAAATGACACAGGCTGTTTCAAAGGAGATTGCTTCTAGCCCAGAACTATTCCATATGGATCGAACAACTTGTGAGCTGGATAAGCATCCCCTCTTTTCAATTGCGGATTTCACATTTTACCAAGGGATTTCCTGTATCTTGGGTGATAATGGTGTCGGGAAATCAACCCTCTTTCGATCTATTCTTCAATTTCAAAAGTATAAGGGGCGCATTACCTGGAAGGGGACAGTCCTGAAAAAGAAAAAGAGTTTGTATCGTGACCTGACGGGTGTTGTTCAGGAAGCTGAGAAGCAGTTTATCAGAGTCAGTCTGCGAGAGGAACTGCAATTAGATAGTCCAGACTCTGAAAGAAATCAGCGGATTCTCCAAGCTTTACAATATTTTGATCTGGAGCAGGCATTTGATAAGAGTCCCTATGAATTAAGTGGTGGCCAGCAAAAGATTCTTCAGCTCTTGACCATCTTGACCAGCAAGGCGTCTGTGATTTTGCTAGATGAACCTTTTGCAGGTTTGGATGATAGAGCCTGCCATTATTTTTGCAAGTGGATTGTGGAGGAGAGAAATCAGGGAAGAAGTTTTCTGATCATTAGCCATCGTTTAGATCCCTTGATCTCTGTGGTTGATTATTGGATTGAGATGACTAGTCAGGGTCTCAGTCATGTGAAAAAAGTGACAATTACCAAACCACTCACATCTCAGAGTAGCAATACTCAAGGGGAGGTGAGATAGTATGGTCAAAGTAGCAACCCAGACACCGATTATCAGTCTCTTCTTGCTGATTTTATCCTTGGAAACATCTTTCATTCCTTCGATTGCTCTTAATCTCTCGGTAGTCGCATTTTGTATTCTCTTTATGTTCTATTACCGGCGATTTAAAGTATTGGCTTGGATGATTCTGCTCGCCATTTTGCCATCTTTGGCTAACTACTGGGCAGTTCAGTTACATGGAGATGCTTCGCAGGCAGTCATGCTTGGAACGAGGGCCTTTGTGACAGTTTGTATAGGCCTTGTCTTTGTTTCCTCTATTTCCCTAAAAGAGCTTCTCTTGTACTTGGCTCAAAAGGGGTTATCACGCTCTTGGGCCTATGCCTTGATTGTGGTATTCAATTCCTTCCCACTTATTCAGCAAGAAATCAAGTCCCTCAAGGAAGCTTGCTTATTACGCGGTCAAGAACTACATTTTTGGTCGCCCCTGATTTACAGTAAGGTTTTGATGACGGTCTTTAGATGGCGCCATCTTTATCTGAGAGCTCTATCTGCGCATGGATATGACGAACATGCACAGTTGGAAAATCACTATCGGACCTTTTATATTCCTAAAAAAACAAAATTAATCTACCTGCTGTTCTTTTTATTACTTCAAAGCAGTCTATTTTTATAAAGGAGTTATTATGGAATTTACAGATATTGCGATGGAATTATCCAAGGAAGCTTGGCAGGCTTCCTTTCATCACCCCTTTGTATTACAGTTACAAGAGGGAAATTTAGAACCGTCCATCTTTCGCTATTACTTGATTCAGGATGCCTACTATTTGAAGGCCTTCTCAGAAGCCTATCACCTCTTGGCTGGTAAGACTTCAAACCAAGAGATGAAAAGACTCTTGAAACAAAATGCTCAGAGTCTAGTGGAAGGTGAGTTGTTTATCCGCCAACAATTTTTCAAGGAATTGGAAATCAGCGACCAGGAAATGGAGCAACATCCAATCGCTCCAACTTGTTATCATTATATCTCTCACATTTATCGGCAATTTGCAGAGCCAAACTTGGGTATTGCCTTTGCGAGCTTGCTGCCTTGTCCTTGGCTATATCATGATATAGGCAAATCACTTAATCTTAAACCATCACCAAATCCTCTCTACCAACAATGGATTGAAACTTATATTACGGATGAGTTGGAGCAACAGATTAGAGAGGAAGAGGCTCTGGTCAATCAACTCTATCGAGAAAGTGACGAGACAGACAAGAAAAAAATGCTAGATGCCTTCCACATCAGTGTTCATATGGAAGCTAAGTTTTGGGAAATGGCCTACCAACATCAGACATGGAAAAGCGATTTACAGTCTTTAGAAACAGGAGAAGAATAGAAATATGAGAAAGCACCAATTACAGGTTCACAAATTAACCATTTTATCCATGATGATTGCCCTTGATGTAGTCCTTACGCCTATCTTTCGGATTGAGGGAATGGCACCGATGTCCAGTGTAGTCAATATTCTAGCAGGAATCATGATGGGACCTGTTTATGCCTTGGCTATGGCTACAGTGACAGCCTTTATCCGTATGACGACTCAAGGAATTCCGCCTTTAGCTCTAACAGGAGCGACTTTTGGAGCCCTTCTAGCAGGTCTCTTTTATAAGTACGGTCGAAAATTTCACTATTCTGCTCTCGGAGAGATTTTGGGAACAGGTATTATTGGTTCTATTATTTCCTATCCTGTTATGGTACTCTTTACAGGATCAGCTGCTAAGCTTAGCTGGTTTATCTATACTCCTCGATTTTTCGGAGCAACCTTGATTGGTACAGCGATTTCCTTTATTGCCTTTCGATTTTTAATCAAGCAGGAATTCTTTAAAAAAGTGCAGGGATATTTCTTTGCTGAAAGGATAGACTGATGCAGGAATTGACAAACCCTTTTCCTCTGGAAACAACTTCCCTCATTCACTGTATTACCAATGAGATTTCTTGTGAGATGCTGGCAAATGGCATTTTGGCTCTGGGATCTAAACCAGTTATGGCAGATGATCCCCGTGAGGTTCTTGATTTTACTGAGCAAAGCCAGGCACTCTTCATCAATTTGGGGCATTTGTCAGCTGAGAAGGAAAAAGCAATCCGTATGGCAGCTTCTTATGTAAATCAAGCTTGTCTTCCAATGGTAGTAGATGCGGTTGGCGTAACAGCTTCAGTCATTCGGAAGACTTTAGTTAGAGACCTTTTAGACTATAGACCTACGGTCCTTAAAGGAAACATGTCAGAAATCCGAAGTCTTGTTGGCTTAAAACACCACGGAGTTGGGGTCGATGCGAGTGCTAAAGATCAAGAAACTGATGATTTACTTCAAGTCTTGAAAGACTGGTGTCAGACCTATCCAGGTATGTCATTCTTAGTCACAGGCCCCAAGGACCTTATCGTTTCGAAGAATCAGGTCGCTGTACTGGAAAATGGCTGTGCAGAATTAGACTGGATAACAGGGACAGGAGACTTGGTTGGAGCTTTAACAGCTGTTTTTATCAGCCAAGGAAAAACTGCCTTTGAAGCTTCTTGCTTAGCAGTCTCTTATCTCAATATCTCTGCTGAGAGAATAGTTGTTCAAGGAATGGGATTGGAAGATTTTCGTTACCAAGTACTCAATCAGCTTTCGCTCCTCAAAAGAGATGAAAACTGGCTAGATGCTATCAAAGGAGATGTTTATGAATAGAAAATCACTTAGACTCTATCTAGTAACCAATCGTTACCAAGATTCCTTGGAAAGTTTTCTTGAAAAGGTTGAGACAGCCTGCCGTTCAGGAGTTACCATAGTCCAATTACGAGAAAAAAATCTCACAACCAATCAATATTATCAACTGGCAAAACAAGTCAAGGAAATAACAGATGCCTATCAGGTACCCTTGATCATTGATGATCGTTTGGATGTCTGTCTTTCGGTTGATGCTGCTGGTCTGCATATTGGAGACGATGAACTGCCAGTTTCGGTTGCCCGACAAGTCTTGGGCCCTGAAAAAATACTCGGTGTAACAGCTAAAACGGTAAAAAGAGCCCTCGAGGCAGAAGAAGGGGGAGCAGATTACTTGGGGACAGGAGCCATTTTCCCAACCACGACCAAGGAAAATGCGCCTATCACGCTGATTTCAACCTTGAAGACAATTTGCCAAAGGGTCGACATTCCAGTAGTTGCTATTGGAGGCTTGACGTCAGAGAACATTGACCAACTTATTGGCACTGGAATAGCTGGTATAGCTGTAGTGCGTGATTTGATGCAGGCAGAGGATATAGAGGCAAAAACGCAAGCCTTTTTAACAAAGTTGGATGATATTATTTGTTAATTAATACTCACTGAAAATCAAAGAGCAAACTAGGAAGCTAGCCGCAGGTTGCTCAAAGCACAGCTTTGAGGTTGTAGATAAAGCTGACGTAGTTTGAAGAGTATAAAAACTCTCTAATTCCCTTAAAGTGGGAACTAGAGAGTTTTTTTAATCTTTAAAACTTGTATGGTTGACTGGGCCAGAACCATGACCGAGTTGAGGGGCGTCTTGGATGGCTTTCGTGATAAAGGCCTTGGCCTTATCGACTGCCTGGTAAAGACTTTTGCCCTTGGCTAGTTCAGCCGTAATCACAGCGGCAAAGGTACACCCAGTACCATGGGTATGACAGGTTTGAATTCGTGGGCTTTCCCAGACAAATTGGTCATCCTTGGTAAAGAGGAAATCTTTAGCACCACCTTCGAGATGCCCACCTTTGATGACCACAGACTGAGGACCAAATTCTTTTAAAATCAGGCGACCAGCACGTTGCATGTCTTCAGGATCATGGATTGAAAAACCAACAATCTCTTCTGCCTCAGGAAGATTGGGAGTGATAATGGTTGCAAGTGGAAGCAGGTTTGTTTTTAGGTAGGTTCTGGCACTGGTATCAATCAGGGTGTCTCCGCTTGTTGCGACCATAACAGGGTCAAGGACGTAGGGACAATCCAGCTTTTTAAGATAGGGCTGGATGATTTCCATAATTTCGGTAGTTGCCAACATTCCAGTTTTTACAGCCTGAGGTGGAATATCCGAAAAGACACTCTCCAATTGGGCTTTCAACATTTGATTTGAGACATGTTCGATTAGCTGAACGCCTCTGGTATTTTGAGCGACAAGACTGGTCACAACGGCCATTCCATAGACATCTCTAGCTTGGAACGACTTTAAGTCAGCCATAATGCCAGCACCACCACTAGGGTCAGTACCTGCAATGGTTAAAGCAACGGGTAAATAAGTCATCTAAAACCTCCCAACCAACTGAAGTTTGTATTCTTAAGAACAAGCTAGTCTGTTTTAGAAAGGCAATAGAAGACCGCTAGTCCCCATTGTCATTTCCACTTCCATCAGCTAGCATTACCTAGATTGAGTCAAAGGGTCTAACAGTCGTTAATCTCAGCATTACGCACCCCTAGTGGTTGTTTTCTTTTTTCTTTAGTATAGCATATTTTCATAGTTTATATAGTAAGATTTGACTGCAAATCCTTTATCAAATGGTTAAAATTCTATTTTTCAAAGAAAAGATTAATTTCATAATTGACAAACGTAGATTTTTAGAGTATACTAATAACTGTAATCGACAAATGTAGATTTAGGAGGTGTGATTATGCAGATTTCAGATGCAGAATGGCAGGTCATGAAGATTATTTGGATGCAAGGAGAGCAGACCAGTATGGATTTGATCAGGGTTCTGGCGGAGCGGTTCGACTGGTCCAAGTCAACCATTCAAACTCTTTTGGCTCGTTTGGTTGAGAAAGAGTGTTTGACTCGGAAAAAAGAAGGCAAGTCTTTTGTTTATTCAGCACTTTTAACTTTGGACCAAAGTCGGGATTTACTTGTCCAAGATATCAAGGACAAGGTTTGTTCCCGTAGGATTAAGAACTTGCTGGCTGATTTGATTGCTGAATGTGATTTTACTCAGACTGACTTGGAAGACTTGGAAGCTGTGATTTCTGAGAAGAAATCAAGCGCTGTAACAGAAGTAAAATGTAATTGTATGTAAAGGAGACGTCATGTTAAATAGTATTGTAACCATTATTTGTATTGCCCTTATCGCGTTTATCTTGTTTTGGTTTTTCAAAAAGCCTGAAAAATCTGGACAAAAGGCCCAGCAAAAAAACGGCTACCAAGAGATTCGAGTGGAAGTCATGGGGGGCTATACGCCTGAGTTGATTATCCTCAAGAAATCAGTGCCAGCCCGCATTGTCTTTGACCGTAAGGATCCTTCACCCTGTCTGGACCAAATTGTTTTTCCAGATTTTGGTGTACATGCGGACCTGCCAATGGGTGAAGAGTATGTAGTGGAAATCACGCCTGAGCAGGCTGGAGAGTATGGTTTCTCTTGTGGCATGAATATGATGCACGGTAAGATGATTGTAGAATAGGAGAATGATATGACTGAAATTGTAAAAGCAAGTCTTGAAAATGGTGTTCAAAAAATCCGTATCACGGCAGACAAAGGCTACCATCCAGCCCACATTCAACTGCAAAAAGGAGTTCCTGCTGAGATCACCTTTCACCGTTTGACACCTTCAAACTGTTATAAGGAAATTCTGTTTGAAGAAGAAGGCCTCTTGGAACCAATCGGCGTGGATGAAGAGAAGACAATTCGTTTTACCCCTCAAGAATTAGGTCAACATGAATTTTCTTGTGGTATGAAGATGCAAAAGGGAAGTTATACAGTTGTTGAGAAGACTCGAAAATCTCTATCACTTTTACAGCGTTTTTGGATTACTAGTATCTTTACTGTGCCTCTTGTAATCCTCATGATTGGGATGTCGACAGGAGGAATTAGTCACCAAGTCATGCGTTGGGGCACCTTTTTAGCCACAACACCGATTATGCTAGTAGCAGGTGGTCCTTATATCCAAAGTGCTTGGGCTAGTTTTAAAAAGCACAATGCCAACATGGATACCTTGGTTGCTCTGGGAACCCTAGTGGCCTATTTCTATAGCTTAGTTGCCCTCTTCGCTGGCCTCCCCGTTTACTTTGAAAGTGCTGCCTTTATCTTCTTCTTCGTTCTTATGGGGGCCGTTTTTGAGGAGAAAATGCGGAAAAATACTTCCCAAGCTGTGGAGAAATTACTTGACTTGCAGGCTAAAACAGCAGAAGTATTGCGTGAGGATAACTATGTTCAAGTCCCTTTGGAGCAAGTCAAGGTAGGTGACCTGATTCGAGTGCGTCCCGGTGAAAAGATTGCGGTTGATGGTGTCGTAGTAGAAGGTATCTCTAGTATTGATGAGTCTATGGTGACAGGTGAGAGTCTGCCTGTGGACAAGACAGTTGGAGATACCGTCATTGGTTCAACCATCAATAATAGTGGAACACTTGTTTTTAGAGCAGAAAAAGTTGGTTCAGAGACTGTTTTGGCTCAGATTGTGGATTTTGTGAAGAAAGCTCAGACAAGTCGTGCGCCGATTCAGGACTTGACGGATAAAATTTCAGGGATTTTTGTTCCAGCAGTTGTCATTTTAGGGATTGTGACCTTTTGGGTTTGGTTCGTCTTGCTCAGGGATAGTGTAGTTGTGCTTGGAGCGAGCTTTGTGTCTTCGCTTCTCTATGGAGTAGCAGTTCTGATTATTGCCTGCCCTTGTGCATTGGGACTTGCAACACCGACAGCCCTTATGGTGGGGACAGGTCGCAGTGCCAAGATGGGAGTTCTCCTCAAAAATGGAACGGTTCTACAGGAAATCCAGAAAGTCCAAACTATTGTTTTTGATAAGACAGGAACTTTGACGGAAGGGAAACCTGTGGTCACAGATATCATCGGCGACGAAGTAGAAGTGCTTGGATTGGCAGCTTCCTTGGAAGAAGCTTCTCAACACCCATTGGCTGAGGCTATTGTTAAGCGAGCGACTGAAACTGGACTTGAGCTTCACACTGTGGAAAATTTCCAAGCCTTGCACGGAAAAGGTGTTTCAGGGCAAATCAATGGAAAACAAGTTTTGCTTGGAAATGCTAAAATGCTGGATGGCATGGATATTTCTAGCACTTATCAGGAAAAACTAGAACAACTGGAAAAAGAAGCTAAGACAGTTGTGTTCTTGGCTGTTGAGAATGAAATCAAAGGCTTGCTTGCTCTGCAAGATATTCCTAAGGAAAATGCTAAGCTTGCCATCAGTCAGTTGAAAAAACGAGGTCTTAAAACAGTCATGCTGACAGGAGACAATGCTGGTGTGGCGCGTGCCATTGCCGATCAGATCGGAATCGAAGAGGTCATTGCAGGTGTCTTGCCAGAGGAAAAAGCTCATGAAATCCATAAACTACAAGCGTCTGGCAAAGTAGCCTTTGTTGGGGATGGTATCAATGACGCTCCTGCCCTTAGTGTAGCAGATGTGGGGATTGCTATGGGAGCTGGAACAGATATTGCCATCGAGTCAGCAGATTTGGTGTTGACAACTAATAACCTCCTAGGAGTGGTTCGTGCTTTTGACATGAGTAAGAAAACCTTTAATCGAATTCTGCTCAATCTTTTCTGGGCCTTTATCTACAATGTCGCCGGAATTCCGATTGCAGCAGGAGTCTTTTCAGGTGTTGGACTGGCTCTCAACCCAGAACTGGCAGGTCTAGCCATGGCCTTTAGTTCTGTATCCGTTCTGACCAGTTCACTCTTACTAAACTTTAGTAAAATAGACTAAAAGCGGGCTTGCTCGCTTTTTATACTCTTCAAAAATCTCTTCCAACCACGTCAGCTTTGTCTGCAACCTCAAAGCTGTGCTTTGAGCAACCTGCGGCGAGCTTCCTAGTTTGCTCTGTGATTTTCATTGAGTATTATAAAACAGAAGCTAAAAACGTTTTCAAACTGTACTGTAATAGAGAATAAAAACTTCTGAGCAGATTCTTAGTAAAGTCAAAATAAATGTGATAAATTAGTAGTGTAAAATTTACTGAAACGTTTTCAAGAATTATATGAAACTTTTTTAGTAGATTTAAAAATATTTGAAGGAGAGTTATCATTATGACTCAAGGGAAAATTACTGCATCTGCAGCAATGCTTAATGTATTGAAAACATGGGGCGTAGACACAATCTACGGTATCCCATCAGGAACACTCAGCTCATTGATGGACGCTTTGGCTGAAGACAAAGATATCCGTTTCTTGCAAGTTCGCCACGAAGAAACAGGTGCTCTTGCAGCGGTTATGCAAGCTAAATTCGGCGGCTCAATCGGGGTTGCAGTTGGTTCAGGTGGTCCAGGTGCGACTCACTTGATTAACGGTGTTTACGATGCAGCTATGGATAACACTCCATTCCTAGCAATCCTTGGATCACGTCCAGTTAACGAATTGAACATGGATGCTTTCCAAGAATTGAACCAAAACCCAATGTACAACGGTATCGCTGTATATAACAAACGTGTAGCTTACGCTGAGCAATTGCCAAAAGTTATTGACGAAGCTTGCCGTGCTGCAGTTTCTAAAAAAGGTCCAGCTGTTGTTGAAATCCCAGTAAACTTCGGTTTCCAAGAAATTGACGAAAACTCATACTACGGTTCAGGTTCATACGAACGCTCATTCATCGCTCCTGCTTTGAACGAAGTTGAAATCGACAAAGCTGTTGAAATCTTGAACAATGCTGAACGTCCAGTTATCTATGCTGGTTACGGTGGTGTTAAAGCTGGTGAAGTGATTACTGAATTGTCACGTAAAATCAAAGCACCAATCATCACAACTGGTAAAAACTTTGAAGCCTTTGAATGGAACTATGAAGGTTTGACAGGTTCTGCTTACCGTGTTGGTTGGAAGCCAGCCAACGAAGTGGTCTTTGAAGCAGACACAGTTCTTTTCCTTGGTTCAAACTTCCCATTTGCTGAAGTTTACCAAGCATTCAAGAATACTGAAAAATTCATCCAAGTGGATATCGACCCTTACAAACTTGGTAAACGTCATGCCCTAGACGCTTCAATCCTTGGTGATGCAGGTCAAGCAGCTAAAGCTATCCTTGACAAAGTGAACCCAGTTGAATCTACTCCATGGTGGCGTGCAAACGTTAAGAACAACCAAAACTGGCGTGATTACATGAACAAAATCGAAGGTAAAACTGAGGGTGAATTGCAATTGTATCAAGTTTACAATGCAATCAACAAACATGCTGATCAAGACGCTATCTACTCAATCGACGTAGGTGACACTACTCAAACATCTACTCGTCACCTTCACATGACACCTAAGAACATGTGGCGTACATCTCCACTCTTTGCGACAATGGGTATTGCCCTTCCTGGTGGTATCGCTGCTAAGAAAGACAATCCAGATCGCCAAGTATGGAACATCATGGGTGACGGTGCATTCAACATGTGCTACCCAGACGTTATCACAAACGTTCAATACGACCTTCCAGTTATCAACGTTGTCTTCTCAAATGGTAAATATGCCTTCATCAAGGACAAATACGAAGACACAAACAAACACTTGTTTGGTTGTGACTTCCCTAATGCTGACTATGCGAAAATCGCTGAAGCTCAAGGTGCTGTAGGATTTACAGTTGACCGTATCGAAGACATCGATGCAGTTGTTGCAGAAGCTGTTAAACTCAACAAAGAAGGTAAAACTGTTGTGATCGATGCTCGCATCACTCCACACCGTCCACTTCCAGTAGAAGTACTTGAATTGGATCCAAAACTTCACTCAGAAGAAGCAATCAAAGACTTCAAGGAAAAATACGAAGCAGAAGAACTCGTACCATTCCGCCTCTTCTTGGAAGAAGAAGGATTGCAATCACGCGCAATTAAATAATTCCTTCGTGGAACTTAAAAAGATCGGAGCAATCCGGTCTTTTTATGGAGGATAGTAAATGAATTTAAATCAATTAGATATTATCGTTTCAGATGTTCCCCAAGTCTGTGCTGACTTGGAGCGTATTTTGGATAAAAAGCCCGATTATGTTGATGACAGTTTTGCTCAGTTTACGATTGGCAGTCACTGTCTGATGTTGTCCCAAAATCATTTGATTCCTTTGGAAGATTTTCAGTCAGGAATCATTCTTCATATCGAGGTTGAGGATGTAGACCAGAATTACCAACGGTTGAAAGAACTTGGTATCCAGGTTTTAAACGGACCAACTGTAACCGATTGGGGAACAGAGTCCTTATTAGTTAAAGGGCCTGCTGGTCTAGTGATTGATTTTTATCGTATGAAGTAGGTAATTCTATTATCAAATTTTTTATCTAAACATTCTTGGAGTGAAACTTAAAAAGATCGGAGCAATTCGATCTTTTTTGTATTTATGCGACTTTCAGTCCGTCTCGCTCCGTTAGGTGCGAGACAAAAAACCACCCGTTTTCACGGGTGGTTATGATTTCTACACTTATTGTTTGGCTTCCTGTTTTAATTGTTGCACCTGTTCCTCGTACTGGACAAGCTCCCTGTCTTTTATATTGATAGTCGCTTCTGCTTCAGCAATGCGGCTTCTCAGATCTTGAGTCTTGTTATGGTGATAGCTAATACCAATAGCACTACCAGCAATGATCCCGATTACTAGACAAGTAAAAATCACCAAAATCAAGGGAGCAGATAGTTGTGTAAAGACAAGACTGACAGTTACTGTTTGACGATTGAGTAGACCAAATGAGATCACAATGACTAATAAGCTCAAACCGCCAATTAGATAAGCCTTATCTTTCAGTGACAATTCATTAAATTTTTTTAGCATAAGTTCCTTTTCTCCTGACTATGTTGATAGAAAACTACACACCATTTAGGTATTAACAAAATTCATTTTACTAGAAAATTTCGATACTGTCAATAATTTCTAACGGCTTATTTACCATCAATCAATCGATTCATTGAAAAGGAGTATTCATTTTCTAATATTTGATTGAGTAAACAGAACGGAGCAATTCGGTCTTTTTTCTGTTCCCTCTTTCTTATAACAAGATTGTGATAGTTTATATCTTTATAACAAAAGTTTTAAAGACTTGATTGTTTTGAAAGAATATTTTAAAATAAGATTCAGTAAAAATGAAAGAGGTTTTGAAAATGTCTGAAAAACAAATGAAAATTTTAGGTTGGGTAGCGACCTTTATGTCTGTTATGATGTATGTGTCTTACTTCCCACAAATCATGAACAATCTGGCTGGTCAAAAAGGAAATTTCATCCAGCCCTTGGTTGCTGCCATCAACTGTAGTCTCTGGGTTTACTACGGTCTTTTCAAAAAAGAAAGAGATATCCCCCTTGCAGCAGCTAATGCACCAGGTATTATTTTTGGCCTAGTGACGGTTATTACAGCTTTGATTTAAAAGGAACAGAGGAGACTAGTTTTCAGTCTTCTTTTTTGTTTCAGGGGAGGCTATTTACTTTTTCTAGAGGATAATTTTTTAAAAAACAATCTGATAAACTTAAATAGTAGAATAGTATCAGTATGTCACAGTATTTTATAAGAAAAGGTTTACAGAATAAGTTATAATATAAGTAAATGAACAAGCAAATAAGAAAGTGAGTAGAGTTATGACCGAAAAACTGACTTTTCCGGATGGTTTCTTGTGGGGCGGAGCGACAGCTGCCAACCAGTGTGAGGGTGCTTATAATTTAGAAGGTCGTGGATTGGCGAATGTGGATGTCGTCCCCATCGGTCCAGATCGTGAAGCCATTATCACAGGTCAGAAAAAGATGTTTTCGTTTGAGGAGGGTTATTTTTACCCAGCCAAAGAAGCCATTGATATGTACCATCATTACAAGGAAGATATTGCTCTTTTTGCGGAAATGGGCTTTAAGACTTATCGTCTATCCATTGCTTGGACTCGGATTTTTCCTAAGGGTGACGAAACCGAGCCAAATGAAGCTGGTCTAGCCTTTTATGAGGATTTGTTTAAGGAATGTCATAAGTATGGAATTCAACCTCTGGTAACCATTACTCATTTCGACTGTCCTATGCACTTGATTGAAGAGTACGGTGGATGGCGTAATCGTCGGATGTTAGACTTCTATGAAAAACTTTGTCGCACACTCTTTACCCGCTATAAGGGTTTGGTCAAATATTGGCTTACCTTTAACGAAATCAACATGATTCTCCATGCCCCTTTTATGGGAGCTGGGCTCTGTTTTGAAGAAGGAGAAAATCAAGAACTGGTTAAATATCAGGCTGCACACTATGAGTTGGTAGCTTCAGCTCTTGCGACAAAGATTGCCCACGAAATTGACCCAGAAAATAAGGTGGGATGTATGTTGGCTGCAGGGCAATACTATCCTAACACAGCCCATCCAAGAGACTACTGGGCAGCCATGGAGGAAGACCGCAAGAGTTACTTCTTCATTGATGTTCAAGCGCGTGGGGAATACCCAAACTACGCCAAGAAGCAGTGGGAGCGTGAGCGAATCGAGATTCAAATGACTGCAGAAGATTTAGAGTTGTTGAAGAATCATACTGTTGACTTTGTTTCCTTCTCTTACTATGCGAGCCGAGTGGCCTCAGGGGATCCAGAAGTGAGGAATATGACCGCTGGAAATGTCTTTGCCTCTATCAAAAATCCTTATCTGGAATCCTCTGAATGGGGTTGGCAGATTGACCCATTGGGACTTCGTATCACCCTCAATGCCATCTGGGATCGTTACCAAAAACCTATGTTCATCGTAGAAAATGGACTCGGTGTTATAGACACGCCAGATGAAAATGGCTATGTAGCGGATGACTATCGAATTGCTTATTTAGAGGCCCACATCAAGGCTATGCGAGATGCCATTTACCAAGATGGGGTTGACTTGCTCGGTTATACGACTTGGGGATGTATCGATTTGGTTTCAGCTGGAACGGGCGAAATGAACAAGCGCTATGGCTTTATCTATGTGGATCGAGATAATGCGAGTCAAGGAAGTCTCAAACGGAGCAAGAAGAAATCCTTCTACTGGTACAAGGATGTCATTGCCAGCAATGGTGCAAGTATTGAGTAGAGCACATTTGTTCACTATTTTTATAAAATCTTCTCTCTACTTTATATAATAGGAAAAAGAGTTCAATTAGACCTGGCTTTTTGCTATAATGAGGGGAGAAAAATCAGACAGGAGAATAAGATGTCAGAACCATTATTTTTACAATCAGTTATGCAAGAAAAAATCTGGGGTGGAACCAAGCTACGTGATGAGTTTGGCTACGACATCCCAAGTGAAAAAATCGGAGAATACTGGGCCATCTCAGCTCATCCAAATGGAGTCTCTAAAGTTTCCAATGGTCGTTACGAGGGAACAGACCTAGCTACTTTGTATGCAGAACACCGTGAATTGTTTGGCAATCGTCCAGAACCTGTATTTCCGCTTTTGACTAAGATTCTGGATGCCAACGACTGGCTCAGCGTCCAAGTTCACCCAGATGATGCTTATGGACTGGAGCATGAAGGCGAACTTGGAAAAACAGAATGCTGGTACATTATCGCAGCGGATGAAGGTTCAGAGATTATCTACGGTCACAATGCTAAGTCAAAAGAAGAACTCCGCCAGCAAATCGAGGATAAAAACTGGGAGGACTTGCTGACAAAAGTTCCTGTTAAGGCTGGAGATTTCTTCTATGTGCCAAGTGGCACCATGCATGCTATCGGGGCAGGCATCTTGATTCTTGAAACCCAACAGTCTAGTGATACAACTTACCGCGTCTATGACTTTGACCGTAAGGATGATAATGGCAACTTGCGTGAACTTCACCTTGAAAAATCTATCGATGTTTTGAACATTGGAGAGCCTGCCAATAGCCGTCCTGTAACTGTTAAAGCAGATGATTTGCGTTCCACTCTCCTTGTATCTAATGATTTCTTTGTAGTTTACAAGTGGGAAATCACTGGAAAAGTTGATTTTGAGAAGACAGCTGATTACACCTTATTCAGTGTCTTAGCTGGTCAAGGTCAGCTAACTGTTGACGGAAAAAACTATCCAATCCAAAAAGGCAGCCACTTTATCCTACCAAGTGATGTTGAAGCTTGGATTCTGGAAGGGCAAGGTTTGGAATTGATTGTTAGTCATCCATAAAAAAGAAAGGGCCTGAGTTCATTACTCAAGTCCTTTTTGATTACATAAATTGGGCGATAAAGACCACGATGATGATGATAGGAATGATAAAACGAAGAAGGAAGAGCCAGATTTGGAACAGTCCCTGTTTCCATGCTTTTTCATCGAGATGAAGTTCCTCCATTGCAAGAGCCTTTTTAAAGATATAGCCTGTAAAAAGTGAAAGGCAGAGAGCTCCAAATGGCATAAGGAGATTGGAAACCAAGAAGTCCATAGCATCAAAGAAGGTCTTCCCAAAAATATGAACATCTGCCATAATACCGTAAGATAGGGCTGAAGGGATTCCAAAGACAAAGGTCAAAATTCCTAAAATAACACTCCATTTGGCACGCTTGCTGTTGTCCTGATTGGTGATATTGCCTACATTGATTTCCAACATAACGACAGAAGAAGTGACCGTCGCAAAGAGGAAGAGCATGAGGAAGAGGATGTAGAAAATGGTTCCAAAAGGCATCTTGTCAAAGAGCTGAGGCAAGACGATAAAGAGCAGGCTCGGTCCCCCTTCAGATTGGATATTGAAGGCTGACATGGCTGGGAAAATGGCTAGACCCGCCATGATAGATACTGAAATATTCATGGCTACGATGGAAATCCCTGACTGGACTAGATTGGTTTTTTTGTCCAAATAAGAAGCATATGTCAGCATGGCTGTAACCCCTAGTGAGAGGGCAAAGAAAGATTGTCCCAGAGCATAGAGGAGACCAGCACTTGTCAGCTTAGAGAAGTCTGGTTTTAGGAAGTAAAGAACCCCTTCCATGGCATTTGGCAAACTGAGAGAGCGCCCAATGATGACAACAAAGATGATAAAGAGCAGGGGCATCATGACTTTCGAAGCTCTTTCAATCCCTTTTTGAACCCCACGTGATACAATAAAGATATTCAATAAGATAAAGGCCGCTTGAGCTCCTAGGGCAATGGCTGGATTTGAAATGATTGAAGTAAATAACTGAGCATAATCACCCGTTCCACCAAGTTGGAACAATTTTCCAAACTCAATGCCTAGATAGACTAAAATCCAGCCACCAATAACACTGTAAAACGATAAAAGGATAAAAAGGGCAAAGGCACCAATCCAACCGATAAAGTTGTACTTGCTATTCTTGCCCAGTTTTCCAAAGGTTTTGATAGCTGAGACACCAGCACTTCGGCCGAGGGCAAACTCAGCTAGCAAAAGGGGAAAACCGATTAGAATAGTGGAGATGAGAAAGACTAGTAAAAAGCCTCCTCCACCGTTAGCAGCAGTCATGTAAGGGAATTTCCAAACGGCACCAAGTCCGATGGCTGAACCAGCAGATGCTAGGATAAAGCCCAGTTTAGAACCCCATTGCGATTTTTCAGACATAGTTAAACTCCTAAAATTAGTATTACAAAAGAAAAAGCTACTGCCCTTGGCAAATAGCCTCATCAGTACTCAAAATGAGCCTTTCTTTCGATTGATAGACTTGACTATCCTATCATGTTTTCTAAGGTCTGTCAAGAAAACCATTTTCATGTTATGATAAAGTAAAAAATTTCGCAAAAACGCTTGACTCTGACCTAAGGGGAGGGGTTATACTATCAATGTAATACTCTTCGAAAATCAAATTCAAACCACGTCAGCGTCGCCTTACCGTACTCAAGTACAGCCTGCGGCTAGCTTCCTAGTTTGCTCTTTGATTTTCATTGAGTATAAGGAGGAAATCATGTACCATATAAAAGAAGCTGCGCAGCTTTCGGGCGTCTCTGTCAAGACCCTACACCACTACGATAAGATAGGACTTTTGGTTCCTTTAAAGTCGGAAAATGGCTATCGAACCTATAGTCAGGAGGATTTGGAACGCCTTCAGGTTATTCTTTATTACAAATATCTAGGTTTTTCTTTAGAAAAAATAGCAGAGCTATTAAAGGAAGAAAGGACAGATTTATTGCCCCATCTGACCAGACAGTTGGACTATTTGACTCGAGAAAGGGAACATCTGGATACCTTGATTTCAACCTTGCAAAAAACCATTAAAGAACAAAAAGGAGAAAGAGAAATGAGCATTCAAGAGAAATTTGCTGGATTTAACTACCAAGACCATCAAAAATACCACCAAGAGGCGGTAGAGAAATATGGACAAGAAGTCATGGACCAAGCGCTGGAGCGCCAAAAAGGTCACGAAGACGAAGCTACGGCTGCCTTCAACCAAGTTTTTCGAGCCTTGTCACAAAATCTTCAAGCTGGTCTACCTGTAACAGCAACCGAAAATCAAGAAGAAGCCGCTAAACTCTTGCAAGCCATCCGTACTTATGGATTTGACTGCTCTATTGAGGTATTTGGTTATATCGGTAAAGGCTACGTCTACAACCCAGAATTTAAGGAAAACATTGACAAATTTGGACCTGGAACAGCCCAGTACACATCAGATGTGATTGCCTATTATGTCCAAACTCAGACAAAATAAAATCGGAGGAGCATTCTTCCGATTTTTACTAAATTCAAGCACTATTTGCTTAATAATTTTTCTACCACATTTAGTTTTCGCATGGTCAAATCTACATTAAAAAGCTTTTCAAGATAGTTGGTATGGAGTTTCTTTTGTTTAGCAGTTCTAGGGAGATAGAGGTAAAGGCAGTGGTTACCAATACAAATTTCTTCTTCACCGTAATCAATTTTCAATTTGTCTAAAGGGAGGCTTTGAATAGATTCTTGATAAAAAATCACGTGTATACGGTCATAAAGATAGTGTTCTCCAAAAGGGTTTTCTTGGACAATTTTTTTAAAATCACTTTTGTTCTTGATAACCATTTTTAAGTCGGCCCCAATTTTTTCCTTTATCAGAGTATGAACACATTCTCGTATTTCTTCTAAATCTAAATCACTTTCAAGAATGATATTCCCACTTTGAATATAGGTTCGAACTTGTTGAAAACCGGCTTCTGTTAAGATATCTACTAGATAAGACATTTTAGGGATAGCATTTTTTCCATTAGGAGTAACTCCCCTTAACAAGATAATATGTTCCAAAGGACTTCCTTTCTTTTGGGGCTGATTTAGCCATTAAATAATTCAGATTTAGATTGGGTTTGATCCCGCCACCCAACCAGTACAGAGGGCAGAAGTGATGTTAAACCCACCCGTGTGGGCATTGATATCCAGTACCTCGCCAGCAAAGTGGAGTCCAGGTACCAGCTTACTTTCTAGAGTTTTGGGATTGATTTCCTTGAGACTGACGCCCCCTTTGGTAACAAAGGACTTAGCAAGGGACATTTTACCAGTTACAGGAATTTTAAGTCCCTTGATAGACTGGACAAGTTGTTCGCGTTCCTTTTCAGTCAGTTGTTTGACTTTGTCAGGATAGCCTGGCACAAAAAATTCTGCCAAGTGTTCTGGAAGTAAAGTTTTTAAGGCATTTTTTAGAGATTTTTCCCGATTTTCTTCTAGAAATGTAGCCAAGTCTTTCTCAGAAAGTTGAGGTAGAACATCCAGTGAGAGAACCTCTCCGCCCTTGACAAAGCTGGACATACGCAGAGCAGCAGGGCCTGACAAACCAAAGTGGGTAAAGAGCAAATCGTGAGTGATGACATGCTTACCATAGCTTAGGGTCACATCGTCCAATGAAATTCCTTGCAAGGCCTTGTGTGGAAAATCTGTCAACAAAGGACTTTCAGCGGCTTCAAGATCGGTAATGGTATGCTTAAAATGACGGGCAATCTCGTGACCAAAACCAGTCGAACCAGTAGAGGGATAGGATTTCCCACCAGTTGTGACAATGAGTTTCTCACAAGTGAAGGTTTGGTCTGCGGACTTAAGGACAAACTGGTCGTCTATCTTTTTAACCGAAACAATCTCCGTTTTAGTAGCAACTCGACCACCGAGTTCAGTGATTTTCTTTTCCAAGGCCTCGATAATGGTCCGAGACTTGTCACTAGCAGGAAAGACGCGTCCGTGGTCTTCGACCTTAAGTTTAACACCATTTTCTGTAAAAAAATTAATGATATCATGGTTATCAAATTGGGAGAAGACACTGTAGAGAAAGCGCCCATTTCCAGGGATGCCAGCTAGTAGGTCATCTAGAGTTCCGTTGTTGGTTACATTGCAACGTCCCCCACCAGTACCAGCTAATTTTTTTCCAAGTTTCCGATTTTTTTCGATGAGGAGGGTTTTCTGTCCATAAAAGCTACTGGAAATCGTAGCCATCATACCAGCAGGACCTCCACCAATGACGATAGTATCAAAATGTTTCATAGCTCTATTGTACCACAAAAAAACAAGAGATGAAGTCACCTCTTGTCAAGAATGCAATTAATCAATTTCATACCCCATCAGCAAACCACCATCTTCTGCATAAAAACTGCAGAGACCAGATGTTGGGAGAATTTTAATATCCGCCTGTGGGAAGGTTTCACGTATTCGGTCTGAAAGCTGTTGGCAACATTTCTCGTTATTACGTTGGGCCATGACAATACGGCCACCAGCATATCCAGCTTTAATGATTTCATCATAGGCAGCTTGAACTGATTTCTTTGGTCCTCGTGCTTTTTGTAGCAATTCGAGAGTTCCAGTTTCACTAGCTTCTCCGACCATACGGATATTGAGAAGGCCAACGACCGTACCGATAAGCTTGCTCAAACGGCCGTTCTTCACCAAGTTATCGACTTTAGCTAGGACAAAAAGTAACTTGGTTTTTTCTTGATAGGCGGTGATAGCTTCAACCACTTCTTCAAAAGATAAGCCCTGGTCGATCAAGTCATTCACTTTTTCTACGAGCAAGTCAACTTCCCCACCAGCAGACAAACTATCAATTATATGAATTTTAGTATCAGGATGTTCTTCCAGATAAATATTTTTTGCTAGTTGAGCACTATTGTGGCTTCCAGAAAGAGTACCAGTTATGGTTACTAGGAAAATGTTTTTGGCTCCTTCAAATGCTCGCAAATAATCATCTGGGCTTGGACAAGCTGATTTTGAAGCTTCTGCAGTTGCATACATGGTTTCCATCATTTGGTCAATGTCAAGACTGGCATCATCAACAAAGACCTGATCAGCTACTTGAATGGTTAAGGGCACACTTACAAAGGTCGTGTCAATAGCTGGTCTTGCCAGCTGACGATAATCACAACCAGAGTCAGCAATAATCTTCCAAGTCATAGAAATTCTCCATCTTTATCAGTTATACATTGACAAAGGTTCTGTCTTTTTTTACAATTATATCATGAAAGCCCTTGAAACAAAAGCCTCATCCGTCTGTTGTGACAAGTAGAAAGAAAATGTTATGTCTGAACGTAGAATCTCTGAAAAGTCTCTTGAAAATCTCAGAAAATCAAACCAAGAATCCAATTTATTAACTAGAGAAGCCATCGAAACAGCCCTCTTGCAACTCTTGGAAAAAAAGGACCTGACCAAGATTAGTATTTCTGAATTGGTCAAACGTGCAGGCGTTTCTCGTGCGGCCTTTTATCGCAATTATGATTCCAAAGAGGAGATTTTAGAAAGCGTATTTAAACGAACTGTCCACAATATTATGGAACAGTTGCATCATTATGATTTAAAGACAGACCTTTATCTGGTCTGGGTTCACCTTTTCCGAGAAGCAAGAAAGGAAGCCAGAGTGATTCAACTTGCCTTAGATTACCATCTGGAAAAAATCTTTGTCCAAGCCATGCAGGAGTTTCTGGAAAAATACCATGGAAAATCAAAAGGTGTCAGCTCTTATCTTCATTCCTTCTGGAGTTCAGCCATCGTCTCAGTCCTTTTAAAATGGATCAAGGATGGCATGAAGGTACCTGCTGAAAAGATTGCAGATTTACGGTTACCATTTTTTAAAAAATAGAGAAAAAGGAGAAGAGATATGACTGAAGAAAGACTAGCATGGGATGAGTATTTTGCAGCCCAAGCTCTACTAATTGCCAATCGTTCCACTTGTAAACGTGCCAAAGTGGGCGCAATTCTGGTAAAGGATAATAAAGTTATTTCCACTGGTTATAATGGTTCGGTGTCAGGGACTGAGCATTGTATTGATCACGAATGTCTGGTCATTGAAGGTCACTGTGTTCGCACTCTTCACGCAGAAGTTAATGCCATTCTCCAAGGTGCAGAACGTGGGGTTCCCAAAGGCTTTACAGCCTATGTGACCCACTTTCCATGTCTGAATTGTACCAAACAATTGCTTCAGGTTGGTTGTAAGCGCGTGGTTTATATCAACCAGTACCGAATGGACGACTATGCCCAATACCTTTATCAAGAAAAGGGAACAGAATTAACCCATTTACCACTTGAGACAGTGCAGGCAGCTCTTAAAGAGGCTGATTTAATGTGAAAAATTATCAAAAATAAATGGTTTAGAAAGATTTTTAAACCGTTTTTTGGTATAATAAGAAGAATAAATTGAAAGAAGGAATTCCAAAAATGGGAAAAATTGAAGTTATTAATCATCCATTGATTCAACACAAATTGTCAATCTTGCGTCGTACAGATACTTCTACAAAAGCTTTTCGTGAGCTAGTAGATGAGATTGCAATGTTGATGGGGTATGAAGTACTTCGTGATCTTCCACTAGAAGATGTGGAAATCGAAACACCAATCACAAAAACAGTTCAAAAACAATTGGCAGGTAAGAAATTGGCTATCGTTCCAATCTTGCGTGCAGGTATCGGGATGGTGGATGGACTTTTGAGCTTGGTTCCAGCTGCTAAAGTTGGCCACATTGGTATGTACCGTGATGAAGAAACGCTTCAACCAGTTGAGTACTTGGTGAAATTGCCTGAAGATATTGACCAACGTCAAATTTTTGTGGTAGACCCAATGTTGGCAACAGGTGGCTCAGCAATCTTGGCTGTTGATTCTCTTAAAAAACGTGGCGCATCAAATATCAAATTTGTCTGCCTTGTATCTGCTCCAGAAGGTGTTAAAGCCCTTCAAGAAGCTCATCCAGATGTAGAAATCTTTACAGCAGCCTTGGATGAACGCTTGAACGAACACGGTTATATCGTTCCAGGTCTTGGAGATGCTGGGGACCGCTTGTTCGGTACAAAATAAAATAAAAAAGAGATTGACTTGGAAAAGGATTTCCAGTCACGAAAGGAGGTTGAATTTTTGTTTCTGTCTAATGAAAACAGAGCAAAAATTTGACCTTTTTTGACCAAGATATTATAATAGTCTTATCTTCAGTCATTTGACCAATAAAATTAAAACTCAAAAGGAGAAATAAATGATTCCTGTAGTTATTGAACAAACAAGCCGTGGAGAACGTTCCTACGATATTTACTCACGTCTTCTTAAAGACCGCATCATTATGCTGACAGGCCCAGTTGAAGACAATATGGCCAACTCTGTTATTGCCCAGTTGCTTTTCTTGGATGCCCAAGATAGTACAAAGGATATTTACCTTTATGTCAATACACCTGGTGGTTCCGTTTCAGCTGGTTTGGCAATCGTTGATACCATGAACTTTATCAAGGCAGATGTCCAAACCATTGTTATGGGAATGGCAGCATCTATGGGGACGGTCATTGCATCAAGTGGAGCAAAAGGCAAACGTTTCATGCTTCCAAATGCAGAGTATATGATCCACCAACCAATGGGTGGTACAGGTGGAGGTACTCAGCAAACCGATATGGCGATCGCTGCAGAACACTTGCTTAAAACTCGTAATACCTTGGAAAAAATCTTGGCTGAAAATTCAGGTCAGTCAATCGAAAAAGTTCACGCAGATGCAGAACGCGATAACTGGATGAGTGCCCAAGAAACACTTGAATATGGCTTTATTGATGAAATCATGGCCAACAATTCATTGAATTAATGATCAAAGAAGGCAAACTCGACTGGGTTTGCTTTTTTTGGTATAATAGGGAGAGATTTCTTAGAAAGAGGATTTATCATGTTTGAAAAAGTCAATCGATCTGGCTTGATTATCTATCTTTACTATAATCGTGATGCCAAAAAATTGCAGGATTATGGAGATATTACCTATCATTCCAAGAAACATCGTTACTTACAACTCTATGTTCCAACTCAAGAAATGGAGCAATTGGTCGGGCGCTTGGGCAAGGAAAAGTTTATAAAAAAAGTCAGGGTTTGTCATATCCAAGAGCTGGAAACACCCTTTGTGGGCAATCTTCATCGAGAGGAAAACGTTATCATCGAAAAAGTTCAAGAAAAGTGTTGACAATTTTCTGATAATTCGGTATATTCTTAACATGCTATTTATTTAAGAAATAAGGAGACAAAAAAAGATGAAGAAAAAATTTGCCCTATCGTTTGTGGCGCTTGCAAGTGTAGCACTTCTTGCAGCCTGTGGAGAAGTGAAGTCTGGAGCGTCAAACGCTGCTGGTAACTCAGTAGAGGAAAAGACAATCAAAATTGGATTTAACTTCGAAGAAACTGGTGCCGTAGCTGCCTACGGAACATCTGAACAAAAAGGTGCCCAACTTGCCGTTGATGAAATCAATGCAGCAGGTGGTATCGACGGAAAACAAATCGAAGTAGTTGATAAAGATAATAAATCTGAAACTGCTGAGGCGGCTTCAGTAACAACTAACCTAGTAACCCAATCTAAGGTATCAGCAATCGTAGGACCTGCGACATCTGGTGCAACTGCAGCTGCTGTAGCTAACGCTACAAAAGCAGGTGTTCCATTGATTTCGCCAAGTGCGACTCAAGATGGATTGACTAAAGGTCAAGATTACCTCTTTATCGGAACATTCCAAGATAGCTTCCAAGGAAAAATTATCTCAAACTATGTTACTGAAAAATTAAACGCTAAGAAAGTTGTTCTTTACACTGACAATGCCAGCGACTATGCTAAAGGTATTGCTAAAGCCTTCCGTGAAGCTTACAAAGGTGAAATCGTTGCAGATGAAACTTTCGTAGCAGGTGACACAGACTTTCAAGCAGCCCTTACAAAAATGAAAGGGAAAGACTTTGATGCTATCATCGTCCCTGGTTACTACACTGAAGCTGGTAAAATTGTAAACCAAGCGCGTGGTATGGGAATTGATAAACCAATCGTTGGTGGTGATGGATTCAACGGTGAAGAGTTTGTACAACAAGCAACTGCTGAAAAAGCATCAAACATCTACTTTATCTCAGGCTTCTCAACTACTGTAGAAGTTTCAGCTAAAGCAAAAGCTTTCCTTGATGCTTACCGTGCTAAGTACAACGAAGAGCCTTCAACATTTGCAGCCTTGGCTTATGACTCAGTTCACCTTGTAGCAAACGCAGCAAAAGGTGCTAAAAACTCAGGTGAAATCAAGGATAACCTTGCTAAAACAAAAGATTTTGAAGGTGTAACTGGTCAAACAAGCTTCGATGCAGACCACAACACAGTCAAAACTGCTTACATGATGACCATGAACAATGGTAAGGTTGAAGCAGCAGAAGTTGTAAAACCATAATAGAAAAATGTTGAAATAGGGAATGAGCCTCGGACTCACTCCCTGTTTCGATGTTTAATACTCTTTGAAAATCAAATTCAAACTGCGTCAACGTCGCCTTGCCGTACTCAAGTACAGCCTGCGGCTAGTTTCCTAGTTTGCTCTTTGATTTTCATTGAGTATAAGAACCTATCAAAAAGTGAGGGAAAACCCTCAAAATTATATATAGAAAGAGTGAATCTTATGCTCCAACAACTAGTAAATGGTTTGATTCTAGGTAGTGTTTATGCGCTGTTAGCCCTAGGATATACCATGGTTTACGGAATTATCAAGCTCATCAACTTCGCCCACGGTGATATTTATATGATGGGAGCCTTTATCGGTTATTTCTTGATTAATTCTTTCCAAATGAATTTCTTTGTAGCTCTTATTGTAGCTATGTTAGCGACAGCCATTCTTGGTGTCGTGATTGAGTTCCTTGCTTACCGACCTTTGCGTCACTCTACTCGTATTGCTGTTTTGATTACAGCTATTGGGGTTTCTTTCCTATTGGAATATGGGATGGTCTATCTGGTTGGTGCTAATACCCGTGCCTTCCCTCAAGCGATTCAAACAGTTCGCTATGATTTGGGACCAGTTAGCCTAACAAACGTGCAGTTAATGATTTTGGCCATTTCCTTGATTTTGATGATTTTGTTACAAGTCATTGTCCAAAAGACTAAGATGGGGAAAGCCATGCGTGCAGTATCCGTAGATAGCGATGCAGCGCAATTGATGGGGATCAATGTAAACCGTACTATCAGCTTTACCTTCGCTTTGGGGTCAGCTCTTGCGGGTGCGGCTGGTGTTCTGATTGCCCTTTATTATAACTCTCTTGAGCCTTTGATGGGGGTTACTCCAGGTCTTAAGTCTTTCGTTGCCGCAGTACTTGGTGGTATCGGAATTATTCCTGGTGCGGCTCTTGGTGGCTTTGTGATTGGTCTATTGGAAACCTTTGCGACAGCCTTTGGAATGTCAGACTTCCGTGATGCCATTGTTTATGGAATCCTGTTGTTGATCTTGATTGTCCGCCCAGCAGGTATTCTTGGTAAAAATGTGAAAGAGAAGGTGTAAACGATGAAAGAAAATTTAAAAGTTAATATTCTATGGTTACTCCTTTTGTTAGCTGGCTATGGCTTGATTAGTGTATTGGTTTCAGTTGGAGTACTAAACCTATTCTATGTACAGATTTTACAACAAATTGGAATTAATATTATTCTGGCTGTTGGTCTCAACTTAATCGTTGGTTTTTCAGGCCAATTTTCACTTGGTCATGCTGGTTTCATGGCGATTGGTGCCTATGCAGCAGCTATTATTGGTTCTAAATCACCAACCTACGGTGCCTTCTTTGGAGCTATGCTTGTAGGGGCTTTGCTTTCAGGAGCAGTTGCCTTGCTTGTCGGAATTCCAACCTTGCGCTTGAAGGGGGACTATCTTGCGGTAGCGACTCTAGGTGTTTCTGAAATTATCCGTATCTTTATCATCAATGGCGGAAGCCTTACAAATGGTGCGGCAGGTATCTTGGGAATTCCTAACTTTACAACTTGGCAAATGGTTTACTTCTTTGCCGTGATTACAACCATTGCAACCTTGAACTTCTTGCGTAGTCCAATTGGTCGTTCAACTCTCTCTGTTCGTGAGGATGAAATCGCTGCTGAGTCAGTTGGGGTTAATACGACTAAAATTAAAATCATCGCCTTTGTCTTTGGTGCTATTACTGCAAGTATTGCAGGGTCACTTCAGGCAGGATTTATTGGATCTGTTGTACCGAAAGATTACACTTTCATCAACTCAATCAACGTTTTGATTATTGTTGTATTTGGTGGACTTGGTTCCATTACAGGTGCAATCGTTTCAGCTATTGTTCTTGGAATTTTGAATATGCTTCTCCAAGATGTTGCTAGTGTGCGTATGATTATTTATGCTTTAGCCTTGGTATTGGTAATGATTTTCAGACCAGGTGGACTTCTTGGAACATGGGAATTGAGCCTATCACGTTTCTTTAAAAAATCTAAGAAGGAGGAACAAAACTAATGGCATTACTTGAAGTAAAACAGTTAACCAAACATTTTGGCGGTCTAACAGCTGTTGGAGATGTGACTCTTGAATTAAATGAAGGGGAACTGGTTGGACTAATCGGTCCAAACGGAGCTGGTAAAACAACCCTTTTCAACCTTTTGACCGGTGTTTATGAACCAAGTGAGGGAACAGTTACCTTAGATGGTCACCTTTTGAATGGAAAGTCACCTTATAAGATTGCTTCTTTGGGACTTGGACGTACATTCCAAAATATCCGTCTCTTTAAAGATTTAACAGTTTTAGACAATGTTTTGATTGCCTTTGGCAACCATCACAAACAACATGTTTTTGCTAGTTTCTTGCGATTACCAGCTTTTTACAAGAGTGAAAAAGAATTAAAGGATAAAGCTTTGGAATTACTGAAAATTTTTGATTTAGATGGTGATGCAGAGACTCTTGCTAAAAACCTCGCCTACGGACAACAACGTCGTTTGGAAATTGTTCGTGCCCTTGCTACGGAACCTAAAATTCTCTTTTTAGATGAACCAGCAGCAGGTATGAACCCACAGGAAACAGCGGAATTGACTGAGTTAATTCGTCGTATCAAAGATGAATTTAAAATTACAATCATGTTGATTGAACACGATATGAATCTGGTCATGGAAGTAACAGAACGCATCTACGTACTTGAATATGGTCGTTTGATTGCTCAAGGAACTCCAGACGAAATTAAGACCAATAAACGCGTTATCGAAGCTTATCTAGGAGGTGAAGCCTAATGTCTATGTTAAAAGTTGAAAATCTTTCTGTACATTACGGTATGATCCAAGCAGTCCGTGATGTAAGCTTTGAAGTTAATGAAGGAGAGGTTGTTTCCCTTATCGGTGCCAATGGTGCTGGTAAGACAACCATTCTCCGTACCTTGTCTGGTTTAGTTAGACCAAGCTCAGGAAAGATTGAATTTTTAGGTCAAGAAATCCAAAAAATGCCAGCTCAGAAAATCGTGGCAGGTGGTCTTTCACAAGTTCCAGAAGGACGCCACGTCTTCCCTGGCTTGACTGTGATGGAAAATCTTGAAATGGGGGCTTTCTTAAAGAAAAATCGTGAAGAAAATCAAGCTAACTTGAAGAAAGTTTTCTCACGCTTCCCACGTCTTGAAGAACGAAAGAACCAAGATGCAGCCACTCTTTCAGGAGGGGAACAACAAATGCTTGCCATGGGACGCGCTCTTATGTCAACACCAAAACTTCTTCTTTTAGATGAACCATCAATGGGTCTTGCCCCAATCTTTATCCAAGAGATTTTTGATATCATTCAAGATATCCAGAAACAAGGAACGACCGTCCTCTTGATTGAACAAAACGCTAATAAAGCACTCGCAATCTCTGACCGAGGCTATGTACTGGAAACAGGAAAAATTGTCCTATCCGGAACAGGAAAAGAACTCGCCTCATCAGAAGAAGTTAGAAAAGCATATCTAGGTGGCTAAAACAATCCAGTGAATTGTTTTAGTCGATGGATGAGGATTACGAAGTAATCATGATTATATTCCGGGGTACCTTTTTAGTGGGCAGATAGAGATTGCAAACAAATTTGCATCTACTTTGAAAGGTTAATATCTAATAATTGAAAAATCGAATGAAAGGTATCTCACCTTCATTCATAGAGCTCGATTTCAGAGCTCTTTTTGCTAGCTTATTCATACTTTTCTGAATTTTGAAAAAGAAATGTAAGCGTTTGATAGATTTACAAAAAGATTGTATAATAGGGATAAGAATAGAAAAGGAGAAGTCTCATGGCAGTTAAAGATTTTATGACCCGCAAGGTAGTGTATATTAGTCCAGATACAACAGTATCTCATGCAGCAGATTTGATGAGAGAGCAAGGGTTGCACCGCTTGCCTGTTATAGAAAATGATCAATTGGTTGGTTTGGTAACTGAAGGAACCATTGCGCAAGCTAGTCCATCAAAAGCAACAAGTCTTTCTATCTATGAGATGAACTATCTTTTGAATAAGACCAAAGTAAAAGATGTCATGATTCGTGATGTTGTTACTGTTTCAGGCTATGCTAGTCTAGAAGATGCAACTTATCTGATGCTGAAAAACAAGATTGGTATTCTTCCTGTTGTTGATAACCATCAAGTCTATGGTGTTATTACGGACCGTGACGTTTTCCAAGCCTTTCTTGAAATTGCTGGTTATGGAGAAGAAGGAATTCGTGTGCGCTTTGTTACAGAAGATGAAGTCGGTGTTCTCGGAAAGATTGTTTCTTTGATTGTAGAAGAAAATTTGAATATCTCCCATACAGTTAATATTCCGCGTAAAGATGGTAAGGTAATTATCGAAGTTCAAATCGATGGATCAATCGATTTACCAGCCTTGAAAGAAAAATTTGAATCAGAGAATATTCAAGTAGAAGAAATCACTCGTACTTCAGCAAAAGTCTTGTAATAAGGGAAGCCGAAAGGCTTCTTTTTACGTGTAATAAGGGATTAGAGCAAAAGATGGAAAGAAATGATAGATTATGGTATAATAAAACGATACAATAAAGGAGTATTTATGGACATTTCAGAAATTCGTCAGAAAATTGACGCAAATCGTGAAAAATTAGCTTCTTTCAGGGGGTCTCTTTGACCTCGAAGGTTTAGAGGAAGAGATTGCCATCTTGGAAAACAAGATGACAGAGCCTGATTTTTGGAACGATAATATCGCGGCCCAAAAAACGTCGCAAGAATTAAATGAATTAAAAAACACTTACAACACCTTCCACAAAATGGAAGAATTGCAGGATGAAGTCGAAATTTTATTGGACTTTTTAGCTGAAGACGAGTCATTGCATGAAGAACTGGTAACGCAGTTAGCCGAACTTGATAAGATGATGACCAGCTATGAGATGACCCTTCTCTTGTCAGAACCTTATGACCATAATAATGCCATCTTGGAAATCCATCCAGGATCTGGTGGTACAGAGGCACAAGACTGGGGTGATATGTTGCTTCGTATGTACACTCGCTATGGCAATGCCAAAGGCTTTAAAGTAGAAGTTTTGGATTACCAAGCAGGAGATGAAGCTGGTATTAAGTCGGTAACTTTATCATTTGAAGGGCCTAACGCTTATGGCCTTCTCAAGTCAGAAATGGGTGTGCACCGCTTGGTGCGAATCTCACCATTTGACTCTGCCAAACGTCGCCATACCTCTTTCACGTCTGTAGAAGTCATGCCAGAGTTGGATGCTACCATTGAAGTGGAAATCCGTGAAGATGATATCAAGATGGATACCTTCCGTTCAGGCGGTGCTGGTGGACAGAATGTCAACAAAGTCTCAACAGGTGTGCGTTTGACACACATTCCTACAGGAACTGTCGTCCAATCAACGGTTGATCGGACCCAGTATGGAAATAGAGATCGTGCCATGAAGATGTTGCAGGCTAAGCTCTATCAGATGGAGCAGGAAAAGAAAGCTGCGGAAGTCGATTCCCTCAAAGGTGAAAAGAAAGAAATCACTTGGGGAAGTCAGATCCGTTCTTATGTCTTCACGCCCTATACTATGGTAAAAGATCACCGTACAAGCTTTGAAGTTGCTCAGGTAGATAAGGTCATGGATGGAGACCTTGATGGTTTTATCGATGCCTACCTCAAGTGGCGAATCAGCTAAGATAGAAAGGAACTCATATGTCAATCATTGAAATGAGAGATGTTGTCAAAAAGTATGACAATGGAACGACTGCCCTGCGTGGTGTCTCTGTCACCATTGAACCAGGAGAGTTTGCCTATATCGTAGGACCTTCTGGGGCAGGTAAGTCAACCTTTATTCGAGCTTTGTACCGAGAAGTAAAGATCGAAAAAGGAAGCCTAACAGTTGCAGGCTTTAATTTAGTTAAAATTAAGAAGAAAGATGTCCCACTACTACGTCGTAGTGTCGGGGTAGTCTTTCAGGATTACAAACTCTTGCCTAAGAAGACCGTTTATGAGAATATTGCCTATGCAATGGAAGTAATCGGTGAGAGCCGTCGTAACATCAAAAAACGTGTTATGGAAGTTTTGGACCTGGTTGGTTTGAAACATAAGGTTCGTTCATTCCCTAATGAACTTTCAGGCGGAGAGCAACAACGGATTGCAATTGCACGTGCCATTGTAAACAATCCGAAAGTCTTGATTGCGGACGAACCAACAGGAAATTTGGACCCAGATAATTCATGGGAAATTATGAATCTGTTGGAACGCATCAATCTCCAAGGTACTACTGTCTTGATGGCTACCCACAACAGTCAGATTGTAAATACCTTGCGCCACCGTGTCATTGCCATTGAAAATGGCCGTGTCGTTCGTGACGAAGCTAAAGGAGAATATGGATACGATGATTAGTAGATTTTTTCGTCATTTATTTGAATCATTAAAAAGTTTGAAACGAAATGGCTGGATGACAGTAGCAGCTGTCAGTTCAGTTATGATTACTTTGACTTTAGTTGCAATATTTGCATCTGTTATCTTTAATACGGCTAAACTCGCTACAGATATTGAAAACAATGTCCGAGTAATAGTATATATTCGTAAGGACGTAGCTGATAATAGTGAGACGATTGAAAAAGAAGGTCAAACTGTTACAAATAATGACTACCATAAGGTATACGATGCTTTGAAAGGTATGTCAACCGTTAAAAGTGTTACGTTTTCAAGTAAAGAAGAACAATATGAAAAGTTGACCGAAACAATGGGGGACAACTGGAAAATCTTTGAAGGGGATGCTAATCCTCTCTATGATGCATATATTGTTGACACCAATACACCGAGTGATGTTAAGACAGTAGCAGAAGAAGCTAAGAAAATTGAAGGTGTATCAGAAGTTCAAGATGGTGGTGCTAATACAGAACGCTTGTTTAAGTTGGCCTCATTTATTCGTGTCTGGGGACTAGTTATCGCGGGATTATTGATTTTCATTGCGGTGTTCTTAATCTCTAATACTATTCGTATCACCATTATTTCACGAAGCCGTGAAATCCAAATCATGCGTTTAGTGGGTGCTAAGAACGGCTATATCCGAGGACCTTTCTTACTTGAAGGTGCCTTCATCGGTTTGCTTGGGGCAACCCTTCCATCAGTTCTGGTATTTATTGTCTATAAAATGGTTTACCAATCGGTTAATAAGTCATTGGTTGGTCAGAACCTTTCGATGATATCACCAGAAATATTCAGTCCACTGATGATTGCTCTATTATTTGTGATTGGAATTTTTATCGGTTCAATCGGATCAGGAATTTCAATGCGCCGATTCCTGAAAATCTAAAATAAAATAGAAGTATATTTGAGGAGATTTTAATATCTCCTTTTTTACTACAAAAATTTTAGAAAAAAGTCTACTTTTTTTTATAAAAGCCTTTACAAAAAAAATTAAAGTGGTATAATTAATACATAGTTAAGTGCAAACGTTTTCGTAAAACGTTTGCCTAAATAAAAATAAAGGAGATTTGAATGATGAAAGATACATTCAAAAATGTCTTGTCTTTCGAGTTTTGGCAGAAATTCGGTAAGGCTTTGATGGTGGTTATCGCGGTTATGCCGGCTGCTGGTTTGATGATTTCAATCGGTAAGTCTATCGTAATGATTAACCCAACTTTTGCACCACTTGTAGTTACAGGTGGAATTCTTGAGCAAATTGGTTGGGGGGTTATCGGTAACCTTCACATTTTGTTTGCCCTAGCAATTGGAGGAAGCTGGGCTAAAGAACGTGCTGGTGGTGCTTTCGCCGCTGGTCTTGCCTTCATCTTGATTAACCGTATCACTGGTACAATCTTTGGTGTATCAGGAGATATGTTGAAAAATCCAGATGCTATGGTCACAACTCTCTTTGGTGGTTCAATCAAAGTTGCTGATTACTTCATTAGTGTTCTTGAAGCTCCAGCATTGAACATGGGTGTGTTTGTAGGGATTATCTCAGGTTTTGTAGGGGCAACTGCTTACAATAAATACTACAACTTCCGTAAACTTCCTGATGCACTTTCATTCTTCAACGGGAAACGTTTCGTACCATTTGTAGTTATTCTTCGTTCAGCAATCGCTGCAATTCTACTTGCTGCCTTCTGGCCAGTAGTTCAAACAGGTATCAATAGCTTTGGTATCTGGATTGCCAACTCACAAGAAACTGCTCCAATCCTTGCACCATTCTTGTATGGTACTTTGGAACGTTTGCTCTTGCCATTTGGTCTTCACCATATGTTGACTATCCCAATGAACTACACAGCTCTTGGTGGTACTTATGACATTTTAACTGGTGCAGCTAAAGGTACTCAAGTATTTGGTCAAGACCCACTATGGCTTGCATGGGTAACAGACCTTGTTAACCTTAAAGGTACAGATGCAAGTCACTACCAACAATTGTTAGATACTGTTCACCCAGCTCGTTTCAAAGTTGGACAAATGATCGGTTCATTCGGTATCTTGATGGGTATGATCGTTGCTATCTACCGTAATGTCGATGCTGATAAGAAACATCAATATAAAGGTATGATGATTGCAACAGCTCTTGCAACATTCTTGACAGGGGTTACTGAACCAATCGAATACATGTTCATGTTTGTAGCAACACCTATGTATCTTGTTTACTCACTTGTTCAAGGTGCTGCCTTCGCTATGGCTGACGTAGTAAACCTACGTGTCCACTCATTCGGTTCAATTGAATTCTTGACTCGTACACCACTAGCAATTAATGCTGGTATTGGTATGGATATCGTTAACTTTATCTGGGTAACTGTTCTCTTTGCCGTAATCATGTACTTTATCGCAAACTTCATGATTCAAAAATTCAACTACGCAACTCCAGGACGTAACGGAAATTACGAAACTGCTGAAGGTTCAGAAGAAGCTAGTAGCGAAGTGAAAGTTGCAGCAGGCTCTCAAGCTGTAAACATTATTAACCTTCTTGGTGGACGTGCAAACATCGTTGATGTTGATGCATGTATGACTCGTCTTCGTGTAACTGTAAAAGATGCTGACAAAGTCGGTGATGCAGAACAATGGAAAGCAGAAGGAGCTATGGGTCTTGTCATGAAAGGACAAGGAGTTCAAGCTATCTACGGTCCAAAAGCAGACGTATTGAAATCTGATATCCAAGATATTCTTGATTCAGGTGAAATCATTCCTGAAACTCTTCCAAGTCAAATGACAGAAGCACAACAAAACACTGTACACTACAAAGGTGTAACAGAGGAAGTTTACTCAGTAGCAGACGGTCAAGTTGTTGCTTTGGAACAAGTGAAAGATCCAGTATTTGCTCAAAAAATGATGGGCGACGGATTTGCTGTAGAACCTGCAAATGGAAACATTGTATCTCCAGTTTCAGGTACTGTATCAAGCATCTTCCCTACAAAACATGCTCTTGGTCTTGTGACTGAAGCAGGTCTTGAAGTATTGGTTCACATTGGTTTGGACACAGTAAGTCTTGAAGGTAAACCATTTACAGTTCATGTTGCTGAAGGACAAAAAGTTGCAGCAGGAGATCTCCTTGTCACAGCTGACTTGGATGCTATCCGTGCAGCAGGACGTGAAACTTCAACAGTAGTTGTCTTCACAAATGGTGATGCAATTAAATCAGTTAAATTAGAAAAAACAGGTTCTCTTGCAGCTAAAACAGCAGTTGCTAAAGTAGAATTGTAATATACTTGAGGTTGGAAGCTGTATTCCAACCTCTTATTTTGGGAGAAAAGAATGAAATTTTTAACACTCAATACTCATAGTTGGATGGAAAAAGAAGCTGAGGAAAAATTCCAGATTTTGCTTGAGGATATCCTTGAAAAAGACTATGATTTGATTTGTTTCCAAGAAATCAATCAGGAGATCACATCTCCAGAGGTAGAGGTCAATGATCTTTATCAAGCTTTGCCAGCAGCTGAGCCTATTCACCAAGATCACTATGTTAGACTCTTGGTTGAAAAGTTATCTGAGCAAGGGAAAAATTACTACTGGACTTGGGCCTATAACCATATCGGTTATGATCGCTACCATGAAGGTGTAGCTATCTTGTCTAAAACACCTATTGAAGCAAGAGAAATTTTGGTTTCAGATGTGGATGATCCAACAGACTATCATACTCGTCGTGTTGCCTTGGCTGAAACTGTAGTTGATGGTAAGGAGCTTGCAGTTGCCAGTGTCCACCTTTCTTGGTGGGATAAAGGTTTCCAAGAAGAATGGGCACGATTTGAAGCTGTCTTGAAAGAATTGAACAAGCCGCTTTTGCTAGCTGGAGATTTCAACAATCCAGCTGGTCAGGAAGGTTACCAAGCTATTTTAGCTAGTCCATTAGGCTTACAAGACGCATTTGAAGTTGCTCAAGATAAAAGTGGTAGCTATACTGTTCCACCAGAAATTGATGGATGGAAGGGGAACACTGAACCCCTTCGAATCGACTATGTTTTTACTACCAAGGAGTTAGCGGTGGAAAATTTACATGTCGTATTTGATGGTAACAAGAGTCCACAAGTGAGTGATCACTATGGCTTGAATGCTATTTTAAACTGGAAATAATGACTGAAAAGAGGTTGGGATTCACAAATTCCAGCCTTTTTTACTAGAGAAGCTACTAGAAATAGCCTAAATAAGTGAGACTACTGAAATGGAATAAAATATGGTATAATTGATAGGATAGATAGAATCGAGGATATTATGTCATTTACGAAATTTCAATTTAAAAAATATATTAGTGAAGCCTTGGAGGAGTTGAAATTTACAACTCCAACAGAGGTGCAAGACAAGTTGATTCCTATTGTTTTGACAGGTCGTGACCTAGTCGGTGAATCAAAAACAGGTTCGGGTAAGACTCACACTTTCCTATTGCCGATTTTCCAGCAATTAGATGAAGCCGACGATAGTGTTCAAGCAGTCATTACTGCACCGAGCCGTGAATTAGCTACTCAAATTTACCAAGCAGCCCGTCAGATTGCAGCCCACTCAGATGTCGAAGTTCGTGTGGTTAATTATGTGGGTGGTACGGATAAGGCTCGCCAGATTGACAAATTGGCAAGTAACCAGCCTCATATTGTTATCGGAACGCCTGGCCGTATTTATGACTTAGTTAAGTCTGGTGACCTAGCTATTCACAAGGCTAAGACCTTTGTGGTCGATGAGGCAGATATGACCTTGGATATGGGATTCTTGGAAACTGTTGATAAGATTGCTGGAAGCCTTCCAAAAGACTTGCAATTCATGGTCTTCTCAGCGACTATCCCACAAAAACTGCAACCATTCTTGAAAAAATACTTGTCAAATCCTGTTATGGAGAAAATCAAGACCAAAACGGTCATTTCTGATACCATTGATAATTGGTTGATTTCTACAAAGGGACGTGACAAGAATGCTCAAATTTACCAGTTAACTCAGTTGATGCAACCGTATTTGGCAATGATTTTTGTTAACACTAAAATGCGTGCTGATGAATTGCATTCATATCTGACTGCTCAAGGCTTGAAGGTAGCGAAGATTCATGGAGATATTGCCCCTCGTGAACGCAAGCGTATCATGAACCAGGTGAAAAATCTGGATTTTGAGTACATTGTCGCAACAGACTTGGCAGCGCGTGGGATTGACATTGAAGGTGTCAGCCATGTCATCAATGATGCCATTCCGCAAGATTTATCTTTCTTTGTTCACCGTGTTGGTCGTACTGGAAGAAATGGCCTACCAGGTACAGCTATTACCCTTTACCAACCCAGTGATGACTCGGATATCCGTGAGTTGGAGAAATTGGGAATCAAGTTTACTCCTAAAATGGTCAAAGACGGGGAATTTCAAGATACTTATGACCGTGATCGTCGTGCCAACCGTGAGAAAAAACAAGATAAACTTGATATCGAAATGATTGGTTTGGTTAAAAAGAAAAAGAAAAAAGTCAAACCAGGTTATAAGAAGAAAATTCAATGGGCGGTTGATGAAAAACGCCGCAAGACCAAGCGCGCTGAAAATCGCGCACGTGGTCGTGCAGAGCGTAAAGCAAAACGCCAAACATTTTAATAGAAAAAGTTGGAGTACTGAGCTCCAATTTTTTTTTATTTATGAGAACGAACTATCTAAACAGAAACACTACATTAAAGACTGCAAATTGCGCTAAAAAATGGTATAATGATAGAGTTATATAGTCCCGATAAGATGGTAGGCATTTATCGCGAAGAGTTTTCCTATCAGTACTTTGTAATTTGCAAAGACTGACGGCTCCATACGGTTGCCGCTATAATGCGGTCACCCTATGCGCCTTACTAGCTTCAGAAATAAAAAATTATCGTTTTTATTTCTTTCGCGTCGTAACTCTTAGACTATAGAAATACCTATCAGTACTTTGTAACTCTATAACACTATTTTTAAGGGGGGACATTTTTATGTCAGAACGTAAATTATTCACGTCTGAATCTGTATCTGAGGGGCATCCGGATAAGATTGCAGACCAAATTTCAGATGCGATTTTGGATGCTATTTTAGCTAAGGATCCAGAGGCGCACGTTGCTGCTGAGACAGCTGTATATACTGGTTCCGTCCATGTTTTTGGTGAAATATCTACAAATGCTTATGTGGATATTAACCGTGTGGTTCGTGACACTATTGCAGAGATTGGCTACACCAATACAGAATATGGTTTTTCTGCTGAGACTGTAGGAGTACATCCATCTTTGGTGGAACAATCTCCTGACATTGCTCAAGGTGTTAACGAAGCCTTGGAGGTTCGTGGGAATGCAGACCAAGATCCGCTTGACCTGATTGGCGCTGGTGACCAAGGGCTCATGTTTGGATTTGCAGTGGATGAAACAGAAGAGCTCATGCCATTGCCAATCTCACTCAGTCATAAATTGGTTCGTCGTCTGTCAGAACTTCGTAAGTCTGGGGAAATCAGCTATCTTCGCCCAGATGCTAAATCACAAGTTACTGTTGAGTATGATGAAAATGACCGTCCAGTACGTGTGGACACAGTTGTTATTTCAACTCAGCACGATCCAGAAGTCAGCAACGAACAAATTCATAATGATGTGATTAACAAGGTCATTAAAGAGGTTATTCCAGCCTCTTACTTGGATGAGCAAACAAAATTCTTCATCAATCCTACTGGTCGTTTTGTAATCGGTGGACCTCAAGGGGACTCAGGTTTGACTGGTCGTAAGATTATCGTAGATACATATGGTGGCTACTCTCGTCACGGCGGTGGTGCCTTCTCTGGTAAGGATGCGACTAAGGTGGACCGTTCAGCCTCTTATGCGGCTCGTTATATTGCCAAGAATATCGTTGCAGCAGGCCTTGCTAAGAAGGCAGAAGTGCAATTGGCCTATGCTATCGGTGTTGCCCAGCCTGTTTCTGTTCGTATCGATACCTTCGGTACTGGAATAGTAGCTGAAAGCAAACTTGAAAAAGCAGCACGTCAAATCTTTGACCTTCGCCCTGCAGGAATTATCCAAATGTTGGATCTTAAACGTCCAATTTACCGTCAAACAGCGGCTTATGGACATATGGGACGTACAGATATTGACCTTCCATGGGAACGTCTCGATAAGGTAGATGCTTTGAAAGCAGCAGTAAAATAGATAAGAAAACCAACGTTTTGAACGTTGGTTTTTATAAATATAAGTTATCCTTATTTAAATAGGATTTGTAAATTGCTGGCCTATTATAATTAATTCATTGTTTTTAAAAATGCCCAGTTACCAATTGATTTTGATCCGTATTCTAAGTCAATATAGTCCAGTAATACATAATCGTTTTTTCCGTAGAATGAGGCATTGATTGCTGTGTTGGTAATGAGACCCAAGTGCTTACAGCCTTTTGATCTGACATAGGGTTCAATTCCTTGTTTCAAAAATGTACTACCTATTCCCTGCCCTTTATTTGCTACATTGACAGCTAAGGCCATTAAATACCAATCAAACTCTCCTGATTGTTCTAAGTGCTTTTTGGAACGTTTTACAAAGTCAAAGTATTTAAAAAGATTTCGTGGTCGAATGTAGCGAAAAATGTTTGTTCCGCCATTTTGTAGATAGGATAGTATGCAGAAATCCTTTTGTTGCAAAAGGGCGACTGCACGTAATTCTCCATCTTGTTCCGCAACTAAACAGTTTCCTTTTTTAATATAGACTCTGGTAAGCATTGTTTGTAATGTTTCTACAAAATTAGGATAATAATCAGGTTTCTTTAAATCATCCCTTATAATCGTTAAAAAGGGATAGTCAAGAAAGGAATTGGCTAATAGTTTTCCAATTTTTTCGTATTCTTCAAGTCTTGCCTCTCGATATATCATGTCTCCCATGCTTGTCTCCTTTGTTACCTATAAAATTGTGTATGATAGGATTTCAAGATAAAAAATTGGAGATGATTTAAAAAGCTAAATAAACCCAATTTTGTTCCATAAGGTTTAAAGCATTTTCTAATCTCTCCAAGATTTTATTTGGTTGGAATCGAAATTCCAATTAATTTTTCTGAATAGAGGGTTTTGATATTGGCCTCATCAATAGAGTCCTTATCAATTTTACGTTTCAAGAAAAATTCTTGAATAGCTTCGATTTCAGGTTCGCGGATAGCGCGGTGTTTGTTTGAGATGAGGATTTCATAGTGAAGCGGAGCTTGGGTAAAAATAACATCGGTATTACCTGCAGAATAGACCTCAACAAGGGTTGCATCTGTACTTTCTAGCTGGCTTTTTACAAGTTGCGAGTGTGAGTTTGTCGTATTGATTAGCTTCATAACATTTCCTCCGATTTTCTAATTCTATTATAGCACTTTTTAAATAAAGTAGCTTGATTTAGTCAATCTTATGCTGTTTTTTCCAAGATTGGATGGCCCATTTATGGCTACCACGTTTGAGATTTTCAATAGCCTCGTCAATAGGGAACCAGGCAATATGATTAAAGTCTTCTAGTGGTTTTTGTACTTCTTTGAAAGAAGTCGCTTCATAGAGGTAGGCAGGATTGTAGTAGTAGGTATCACGGTGACGAGAGTAGAAATATTCATCAGCTTGTCCGTAATAGGTACCAATTTCAGCTGTAAATCCAAGTTCTTCAATCAACTCACGTTTTAGGGCTTCCTGATGGTTTTCACCCGCTTCAATTTCGCCACCTGGTAAGAACCAAGCCCCATTAGGTGCTTGAACAAGAACAATTTGTTTTTGTTCAGCGTCTGGAATTACTGCATATACACCGTAACGAGCAACATAGTCTGTATTCGCTTTTTTTTCTCCGAAAGTTGGATTTGCCATTGCATTTTCCTCATTATCTATTATCTTTATTATTATCTTAATGGACAAAGGCTGAGCTGTCAAGAATTTATAGTTATTTTAGTAAAAAGGAGCAGAAAATTTTCATTTTCTACTCCTTTTCTATAGGATTTATACTTCTTTTTCAGAAGTTTTAACTTCAGCTTTTTTGGCAGACTTAATTTGAATGTTTCCCTTGCTGGTCATAACTGCCTTGAGTTCTTTTTCGCTTGGATTTTCAAGGTAGTAGTCAGTGATGGCGTCCTCAATATAGTCTTGAATAGTACGACGAAGTGGGCGTGCTCCCATTTTTGGATCATAACCGAGGTCAACTAATTTTTCTTTGACCTTGTCAGTTACATCCAAATGAATGTTGTTGCTAGAAAGGCGCTTGTTAACGTCTGCTAGCATCAGCTCGACAATCTGAAGGAGGTTATCCTTGCTGAGAGCCTTAAATTCGATAATACCATCAAAACGGTTCATAAACTCTGGGCTAAAGAAGTTACCGAGTTCACCGAGAACAGAGTTGGTACGTCCTTCTCTAGCAGCCCCAAATCCAACGCTGGCTTCGGCCTTACCTGTACCTGCATTTGAAGTCATGATGATGATGGCATCCTTGAAACTAACGGTACGTCCTTGTCCATCTGTCAAACGACCATCGTCCAAGACTTGAAGGAACATGTGCATAACATCTGGATGGGCTTTCTCTACTTCATCCAAGAGAATAAGTGAATATGGATTGCGACGAACTTTTTCCGTTAATTGCCCAGCCTCATCATAGCCAACATAACCTGGAGGGGCACCGACCAATTTAGCCACGCTGTGTTTTTCCATATATTCACTCATATCAAAGCGAATCATACTGTCAGCAGAACCAAAGAGTTCGATAGCTAGTTGTTTGGAAAGTTCCGTCTTACCGACACCAGTTGGCCCAACAAAGAGGAAGCTTCCAATAGGACGGTTAGGCGTACCGAGTCCAACACGATTACGGCGAATAGCTTTGGCAATCTTATCGACCGCATCATCTTGGCCAATAACATGAGACTTGAGATCTTCGGCTAGATGGATGAGTTGAGATTGTTCTTTCTCTTTTAAATCACCAACAGGGATATTGGTTTTCTGCTCGATAATGTGCTCAATGGTTTTCTCACTGATGATAGGAGTATCTTGGTCTGTGACCTTTTTCTTTTGCATTTCCTTATACTTGGTAATCTGGTCACGGAAGTAGGCAGCTTTCTCAAAATCTTCTTCTCGTGTAGCTTGAGATTTGAGATTTTCAGCCTCAATCAAGCGCTGATCAATCACTTTAGGGTCTACAAAATTCAAGGTCAAATTCATCTTAGAACCCGCTTCATCTAGGAGGTCAATGGCCTTGTCAGGTAAGAAGCGATCTTGGATGTAACGATTGGAAAGAGTTGCAGCTGCTTCAATTGCAGCATCGGTATACTGAACGTGGTGGTAGTCTTCGTATTTCTTTTGAATGCCTTTGAGGATAGTGATTGTTTCTTCCACCGTTGGTTCATCGACCTTAACAGGCTGCATACGACGTTCTAGGGCAGCATCCTTTTCAATGATACGGTATTCATTGAGTGTAGTTGCACCGACCAGTTGCAGTTCCCCACGAGCAAGGGCGGGCTTGAGGATATTTCCTGCATCCATATTGCCATCGCCCGCAGAACCAGCACCAACAATTTCATGGATTTCATCGATAAAGAGAATAATGTCTTCACGTTTTCGAATTTCTTCCATGAGCTTTTGCATGCGTTCTTCAAATTGTCCTCGAATACCCGTTCCTTGAACCAAGCTAACCACATCCAGACGGATGACTTGTTTACCTTGGAGTTTATGTGGAACGTCGCCATCAACGATTTTCTGAGCTAGACCTTCGACAACGGCAGTTTTTCCAACACCAGGTTCACCGATAAGAACAGGATTATTCTTGGTTCTGCGATTGAGAATCTCAATGACACGGATAATCTCATCATCGCGTCCAATAACGGGATCTATATCTCCGCGACGGGCAATTTCAGTTACGTTGATACCAAATTCTTCCAGCAGGCCTTTTTCTTGGCTTGGTGGAGGAGTTTGAGCAGGTCCACGATTTTGGGAACCATAACCGCCGTTTCCACCGTAACCTCCACCTGATTGGGTTGGGGGAGTCGGAGGAGTGTTGTTAGAAGGTCTAAAATTGTTTAGGTCATTGAAGAAATCACCAAAGGGATCAAAGTCACGATTGTTTAGATCCGTCATACCTTTAAAGAGGCTATCGTTGGGATCTGTCTTGATAATCTTATAGCAGTTTTGACAGAGGTCAATTTGTTTTTGCTTTCCATTGAGATTGGTATAAAGATGAATTGTTGAGTCATTGATTTTACAGTTTTGACAAAGCATACATCTACCTCATTTCTTTCTTTAGCCTGACCTGTTTAAAGGTCAAAAATAGTCAAATTTCTATACTCTCATTATAACAGGATTGGGGTGTAAAGCAAGTAAAAAGATTGCAGCTTTGAGAAGTTGTTACAAGGAAAATTTTTGTGATTTTAGGGAATAAAAAAATCCTATTTGTGAGACAAAAAGGATTTTGGTTAGACATGCAGGGTGTAACCCAGCTTGTTTTGTATTAGTAAAGGAGTTCGTAAATCTCCATTGCAATCAAGTCAATGCTGTCAAACGTATAAGTTTCGCGAGCTTCGACATCACGAAGGGTAAAGATTGAGCCGTTTTCTTCGTCGTGGCTGTATGCAACTTCTGCAACAACAACTCCTTCGCGTTCAAAATTACGTTTTAAATTTCCGCCGTCTTTAGCCATTGCTTCAAGGCGGTTGATGATTCTAACCAAATGTGATTCCATTTTGATTCTCCTTCATTTCTTATCGTTACTATTTTACCATAAAGGAGGCCAACTTGCCTAGAAAAAACTAAGATTTCTCGCTAATTCTACCAGCTTAAAGATTTTTTGAATAAATTAGACAAAAGATTTGAATTTTAATTCATTCCATGTTATAATCATACAGTATTCTATTTTAGAAAGCAGTGTGACTATGAATTTTTCTTTCTTACCTAAGTATTTACCTTATTTTAACTATGGGGCTGTCGTGACGGTTCTCATTTCTATCTGTGTTGTCTTTTTGGGAACTATTTTGGGTGTTGTCTTGGCTTTTGGGCAACGTTCAAAGTTTAAACCGTTTGTTTGGCTCGCCAACTTGTACGTTTGGATTTTCCGTGGGACACCGATGATGGTTCAGATTATGATTGCCTTTGCCCTTATGCACATCAATGCTCCGACTATTCAGGTTGGAATTTTAGGTGTTGACCTTTCCCGTCTGATTCCAGGGATTTTGATTATCTCTATGAACAGTGGTGCTTATGTTTCTGAGACTGTTCGTGCTGGGATTAATGCGGTTCCTAAGGGGCAGTTAGAAGCGGCTTATTCTTTAGGGATTCGTCCTAAAAATGCTATGCGCTATGTGATTTTGCCACAAGCAATCAAAAATATTTTGCCAGCATTGGGGAACGAATTTATCACTATTATCAAGGATAGTTCCCTCTTATCAGCTATAGGTGTTATGGAGTTGTGGAATGGAGCTACAACAGTTTCTACAACAACCTATCTACCTTTAACACCACTTTTATTTGCAGCCTTTTACTACTTGATCATGACCTCTATTTTGACAGTAGCCTTGAAAGCTTTTGAAAAACGTATGGGACAAGGAGATAAAAAATAATGACAGAAACCTTAATAAAAATTGAAAATTTACATAAATCCTTTGGAAAGAATGAAGTATTGAAGGGCATCAACCTCGAGATTAAAAGAGGAGAAGTTGTCGTTATCATCGGTCCTTCAGGGAGCGGTAAATCTACCTTGCTTCGCTCTATGAATTTGTTGGAAGAAGCAACCAAAGGGAAGGTTCTCTTTGAGGGAGTTGATATTACGGACAAGAAGAATGACCTCTTTGCCATGCGTGAGAAGATGGGGATGGTTTTCCAACAATTTAATCTCTTTCCTAATATGACTGTGATGGAAAATATCACCTTGTCTCCTATCAAGACTAAAGGTGAAAGTAAGGAAGTTGCAGAGAAGAGAGCTAAGGAACTTTTGGAAAAAGTTGGTTTACCAGATAAGGCAGATGCTTACCCTCAGAGTTTGTCAGGTGGCCAGCAACAACGGATTGCCATCGCGCGTGGTTTAGCTATGGAACCTGATGTCTTGCTCTTTGACGAGCCAACTTCAGCCCTGGACCCTGAAATGGTAGGAGAGGTGTTGGCTGTTATGCAAGACTTAGCCAAGTCAGGAATGACCATGGTTATCGTAACACATGAAATGGGATTTGCTCGTGAGGTGGCAGACCGTGTCATCTTTATGGCAGACGGTGTGGTTGTTGAAGACGGAACACCCGAACAGATTTTTGAACAAACCCAAGAACAGCGGACTAAAGACTTCTTGAGTAAGGTTTTATAATCTATTTTAAACTTTCAAGAGAAGATTAGTGAAAAGCTAGGCTCAATACCAGTCAAGTGGAACTTACTTTGAGAAGTTACCCCCCTTATTAATAACATCCATAAATTGGATATTAGGATTTTTAATATAAAGTAGTTTTGTGTTAAAATATAATTGTTCCATATGATTCTCTCTAATGATGGTTTGGTCGCTTTTCATTATGGGTCATATGGAACTTTTTTCTACAAGAAAATAGGTTTCATAGTATTTATAATAGATTTACCCACTACAAATAATATAGAGCATTTTTTATGTGGAAAACTCAAGGAAATCATCGCTTTTTTCATAAAAAAATGCTATAATGAAGGGTATGAAATATCACGATTATATCTGGGATTTAGGTGGAACTTTACTGGATAATTACGAAACTTCAACAGCTGCCTTTGTTGAAACATTGGCATTGTATGGCATCAAACAAGACCATGACAGTGTCTACCAAGCTTTAAAGGTTTCTACTGATTTTGCGATTGAGATATTCGCTCCCAACTTAGAGAATTTTTTAGAAAAGTACAAGGAAAATGAAGCCAGAGAGCTAGAACATCCGATTTTATTTGATGGAGTTTCTGGTTTATTGGAAGACATTTCAAATCAAGATGGCCGTCATTTTTTGGTTTCTCATCGAAATAATCAGGTCTTGGAAATTTTAGAAAAAACCTCTATAGCAGCTTATTTTACAGAAGTGGTGACTTCTAACTCAGGCTTTAAGAGAAAACCAGATCCTGAGTCCATGATTTATTTAAGAGAAAAGTATCAAATTAGTTCAGGACTTGTCATTGGTGATCGACCGATTGATATCGAAGCAGGGCAAGCTGCTGGACTCGATACCCACTTGTTTACCAGTATCGTGAATTTAAGACAAGTATTAGACATGTAAGAAAAAGGAATAAGATGACAGAAGAAATTAAAAATCTGCAGGCACAAGATTATGATGCCAGTCAAATTCAAGTTTTAGAGGGCTTAGAGGCTGTTCGTATGCGTCCAGGGATGTATATCGGATCGACCTCAAAAGAAGGTCTTCACCATCTAGTCTGGGAAATTGTTGATAACTCAATTGATGAAGCCTTGGCAGGATTTGCTAGCCATATTCAAGTCTTTATTGAGCCAGATGATTCGATTACTGTTGTCGATGATGGGCGTGGTATCCCAGTCGATATTCAGGAAAAAACAGGTCGACCTGCCGTTGAGACCGTCTTTACTGTCCTTCACGCTGGAGGAAAGTTTGGCGGTGGCGGATACAAGGTTTCAGGTGGTCTTCACGGAGTGGGGTCTTCAGTAGTTAATGCCCTATCCACTCAACTAGACGTTCATGTCCACAAAAATGGGAAGATTCATTACCAAGAGTACCGTCGTGGTCATGTTGTCGCAGACCTTGAGGTGGTTGGAGATACGGATAAAACGGGAACAACAGTTCACTTCACACCGGATCCAGAAATTTTCACTGAAACAACAACCTTTGATTTTGATAAATTAAATAAACGGATTCAAGAGTTGGCCTTTCTAAATCGTGGTCTTCAAATATCCATCACAGATAAGCGTGAGGGGTTAGAACAAACTAAGCATTACCACTATGAAGGTGGGATTGCTAGCTACGTTGAATATATCAATGAGAACAAGGATGTAATCTTTGATACACCAATCTACACAGATGGTGAGATGGATGATATCACAGTTGAAGTAGCCATGCAGTACACAACGGGTTACCATGAAAACGTCATGAGTTTTGCCAACAATATTCATACCCATGAAGGTGGAACGCATGAACAAGGTTTCCGTACAGCCTTGACACGTGTTATCAACGATTATGCTCGTAAAAATAAGTTACTGAAAGACAATGAAGACAATCTGACAGGGGAAGATGTCCGTGAAGGATTAACTGCAGTTATCTCGGTTAAACACCCAAATCCACAGTTTGAAGGACAGACCAAGACAAAACTGGGGAATAGCGAAGTGGTCAAAATTACCAATCGTCTCTTCAGTGATGCCTTCTCTGATTTCCTTATGGAGAATCCTCAAATTGCAAAACGCATTGTAGAAAAAGGAATTTTGGCTGCCAAAGCTCGTGTGGCTGCCAAGCGTGCGCGTGAAGTCACTCGTAAAAAATCTGGTTTGGAAATTTCCAACCTTCCAGGTAAACTAGCAGACTGCTCTTCTAACAATCCTGCTGAAACAGAACTCTTCATCGTCGAAGGAGACTCAGCTGGTGGGTCAGCCAAATCTGGTCGTAACCGTGAATTTCAGGCAATTCTTCCAATCCGCGGTAAGATTTTGAACGTTGAAAAGGCAAGTATGGATAAGATTCTAGCTAACGAAGAAATTCGTAGTCTTTTCACAGCGATGGGAACAGGATTTGGTGCAGAATTTGATGTTTCAAAAGCTCGTTACCAAAAACTTGTTTTGATGACCGATGCCGATGTCGATGGAGCCCACATTCGTACCCTTCTTTTAACCTTGATTTATCGTTATATGAAACCAATCCTAGAAGCTGGTTATGTTTATATCGCTCAACCACCAATCTATGGTGTCAAAGTTGGAAGTGAGATTAAAGAATATATCCAGCCAGGAGCAGACCAAGAAATCAAACTCCAAGAAGCCTTAGCTCGTCACAGTGAAGGCCGTGCTAAACCAACTATTCAGCGTTATAAGGGGTTAGGTGAAATGGATGACCATCAATTATGGGAAACAACCATGGATCCAGAACACCGCTTAATGGCTAGAGTTTCTGTGGATGATGCGGCTGAAGCAGATAAAATCTTTGATATGTTGATGGGAGATCGAGTAGAGCCTCGTCGTGAATTTATCGAAGAAAATGCCGTCTATAGTACACTTGATGTCTAAAAAATCGGGAGAAGTAGTTCCCTTGGTCTAAAAAATATGATATAATCATTACGATTGTTTCAAGTAAAAAAGGAGTTTAATATGTCTGGTAGTCTAGTAGTATATCTTATAATTGCAATTGCAATTATATTGCTGATTTCATATGCTATAGCAATTTATGTACGGAAACGCAATGAAAGTAAATTAGCAATTTTAGAAGAGAAAAAAGAAGAGCTGTACAATCTTCCAGTAAACGATGAAGTTGAAGCTGTAAAAAACATGCACTTGATTGGACAAAGTCAAGTGACTTTCCGTGAGTGGAACCAAAAATGGGTTGACCTATCTCTTAACTCTTTTGCAGATATCGAAAATAATCTTTTTGAGGCAGAAGGCTATAACAACTCATTCCGTTTTTTCAAGGCCAGTCATCAAATAGACCAAATCGAGAGTCAAATTACCTTGATTGAAGAAGATATTGCGGCAATTCGCAATGCTTTGGCAGATTTGGAGAAACAAGAGTCTAAAAATAGTGGACGTGTTCTTCATACTTTGGACTTGTTTGAAGAGTTGCAACACCGAGTGGCTGATCATTCTGAAGAATATGGCCAAGGTTTATCTGAAATCGAAAAACAATTGGAAAATATCCAATCAGAGTTTTCTCAGTTTGTTACTTTGAACACTTCAGGTGACCCAGTAGAAGCTGCTGTGATTTTGGATAATGCTGAAAATCATATCTTGGCTTTGAGTCACATAGTAGATCGCCTGCCAGCAATTGTAAAAACATTATCTAAAGAGCTACCTGATCAATTGGAAGATTTGGAAGACGGTTACCGTAAACTTTTAGATGCTAATTATCATTTTGCTGAAACGGATATTGAATCTCGCTTCCAATTGCTTTATGAAGCTTTGAAGAAAAACCACGAAAATATTGCACAATTAGAGTTGGATAATGCTGAGTATGAAAATACTCAAGTTCAAGAAGAAATCAATACACTCTATGATATCTTTACACGAGAAATTGCTGCTCAAAAAGTAGTAGAAGGCTTAGTTGCAACCCTTCCTACATATTTGAAACACATGAAAGATAGTAATGCTGTTTTAGTGGAAGATATTCAACGATTGAGTAACAATTACCTACTATCTGAAACGGATGTTAGTCATGTTCATAGATTACAAGCTGAGTTAGAATCTTTAGAAGAATCTGTATTGGAATTAACTTCTGAACAAGAGGAACATTCTGAACCTTATTCATTCCTTGAAGATCGTTTGGAAAACTTACAAGCGACTTTGAAGGAAATTGAAGATGAACAAGTTGCGGTTAGTCAACGCCTTGCTCAGATTGAAAAAGATGATATCAATGCTCGCCAGAAGGCAAATGTTTATGTTAATCGTCTTCACACGATTAAGAGATATATGGAAAAACGCAATCTTCCAGGTATTCCTCAGAATTTCTTACAGTTGTTCTTTACAGCAAGTAACCATACTGAAGAGTTGATGGCTGAACTAGAAGAAGCACGGGTCAATATCGAAGCTGTGAACCGTATGCTTGAAATTACAACCAATGATATGGAAGCACTTGAAGAAGAAACCTATAATATTGTTCAATATGCAACATTGACAGAACAATTGCTACAGTATTCGAACCGTTACCGCTCATTTGATGAACGAATTCAAGAAGCTTTTAATGAATCATTAGAAATTTTTGAAAAAGAATTTGATTATCATGCTTCATTTGATAAGATTTCGCAAGCTTTGGAAGTTGCAGAACCAGGTGTAACCAACCGTTTTGTCACTTCATACGAAAAAACACGTGAGACGATTCGTTTCTAACATAATAAAAGGCTCTAAAATATTTGTAGTGGGTAAATCCCCCTATAGATATTATGGAGCCTATTTTTTTGTTCAAAACGAGTAATAGTACTTATTTCTCATTGAAATTATAGCCTGAATTTGATATGATATTTCTATGGATAAAAGTAGAGCAAATCGTGTTGAGCACGATAAAAAGAGAATCGGTTTAATAGCCCTAGTAGCTATCTTTTCAGTAAGTATTTGTGTCCTTGGTTCAATGATTGGATACAAAATATATACAAAGCAAAGTTTTGAACAAAGGATTGAAACGCTCAAAAAAGAGAAAGATGATCAATTGAGTGAGGGAAATCAGAAAGATCATTTTCGTAAGGGACAAGCCGAAGTAATTGCCTATTATCCTCTCCAAGGGGAGCAAGTGATTTCATCTGTAAAAGAAATCATGACACAGGATATTAAGGAAAATCTGGAAGACAAGGAAAATCTAGTTTTTTATTATACTGAGAAACAGGATTCGACTTTAAAAGGGATTGTTAACCGAAGTGTGATGAAACAAGTCTATGATTTAACTTCGTCAAAAGTTGAAGAGACTGAAAAAACTAGTCTGGCAAAAGTCCATTTGACAGAAGATGGTAAACCTTATACACTTGATCAATTATTTTCAGATCCTAGTAAAGCCAAAGAGCAGTTGTTAAAAGAAATCACCTCTTTCTTACAGGATAAGAAATTGGAGCAAGAAAAGATTGATCAAGTTGTTAAAGGCTTCTCTGATCAAGACTTGTCTGCATGGAATTTTGATTACAAGGATAGTCAGATTATCCTTTATCCAAGTCAGTCAGTTGAAAATCTAGATGATATTGCCTTACCAGTATCTAGTTTCTTTGATGTAGTACAATCCTCTTATTTATTAGACAAGGATGCCGAACTTTATAAGGCTTATTATGAAAAGAAAAACCAAAAAGTGGTAGCTCTAACTTTTGATGATGGACCAAATCCTGCAACGACAAATCAAGCATTAGATACACTTTCTAAGTATGGTATCAAGGCAACTTTCTTTGTTTTAGGTAAGAATGTTTCTGGAAATGAAGAGATTTTGAAACGCATGAAATCGGATGGCCATGTTATTGGAAACCATAGTTGGAGTCATCCAGTGCTTTCAAAACTTTCACTTGACGAAGCTAAAAAACAGATTACTGATACTGAGGATGCGCTAACTAAAGTGTTGGGTTCTAGTTCCAAACTTATGCGTCCGCCTTATGGAGCCATTACAGACGACATTCGAAATAGCCTTGATTTGAGTTTTATTATGTGGGATGTGGATAGTCTGGATTGGAAGAGTAAGAATGAAGCAGCAATTTTGACAGAGATTCAACGTCAAGTTCGTAATGGTTCGATTATCTTAATGCATGATATCCATGCTGAAACAGTCAATGCTTTACCAAAGATTATAGATTATCTAAAAGAGCAAGGATATCACTTTGTCACAGTTCCTGAAATGCTTAATTCACGATTAAAAGCACATGAACTATTCTATGACCGTGATCAGTAAGACTTTTGCTGAATAACTAATTAAATCGTAAGTAATTTTTCAATAAATAAATTTAGTCTTGTATTAATCGAGGCTAAATTTTTTTATGTTTAAATCTCATGATAGGATTGGTTAATATTACAATTTTGTTACAAAATAATATTTTGATAGAATTTTCAGATAATTTGGTATATAATACTTTTAATTTTAAATAAAAAGGAGTGATTTTATGGGAGATTGCAAAGGTTTTTGTCATAACAAGTACCAAATAGCAACAATTTTTCTGCTAACGGTCTTTGCTTTTGGATTTGCTTTCGCACAGGTTAGTGCCGATGAGGGGAAATTTGAAACATCCAATCAAGTTACACGTACTGTAACGACTAATAAATTAGATGATTCAAATAAGCTTGCATCACCAGTCACGGCTGACAAGAATGCTCTAAATTCTTCTTCGAAGGAAAAAACAGAAGTGACAGAGTCATTAAAACAAGATGAATATAGAGATAATAAGTCAGACAAGGATGAAACCACACAGAAAGAAACGATTGCTATAAAAAGTGAAGAGAAGAAGGAAGATTTAGCAGTGAAAAGTAATTCTTCTTCGGAAAGCTTACAATCAGAGTCGTTATCTCAAGGTGGACATAAAGAAAAGCCAAACAGTATCTCCAGTAATGAAATTATTACTGTCCCTAAAACCTGGGAAGCAGGACATAAAGGACAAGGAACTGTAGTCGCTGTTATAGATTCAGGTCTTGATTTGAATCATGAAGTTTTGCGTATTTCTGATCCGTCAAAGGCGAAATTTAAAAATAAGGATGATATCGAAAAAGCTAAAAAGGCTGCTGGTATTGACTATGGGAAATGGTACAGTGACAAAGTAGTATATGCTTATGATTACTTTGATGGAACTGATAATATAAAAGAGGCTGAAAAAGAGTCTCATGGAATGCACGTTACTGGGATTGTAGCCGGAAATTCTGTTAATAAAGCTCCAAATTCTGAGAAGGTTTATGGGGTTGCGCCAGAAGCTCAAATAATGTTTATGAGAGTTTTTTCAGACAGAGATAAAACTACAGCCTCTGCCCTTTATGTAAAGGCCATTGATGATGCAGTTGCGTTAGGTGCGGATGTGATTAATATGAGTTTGGGTGCAGGTGCGGGTTCAACGGTAGATGCAGGTTCAGATATCATTGATGCAGTAAAAAGAGCACGCGCTAAAGGAGTATCTGTTGTTATCGCTGCTGGTAATAGTAATACTTTCGGTAGAGGTTTTTCACAACCATTAGCAGAAAATCCTGATTATGGTCTCGTTGGAAATCCCTCTACAGTAGAAGATTCAATTTCTGTTGCTTCGATTAATAATAAAATTCTAACTACTGAGGTATTTGAAGTAAAAGGTTTAGAAAATGACGCTACCCTTGATTATGGTAAGTTTGATTTTAATAGACCTGAAACAGAAAAAGATTTTGAAAAAGGGAAAGAATACGAATATATAGCAGCGGGTATTGGTCGTGAAGAAGATTTTGCCAATATTGATGTGAGAGGCAAGTTAGCACTGATTCAACGTGGTAAAATTAATTTTTCTGATAAGATTAAAAATGCTCTTCAACATGGTGCAGTTGGAGTTTTAATTTATAACAACGTTGAAGGTGCAAATGTTAGTATGTCTGTTACAGGTGATGCTAAGAAAATTCCATCTGTCTTTATTTCAAAACATTATGGTGAAATTCTTAAATCTGGTCAGTATAAAATTGTCTTTAATCACAAGATGGATAATCGTAAATCAGATGTTGCAGACCAATTGTCAGATTTTTCAAGTTGGGGAGTTACAACAGATGGACAATTGAAACCAGATGTTACTGCACCTGGTGGAAATATCTATTCATCATTTAACGACAACAGTTATGGAAGTATCAGTGGAACAAGTATGGCTGCTCCTCATGTAGCTGGTGTCGCAGCATTAGTCAAAGAATATTTAGCAAAGAAACATCCTGAATTATCAGCTAGTCAAATTTCAGAGATTGTAAAAGCTTTAATTATGTCTACTGCAAAACCACATTTTAATAAACAAACTGGAGCCTATACTTCTCCACGTCAGCAAGGTGCTGGTGTAGTTGACACGATGGCGGCAACAAGCACAGATCTATTTGTAACAGGTGCAAATAACTATCCAAGTGTTACTCTTGGTAATGTTGGTGATAAATTTACCTTTGAAGTTACAATTCATAATATTTCGGATAAAGACCAAACATTGAAGATGATTGTAAATACAAATACGGACGAAGTTGAAGAAGGGAAATTCACTCTCCGTCCACGAAAACTAACTGAAACAGTTTGGCCTGAAGTAACTGTGAAAGCTCATAGTACGAAGACGGTAACAGTTAGTGTAGATACAAGTAAGTTTACTGAAGAACTTAGCAAAATAATGCCAAATGGATATTTTCTAGAAGGATTTGTTAGATTTGTCAATCCTGCAGATGATAGTTCTGTTATTGGTTTACCATTTATGGGATTTAAGGGAGAATTCCAAAATCTACCTGCAATTGAAAAACCAATTTATCAATTGATTAAGGAAGGAAACAGTGGATTTTACTCTGAAATTGATAAAGATAATCCAGGAATTTCATCTTCAGACGATGCAACTTATTTAACAAGTTCTGAAAATGATGTAAATGTTTTAAAAGCAGAGCGTCAAGGAAATCGAGTGACTGTACTCGGAGTGAAACAAGATGCTGAAGGGAAATACCATCTTCAATTAGATGAAAAAGGGAACATCCGCCTTGCTATCTCGCCAAATGAGGATGGAAATAAGGATTCTGTTCAATTTAAAACTCTTGTCTATAGAAACTTGGTAAATCTTCGTGCGACGGTTTATGATTCTTCGGATACAACACACAGTCAGCCTATTTGGCAAAGTCGTCCGACAGACCTTGTAAAAAATTATTTTGATGGCGATACTAGAAATCCAAGAAGTTACATTGTAGATAAAACAGCTTGGGGAGGACAGGATTCTAATGGAAATCGAGTCTCTGATGGAATTTATGACTATGTTATTAGTTATAAGCCAGATGTCCCTGGAGCTGAGGAACAATACACAATATTTAAAATTCAAATCGATACACAAAAACCTCTGATTACTTCGGGATATATTCGTTCTCAAAAAGATCAAGAACAATTTATAGCTCGTAAACCTCAGGATGTCGGAAATGGGGGAATTCTTCTAGAAAAAGTCTTTTATATTCGTCCTTCTGAAAATAGAGAAGCGACAGATTCAGAAATCGAACAGTATCAAATTATCAAACAAAATGAAGATGGTAGTTATACACTTCCTAAGAACGTTGATAAATCGAAAATCTTCTATTATGTAGAAGACTTTGCGGGAAATGTAGATTTTATATCTCTCAAAGATCTTGTAGGTGAAGAAAATAGTGGTCGTGTAAAAATTGCTATACTAAACAATAAAACCAAGGATGAGATTGATACAACTTATGTTTATCGCATTAAAAATAGCGAAGGTCAATATGTAACTGTTGATAAGTCAAAAGATATTAATTTCTTGAAATTTGGGCATTATGTTGCGGAAATTTTTAGCTATGACCGTACAGAGTTGAAATTTGTGAGTGCTCTATCTAAGGAATTTGATTTAACGAAAGAAAACAGTTTTCAAACTATTACCTTCTTGGCTAACAAAATGCAATATGCCCCAGTAACGGTTGGGTTTAATCAAGCTGTTCCTGGAACTACAACGATTACTTTAGTAGGTGAAGACGGTCAGAGTCAAGTCTTGCCAGCTGAAACATATGGTAAATATTCTTATGGTAAGAAAGTGGTTACTGGTGAATATAAAGTTCTTGTAAATCTGTCAAAAGGTTATGAACTACTTGATAATCTTCAACCATTTAAAGTTCTGTTTGGTAAAAATAATGTTTTGTCACTTTCAGTTGTTTCTAAGTTAGCTCTGATTGCAGCTTTAAATAAACAAATGGAAGTAGTTAAAACTCCGAGATATTATAATACAAAACAGAAATTAAAAGAGATTTTTGATCAAAGTGTTAAAGATGCGCAACTAGCATTGGGAAGTAAACTTAACCAAGACAAAATTGACCAAATTGTTAATGCTTTAGAGTCTGCTATGCAAACATTGGATGGTAAGGAATCTGATATCACATCATTGAAGAATGCAATTAAAGCATATGCTGAGACAGTTAAAAAAGGTAAATATATAAATTCTGATCAAGAACGCAAAGGTCAATATGATCGTGAATTTAAACTCTTGGCATTATTAATTACAAAAGATTTGATAACTCAAGATGAAATCGACCGTCTATTGACCACTTTCTTACAAGCACAAGACCAGCTGAATGGGAAAGAAACAGATTTCATGAGCCTAAAAAATGTTATCGTGGATGAAGTGAAGTTTCAAGACAAAGATCCAAGATTTTTGACAGCTGGTAAAGAGGAGAAAGATGCATATAATCTTATTTTCAACAAAGCTAAGTTACTTTTGGAAAATGCAGAATCTAGTCAAGAAGAAATTAATGAAGTAATCAATGCTCTAAAAGAAACGTCTGTAAAACTGAAGGCTAATAAAGTAGAGATTCCAGCTAAACCGGTTGTAACGATTAAACCAGCTAATCCAGCTAATCCAACTAAGCCGGTTGTAACGATTAAACCAGCTAATCCAACTAAGCCGGTTGTAACGATTAAACCAGCTAATCCAACTAAGCCGGTTGTAACGATTAAACCAGCTAATCCAACTAAACCGGTTATAACGATTAAACCAGCTAATCCAACTAAGCCAGTTGTAATGATTAAGCCAGTTATTCCAACTAAACCAGTTGTAATGATTAAGCCAGTTAATCCAGCTAAACCAGTTGTAACGGTTAAGCCAGTTTCTCAAGTGCAACCTGTTAAATTAGTAAGTCACAATAGACAAGTCTCAACTATTAAGCCTTCAATTAGCAATGATAAAATTGAGAAAGCTCCATCAATTATAGAAGCTAAGCATGAGAATAAAACACTAGCTGGAAGTGGTCAACAAGTATTTTTAGCTACAGTCAACAAAGAAGGAAAACAATTACCAGCCACTGGTGAGAATAATATAATTTCTATTATGCTAAGTATTTCGGGAATTTCTCTCTTGTTGTCAGTAATCGGACTTGCAACTTTTTCAAAAAGTGAGTAGAGAATACAATACATCTTTCTATAGTTTTTGATTTACAGTATGTTACAATTCTGATATAATAGTCAAGAGGAAAGAAAGTCTTATGGCGTTCTTCAAGCGAGCTTGGGATAGTGGGAGCCAAGTAGGACAAAATAAAGAACTGGCGCTTTCTGTAGTATTTTCAAAAACAATGAAGTAATAAATTAGGGTGGAACCGCGTTTCTGACGCCCCTAGTCGCAAGGCTTGGGTGTTGAAATTCGGTTCTTTTTGAATTCGTCTAATGCCTAAGTAGAAAGGAGCATCATGCTTAAAGGATCTTGTTTATGTAAAGCAGTGACCTACACTCTAGATGAGGAATTATCGGAATTAGTTTTTTGTCATTGCTCATTTTATCGGAAAGCAACTGCGTCTGCCTATACAGTTAATGCTAAAGTTAGCAGTGAAAAGCTAGTATTGCATGGAAAAGAAAAGCTTGTTTCCTATAGTTCTTCTCCAGGAAAACAGCGTTATTACTGCCAGAACTGTCATAGTCAAATTTTCACTGTTCAAGAAAATATACCAGAAGTCTGTGCTTTGAAATTAGGTACAATAGATGAATGCGATCAGAATTTACAAACTGTTCCTAAACGTCATATTTTTCAGGACCCAGCCTTTTCTTGGTTGCTTGATAAATAAATCTAAGAAGATAATATAAATTAAAGGAGTAAACAATGTCTAAAAAATTGACTTTCCAGGAAATCATCCTTACTTTGCAACAATTTTGGAATGACCAAGGTTGTATGCTTATGCAGGCTTATGATAATGAAAAAGGTGCGGGGACAATGAGTCCATACACTTTCCTTCGTGCTATCGGACCTGAGCCATGGAATGCGGCTTATGTAGAGCCATCACGTCGTCCTGCTGACGGTCGTTACGGGGAAAATCCTAACCGCCTTTACCAACACCACCAATTCCAAGTGGTTATGAAGCCTTCTCCATCAAATATCCAAGAACTGTACCTTGAGTCTTTGGGAAAATTGGGTATCAATCCTTTGGAACACGATATTCGTTTCGTTGAGGACAACTGGGAAAACCCATCAACTGGTTCAGCTGGTCTTGGTTGGGAAGTTTGGCTTGACGGAATGGAAATCACTCAGTTTACTTATTTCCAACAAGTCGGTGGATTGGCAACTAGCCCTGTGACTGCGGAAGTAACCTATGGTTTGGAGCGTTTGGCTTCTTACATTCAAGAAGTAGACTCTGTCTATGATATCGAGTGGGCTGATGGTGTAAAATACGGAGAAATCTTTATTCAGCCTGAGTATGAGCACTCAAAATATTCATTTGAAATTTCAGATCAAGAAATGTTGCTGGAAAACTTTGATAAGTTTGAAAAAGAAGCTGGTCGTGCCTTGGAAGAAGGATTGGTACACCCTGCCTATGACTATGTTCTCAAATGTTCACATACCTTTAACCTGCTTGACGCGCGTGGTGCCGTATCCGTAACCGAGCGTGCAGGCTATATCGCTCGTATCCGTAATTTGGCCCGTGTTGTAGCCAAAACCTTTGTCGCAGAACGCAAACGCCTAGGCTACCCACTTTTGGATGAAGAAACACGAGCTAAACTCTTAGCAGAAGACGCGGAATAAAGAAAGTGACAAATTACGAAAATGGGCTAACAATGTGAGCCCTGAACCAGTTGCCGCAGTGATGAAAGTATCCTTAGTGAAGCTAAGGATACTAGGCAAAATTGGAGACTTTTGGCTCCAATTTTAGCAATGAAACAACGAAGTTGGTTGCTTGCGTGCCAATCACATAAGGCAAACTGGAAAATAAAAAGATATTTTTCGGAGAAAAAACATGACAAAAAACTTATTAGTAGAACTCGGTCTTGAAGAATTACCAGCCTATGTTGTCACACCAAGTGAAAAACAACTAGGCGAAAAAATGGCAGCCTTCCTCAAGGAAAACCGCCTGTCTTTTGAAGCCATTCAAACCTTCTCAACACCACGTCGTTTAGCTGTTCGTGTAACTGGTCTTGCAGACAAACAGTCTGATTTGACAGAAGATTTTAAGGGGCCAGCAAAGAAAATTGCCTTGGATAGTGATGGAAACTTCACCAAAGCAGCTCAAGGATTTGTTCGTGGAAAAGGATTGACTGTTGAAGATATCGAATTCCGTGAAATCAAGGGTGAAGAATATGTCTATGTTACCAAGGAAGAAATTGGTCAAGCAGTTGAAGCCATTGTTCCTGGTGTTGTAGATGTCTTGAAGTCCTTGACTTTCCCTGTCAGCATGCATTGGGCTAACAACACCTTTGAATACATCCGCCCTGTTCACACTTTAACTGTTCTTTTAGATGAAGAAGAGTTTGACTTGGATTTCCTTGATATCAAGGGGGATCGTGTGAGCCGTGGTCATCGTTTCTTGGGACAAGAAACTAAGATTCAGTCAGCATTGAGCTATGAAGAAGATCTTCGTGCACAATTTGTAATCACAGATCCACGTGAACGTGAGCAAATGATTGTTGACCAAATCAAAGCAATCGAAGCTGAACATGGTGTAAGTATCGAAATTGATGCTGATTTGCTTAATGAAGTCTTGAACTTGGTTGAATACCCAACTGCCTTTATGGGAAGTTTTGATGCCAAATACCTTGAAGTTCCAGAAGAAGTTTTGGTGACTTCAATGAAAGAACACCAACGTTACTTTGTTGTTCGTGATCAAGACGGTAAACTCTTGCCAAACTTCATTTCTGTTCGTAACGGAAACGCAGAGTATTTGGAAAATGTCATCAAAGGAAATGAAAAAGTCTTGGTAGCCCGCTTGGAAGACGGTGAATTCTTCTGGCGTGAAGATCAAAAATTGGTCATTTCAGACCTTGTTGAAAAATTAAACAATGTGACTTTCCATGAGAAAATTGGTTCCCTTCGTGAACACATGATTCGTACTGGTCAGATTGCTATTCTCTTGGCAGAAAAAGCAGGCTTGTCAGCGGATGAAACGATTGACTTAGCCCGTGCAGCAGCCATTTACAAGTTTGACTTGTTGACAGGTATGGTTGGCGAATTTGACGAGCTCCAAGGAATTATGGGTGAGAAATATGCCCTTCTTGCTGGGGAAACTCCAGCGGTAGCAGCTGCTATTCGTGAACACTACATGCCTACATCAGCCGAAGGAGAACTTCCAGAAAGCAAGGTTGGAGCCATTCTAGCTATTGCAGACAAATTGGATACGATTTTGAGTTTCTTCTCAGTAGGCTTGATTCCATCAGGTTCTAATGACCCTTATGCCCTTCGTCGTGCGACGCAAGGTGTGGTTCGTATCTTGGATGCATTTGGTTGGCACATTGCTATGGATGAGTTGATTGATAGCCTTTATGCTTTAACATTTGACAGCTTGACTTATGAAAATAAGACAGAGGTTATGGACTTTATCAAGGCTCGTGTTGATAAGATGATGGGCTCTACTCCAAAAGATATTAAAGAAGCAGTACTTGCAAGTTCGAACTTTGTTGTGGCAGATATGTTGGAAGCAGCAAGTGCTCTTGTAGAAGCAAGTAAGGAAGAAGATTTCAAACCATCTGTTGAATCACTTTCTCGTGCCTTTAACTTGGCTGAGAAGGCAGAAGGAGTTGCTACAGTTGATTCAGCTCTCTTTGAGAATGAAGAAGAGAAAGCCTTGGCAGAAGCAGTAGAATCACTCGTTTTGTCAGGGACTGCCAGTCAGCAATTGAAACAGCTCTTTGCGCTTAGCCCAGTCATTGATGCATTCTTTGAGAATACCATGGTTATGGCTGAAAATGAAGCAGTTCGTCAAAATCGCTTGGCTATCTTGTCTCATTTAACTCAAAAAGCAGCTAAGCTTGCTCGTTTTAACCAAATTAACACTAAATAAAATTTGATAAACGGACTAAATCTTATCATAAAGGAGAGAAACATGGATCCTAAAAAAATTGATCGTATTAACGAGCTTGCCAAAAAGAAAAAAACAGAAGGCTTGACCCCAGAAGAAAAAGTAGAACAAGCCAAACTACGTGAGGAGTACATCGAAGGTTATCGTCGCACTGTTCGTCACCACATCGAAGGGATCAAAATTGTGGACGAAGAAGGAAATGATGTTACACCAGAGAAACTACGTCAAGTCCAACGTGAAAAAGGATTACATGGTCGTAGTCTCGATGACCTAAACTCATAATAAGCATTCTTTCTTTTAACAAAGATAGATGAAATAATAAGTAAAAGACTAGCAGACAAAAACTGCTAGTCTTTTTTTTGCTAAAAAAGGAACCAAGATGGTTCCTAAAATGATTAGTTACTTGCTCCAGATGTAGCGTCAGCGCCACCACCGTGACCACCGGCATCACCTGAATCAGAAGCTCCAGATGTAGCATCTGCATCGCCGTGACCATGTCCGCCAGCAGGAGCTGCAGCATTTCCACCGACTAAACGTTGACCAGTTGTATTGAGGTACCAATCAAGCCATGGTTGGAAATTAAAGATAATCTCATTAATTCCAGCATATGAACCATCTGGGTAGTACATTGCTTGGTAATTATGGGTATTAATAACACCTTCAGGTGTTCCTGGCACAATTGTACGGACATATTCTTGATCCCCGTTACGCAATACGCCGACAACCCATTCAACGTTTTTCATTCTAGAATCTGGCAATGTACCGTGTACTGTTCCTAATCTATTTCCTGATTGAGCACGTACACGTTTACCAAACATTGTATCTGGGTCTTGGTGTGCGTTATTAAAGTACAAAAATTGATTGTTATCATCTGCAAATGTCAATTCAAATGGCATTGCTTTCAAGAACATGTCAATTTGGTTAACTGTCAAGATACCGTGGTCTAATTTAACGTAAGTATCTCCAGAAACAGCTCCAACAAGTTCAGCAGCTTTTTCTACCCATTCAGGATCATCTGGATCAACACCTTGGATGGTAGTTGCAATTGAATTTGTACAATATAAATCTTCTGGCTCAATTGGTTTTGGTTTTTTCAATTTTGAAACGACTCCCACGTATTTTACAAAGTTGTCTAGACATGTTTCAAGGAAATTAACAGTTCCTTCATTTGTGATATTTCCATTAACATCAAAAGCTTCTTTAGCTTTACCAAGAAGGAATTCATTTCCTGGAAGTGTGTAGGCATTGACACCTGGAGCGTCAAGAATCTTACGAAGGTGAACTTGGGCACGTGAAGTACCTTGGTCATAGTAAGAAGCACCCACAATCATGACTGGTTTGTTTTCAAATGGATGAACTTCATATGAAAGCCATTCAAGAACAGATTTTAGGGAAGCTGAGATTGTGTGGTTGTGCTCAGGAGTAGCGATGATAACACCATCAGCACGAGTAATTTTGTTATATAAATAACGTAATTGGAAACTTTCGTCCCATTTTTCGTCTTGGTTAAACATTGGAACTTCGTCAATTTCAAGAACTTCTAATTCAAATTTGAGTTTGAAGTGACGACGGATGAATTCCAAGAGTTTACGGTTATATGATTGATCGTAGTTTGATCCTACAAGTCCAACAAATTTCATTCTTTTTGGTCTCCTATCTTACAAATTTTCCCAGTCAAAGTCTTCAGCATCTTTGCGAAGTAATTCTTGTGCATTGCGCAATTTTTCTGTGATTTTTACAAAGATACGGTAGTCGTCAAAAGTAGCATCCAGTTTTTTGATCACATCAAGATCTACTAGGTCTCCACTTGGGTTGAAAGCTTGAAGAGAATGTGAAAGCAAGAATTCATCTGGAAGGACACTTGCTTTAATTTCTGGGGCATTCAAGATTTGGCGAAGTTGTAATTGGGCACGTGATGAACCAAGCGTACCGTAAGAAGCACCTGTAATCATGATTGGTTTGTTCAAAAGTGGGTAAATACCGTATGACAACCAAGCTAGAGCGCTCATCAAAACTGCAGGAATAGAGTGGTCATACTCAGGAGTACCGATAATAACGCCATCTGCCTCTTCAATTTTAGCAGCAATTTCTAAAATTTCAACAGGTACTTGCTTGTCAGCTGGTTTGTTGAAGACAGGGATATCCTTGATTTCAACAAGTTCAATTTCAGCTTTTTCAGCAAAGTGTTTTTGCATGTATTGAAGCAATTGACGGTTTGTAGAACGTTTTGAATTTGTTCCAACAATAGCAATAAGTTTTAACATGAGATTTCCTTTCTCTTTTTACATAATACGATTTTAAAACTCTATTGAAACATCTAATTCTATAGAGTAGGAATTCCTGAAGAACAGCTTAGGTGACCTTCTTTATCGATGAGGATAGCTTCGATGCCCTCCAAACTTTCGACTTGCCAGAGGATAGAAGCAGGTCTTTCTCCAAATAGACGAGTGGTCCAGATTTCACCATCAACTGATTTATCAGAGATGATTGTCAGACTAGCTAGTTCCGTTTCAACAGGATATCCTGTTTGACTGTCAAAAATATGATGGTAATCTTTTCCATCGACTGTCAGATGACGTTCATAAATGCCTGAAGTCACGACAGATTTATTGACAACAGGGATGGTCATTAAGTGATTTCCCCTAGGATTGGCTGGGTCTTGAATCCCGATTTGCCAAGGCTGATTGCCTCTTTCCTGATTTTTACCAATGGTCAGGATATTCCCTCCCAGATTGATTAAGGCAGATGTCACTCCCTCTTCTCTCAGAAATTGGGCAACCTTATCCGCACTATACCCCTTGGCTAAACAACCAAGATCGATCTTCATTCCTTTTTGTTTCAAAAACACAGTGGAAGTCGAAGAATCTAACTCGATAGAATGAGGATTGATTAAAGGTAACACCGATTCAATTTCTTGAGGTTGGGCCACTTTGGCATCTGAAAAACCGATACGCCAGGTTTGAATCAAGGGACCAATGCTGATGTTGAGATGACTAGAGGGCGCTAGGCTATGCTCTAATCCAAGTGAAATCAATTCAAACAAATCAGGATGAACTTTGACTGGAGCTATTCCAGCTTGATAATTGATTTCCATCAACTCCGATTCTTGACTATTGGCATTGAAGCGGTATTCAAGCTCTTTGAGCAAATCAAAGGATTTTTGGAGCAAGCTATCGGATCGCTTATCTACTAATGAAATAGTGATAGTAGTCCCCATTAGGCGTTCGGAATGTGAACTAAGAGGCAAGCTACCAACTCCTTTCTCTTATGAAAAGAAGGCTGAAATATAGTAAATTTATATTAAATTTAACCCCTTACATTTTCTTTCCATGATACTAGCATACCATAAAGTCAGCGTTTTCACAAATAAAATTTGTAAACTTGTCAAGAAATATGCTCAGAAAATAAAGAGTAATTGTAAGAAAGACTGATAAAATACAGATTATTTACATTTTTTTACAAAAAAATCTGGAAAATTAGCTAAACTCTTGTAAACGCTAACAGTAAATGTTATACTAGAAGAGTAAATTTAAAATTGAAGGTAGGAATTTTTCTATGAGTAAAATCGTTGTAGTTGGTGCTAACCACGCTGGTACAGCATGTATTAATACTATGTTGGATAATTTTGGAAATGAGAACGAAATTGTTGTATTCGACCAAAACTCTAACATCTCTTTCCTAGGATGTGGAATGGCCCTTTGGATCGGTGAACAAATTGACGGTGCTGAAGGCTTGTTCTATTCTGATAAAGAAAAATTGGAAGCTAAAGGTGCTAAGGTATACATGAATTCACCAGTTCTTTCAATCGACTATGATAACAAAGTAGTTACAGCAGAAGTTGAAGGAAAAGAGCACAAAGAATCATACGAAAAATTGATTTTCGCTACAGGTTCTACACCAATCTTGCCACCAATCGAAGGTGTTGAAATTGTCAAAGGAAACCGCGAATTTAAAGCAACTCTTGAAAATGTACAATTCGTTAAATTGTACCAAAACGCTGAAGAAGTGATTCACAAATTGGCTGACAAGAGCCAACACCTTGACCGTATTGCCGTTGTTGGTGGTGGTTACATCGGTGTTGAACTTGCTGAAGCCTTTGAACGTCTTGGAAAAGAAGTTGTCCTTGTTGATATCGTTGATACTGTCTTGAACGGGTACTATGATAAAGACTTCACACAAATGATGGCGAAGAACTTGGAAGACCACAACATCCGCTTGGCGCTTGGTCAAACTGTTAAAGCAATCGAAGGTGACGGTAAAGTTGAACGCTTGATCACTGACAAAGAAAGCTTTGACGTGGATATGGTTGTTCTTGCAGTTGGTTTCCGTCCAAACACAGCACTTGCTGATGGTAAAATTGAACTTTTCCGCAACGGTGCTTTCCTTGTAGACAAGAAACAAGAAACATCTATCCCAGGCGTTTATGCTGTAGGTGACTGTGCAACTGTTTATGACAATGCACGTAAAGACACTAGCTACATCGCGCTTGCTTCAAACGCTGTTCGTACTGGTATCGTTGGCGCTTACAATGCTTGTGGCCATGAATTGGAAGGAATCGGTGTTCAAGGTTCAAATGGTATCTCAATCTACGGTCTTCACATGGTTTCAACTGGTTTGACTCTTGAAAAAGCTAAAGCTGCTGGTTACAACGCAACTGAAACAGGCTTTAACGATCTTCAAAAACCAGAATTTATGAAGCATGACAACCATGAAGTTGCCATCAAGATTGTCTTTGACAAAGATAGCCGTGAAATTCTTGGTGCACAAATGGTTTCACACGATTCTGCAATCAGCATGGGAATCCACATGTTCTCACTTGCTATCCAAGAGCATGTGACAATTGATAAATTGGCATTGACAGACCTATTCTTCTTGCCACACTTCAACAAACCATACAACTACATCACAATGGCTGCCCTTACAGCTGAAAAATAAAAATAAATGAGCTATCTGGCCTTAGGTTAAGGTCAGATAGTTTTTTAACCATTCTGTACCCATACAATTATGATTTTTTTATCTTGTGGTTCATCCTTTTCTGACTTAAAATGAAATAGTAGCTACCAATACAAATGATGAGGATAAAGAAATGACTGAAAATCGTTACGAACTAAATAAAAACTTGGCGCAGATGCTCAAGGGCGGTGTTATCATGGATGTGCAAAATCCTGAACAGGCTCGTATTGCAGAAGCTGCTGGTGCGGCCGCTGTGATGGCCTTGGAGCGGATTCCAGCTGATATTCGTGCAGCTGGTGGGGTTTCCCGTATGAGTGATCCAAAGATGATTAAGGAAATCCAAGAAGCGGTTAGCATTCCAGTAATGGCCAAGGTCAGAATCGGGCACTTTGTTGAAGCTCAGATTTTAGAGGCTATTGAGATTGACTATATCGATGAGAGTGAAGTTTTATCTCCAGCTGACGACCGTTTCCATGTGGACAAGAAAGAATTCCAAGTTCCTTTTGTCTGTGGAGCTAAGGACTTGGGTGAAGCCTTGCGTCGTATCGCTGAAGGTGCTTCTATGATTCGTACAAAAGGAGAACCGGGGACAGGGGATATCGTCCAAGCTGTTCGTCATATGCGTATGATGAATCAGGAAATTCGCCGCATTCAAAACTTACGTGAGGACGAGCTTTATGTTGCCGCCAAGGACTTACAAGTCCCTGTAGAATTGGTTCAATACGTCCATGAACATGGAAAATTGCCTGTTGTAAACTTTGCAGCTGGAGGCGTTGCAACGCCAGCAGATGCTGCGCTGATGATGCAATTAGGGGCAGAGGGTGTTTTTGTTGGATCAGGTATTTTCAAATCAGGCGATCCTGTTAAACGAGCGAGTGCCATTGTCAAAGCGGTAACTAATTTCCGAAATCCTCAAATCCTAGCTCAAATCTCTGAAGATCTAGGCGAAGCCATGGTTGGTATTAATGAAAATGAAATTCAAATTCTCATGGCAGAGCGAGGAAAATAGATGAAAATTGGAATATTGGCCTTGCAAGGTGCCTTTGCAGAACATGCAAAAGTGCTAGATCAATTAGGTGTCGAGAGTGTTGAAATCAGAAATCTAGATGATTTTCAGAAACATCAGAGTGATTTGTCGGGATTGATATTACCTGGTGGTGAGTCTACAACTATGGGCAAGCTCTTACGAGACCAGAACATGCTGATTCCCATTCGAGAAGCCATTCTATCTGGCTTACCAGTGTTTGGGACCTGTGCGGGTTTAATTTTGCTGGCTAAGGAAATTACTTCTCATGAAGAGAGTCATCTAGGAACTATGGATATGGTGGTTGAGCGCAATGCCTATGGGCGCCAATTAGGAAGTTTCTACACGGAAGCAGAATGTAAGGGAGTCGGTCAGATTCCAATGACCTTTATCCGTGGTCCAATTATCAGTAGTGTTGGAGAGGGTGTAGAAATTCTAGCAACAGTTGACAATCAAATCGTTGCTGCTCAAGAAAAAAATATGTTAGTGACCTCTTTTCATCCAGAATTGACTGATGATGTGCGCTTGCACCAGTACTTTATCAATATGTGTAAAGAAAAAAGTTGAGATTGAATTTCTCAACTTTTTTACATGTAATAAACAATGGCAATGTATTGGAGGGCAGATGCAGCTAGGATAAAGAGATGCCAAATCATGTGGAAATAAGGTTTTTTCTTGGCGTAAAATCCAGCTCCAACTGTATAACAAAGTCCGCCAGTTACCATGAGACTCCAGAAAATTGGCGTTGTTTGACTGATAATGGCAGGAATGATAGCCAGAACCAACCAGCCCATAATCAGGTAAAGAGCAAGGCTAAATTTCTCATTGACTTTTTTAGCAAAGATTTTATAGAGAATACCAAAGATGGTCGTTCCCCATTGGATGGCAATAATTAGATAGCCAAACCAGTTATTCATTAAGGTCAAGACGACGGGCGTGTATGAGCCTGCAATAGCAACATAAATCATCGAATGATCAATGATTCTCAAGACATATTTATGGGTTGAACCATAGGCCATAGAGTGATAAATGGTGGATGATAGAAACATGAGAAAGAGACTAATAACGAAAATGGAAACGCCTATAGATGATAAAAATCCGTGTGCCTCATAACTATAGGTGGATGAAATGGGGAGTAAGATGAGCATGATGACTGCTCCTACGGCATGGGTCACGCTATTAGCAATCTCCTCTCCAAAACTGAGTTGTTTGCTGAGTTTAAGACTAGTGTTCATTTGATTACCTCCTCTTCAGTATGGTGGATTAAGGCTAGAGTTTGATGATAGAGCTTAACGGTTTGGCAGCTACTTTGGATAATGGGGTTAGCTGGGTCAATTCCTTGGTTCATGTAGTTTACAAAAGCATCGTAGAGTTGGTCTGAACTTGCTTGAGTTTGTAGAGTATTAAGTGTCTGTGCTATTTCTTGAATAGAAAAGACAGATTTGAGGGTTGTGATAGCAATCAAACGGGCAATCTGTTGGCGTTGGTATTTTTTCTTGTCAGGCTTTGTCAGGTAACCATGTTTGACATAATTGTTGACCATAGATGCTGTCAGGCCCTTGTCTTTATCAGGAGAGATAGGGGCGCAGACCTGATTGACATAGAGTAAAACCTGGTCCAGATAGAGGTCAATGTTTGGGATTTCTGCCCATTTTGGGTAGGAAAAGGTAGTTTTCATTTCTAACTCCTTTTTATCTAGTTTTAATAACTAGATTATAAAATAACAAAAACAGAAAGTCAAGTTTTAACTGCTTGTAGAAAGACTTAAATTATGCTATGATGGGAGAAACTAGTCAGAAATGAGGAGAAAAGATGGAGATTCGTTTAGCTTTTCCAAATGAAGTAGATGCCATCATGCAGGTGATGGAGGATGCTAAAAAATGTTTAGCAGATGCTGGTAGTGACCAGTGGCAAAATGGTTATCCAAATGCTGATATTATTATTGAGGATATTATCTCAGGTCAAGCCTACGTAGCCTTGGAAGAGGGAGAACTACTAGCTTATGCAGCTGTGACCAAGAGTCCAGAGGCAGCCTATGAAGCCATTTATGAAGGCAACTGGCAAGCTGGGGAGTCAGAGTACCTAGTCTTTCACCGTATTGCTGTGGCAGCAGATGTCCAGGGACAGGGAGTTGCTCAAACCTTTTTAGAGGGCTTGATTGAAGGTTTTGACTATCTAGATTTTCGCTCAGATACGCATGTTGCAAACAAGGTCATGCAGCATATCTTTGAAAAACTAGGTTTTAAACAGGTTGGTAAGATTCCAGTTGATGGCGAACGCTTGGCCTATCAAAAATTGAAGAAATAATGCAAAAGAAGTACGCAAAAATACTCTATTCTTCGCCAATTGGCTCCCTTTCTCTTGTAGCTGATGATTATCATTTGTATGGCATTTGGGTGCAGGAGCAGAAGCATTTTGAGAGGGGACTAGGGGATGAAACGATAGAAGAAGTTGTTAGTCATCCCATTTTAGACCCAGTTATTGCTTGTTTAGATGCTTACTTTAAAGTCAAGCCTCAGGATTTATCCGACTTGCCCTTGGCTTCAATCGGAACGGATTTTGAAAAGCGAGTTTGGTCCTATTTACAGGGAATTCCTTATGGCCAGACAGTGACCTATGGACAAATAGCCCAAGACCTGCAAGTGGATTCTGCTCAAGCAATTGGTGGAGCAGTGGGGCGCAATCCTTGGTCTATCCTAGTACCTTGTCATCGTGTGCTAGGAGCAGGCAAGCGTCTGACAGGTTATGCTGCAGGAGTGGAAAAGAAAGCTTGGCTCTTGGAGCATGAAGGCGTAGATTTTAAAGATATAAAATAGAAAGTGAAAGACATGTTAGAATTTATCGAATATCCAAAATGTTCAACTTGTAAAAAAGCAAAACAAGAATTAAATCAATTAGGAGTGGACTATAAAGCTGTTCACATCGTTGAAGAAACACCTAGCCAAGAAGTCATTTTAAACTGGCTAGAAACCTCGGGTTTTGAGTTGAAGCAATTTTTCAACACCAGTGGGATCAAATACCGTGAATTAGGGCTGAAAGATAAGGTAGGAAGCCTGTCAAACCAAGAAGCGGCTGAGTTGCTAGCAAGTGACGGTATGTTGTTAAAACGCCCCATTTTAGTAGAAAATGAAACTGTTAAGCAAATCGGTTATCGAAAACCCTATGAAGAATTGGGATTGAAATAGTTTTTATCTATCTCTTTGATAGATAAAATATATAGCCTCCCTGTTTCAAAGTATGATAAACTAGTAGGTGGACAAAGTCTGTATCTGACCGTAGCAAATAATTTCATTGACGGCAGAAGTATGGTAGAATGAATCATTATCAGGAGAGGATGTTTTTATGAATGTTACAACGATTTTAGCATCAGATTGGTACCAAAACTTGATGCAATTGATTCCGGATGGCAAGCTTTTTAGCTTGCGTTCGGTCTTTGATGGAATTCCAAGAATTGTCCAACAACTTCCAACAACGATTATGTTGACAATTGGTGGTGCCCTTTTTGGCTTGGTTTTGGCGCTTCTTTTTGCCATTGTGAAAATCAATCGTGTCAAGATTTTATATCCCTTGCAGGCCTTCTTTGTTAGTTTCTTAAAAGGGACACCGATTTTGGTCCAACTTATGTTGACTTACTACGGAATTCCTTTGGCTTTGAAAGCTCTCAATCAGCAATGGGGAACTGGTTTCAATATCAATGCTATTCCAGCGGCTGTTTTTGCGATTGTCGCCTTTGCCTTTAATGAGGCAGCTTATGCTAGTGAAACCATTCGTGCAGCCATTCTCTCAGTCAATCCTGGTGAGATTGAGGCGGCACGTAGTTTGGGGATGACCCGAGCGCAAGTTTATCGTCGCGTGATTATTCCAAATGCAGCAGTTGTGGCGACTCCAACCTTAATTAACTCCCTAATCGGCTTGACCAAGGGCACGTCCCTAGCCTTTAGTGCGGGTGTTGTGGAAGTCTTTGCCCAAGCTCAGATTCTGGGTGGAGCTGATTATCGTTACTTTGAGCGCTTCATCTCCGTTGCCCTTGTTTATTGGGTAGTCAATATCGGAATTGAAAGCCTCGGTCGTTTCATCGAGAGAAAAATGGCTATTTCTGCACCCGATACAGTGCAAACAGATGTGAAAGGAGACCTTCGTTAATGATTAAGATTTCGAATTTAAGCAAATCCTTTTCAGGACAGACTGTCTTGGATCATCTGGACTTGGATATTCAAAAAGGGGAAGTTGTAGCCTTGATTGGTTCTTCAGGAGCTGGAAAATCAACTTTTCTTCGTAGTCTCAATTATCTTGAAACACCTGACAGTGGCTCTATTCAGATTGATGATTTTTCAGTCGATTTTTCTAAAATCACTCAAGAAGAAATCCTTGCCCTACGCCGTAAGCTGTCTATGGTTTTCCAACAGTTTAATTTGTTTGAACGCCGAACAGCACTTGATAATGTAAAAGAAGGCTTGGTTGTTGTCAAGAAATTGTCTGACCAAGAAGCGACTAAGATTGCCAAGGAAGAGTTGGCTAAGGTTGGGCTTTCGGACCGTGAAAACCATTACCCTCGCCATTTATCAGGTGGACAGAAGCAACGGGTTGCCTTGGCGCGTGCTCTTGCCATGAAACCAGATGTCTTGCTCTTAGACGAACCAACTTCAGCTCTTGACCCAGAATTGGTCGGTGAAGTAGAGAAGTCTATTGCAGATGCTGCTAAGTCAGGTCAAACCATGATTTTGGTCAGTCATGACATGTCCTTTGTAGCCCAAGTAGCTGATAAGATTCTCTTCTTAGATAAGGGGAAAATCATTGAGTCTGGAACACCGGATGAGATTATCCACCATCCTAAAGAAGAGCGGACAAAAGAATTCTTCGCTAGTTACAAACGGACTTATATTTGATATAATAGATAAAGGAAAACTCAGTTAGCTGGACTAGCTGAGTTTACTCTTTAAAAAAGATAGAAATGAGAGAAATCATGCTACTGCAACTATTTTCTTTATATTTCGAGAGTTTGATCTTGACCACCATCATCGTCCTGATTTTTTTAGGGATTTGGATTGGACTGAGAGCCGTGTCGGGAGTTGATAAGACAGCCAAGGCTCGCCAAGCCCATCTCTATGATATGATTATGATTGGGGTCTTGGTTGTTCCAGTATTATCCTTTGCGGTTATGAGTTTAATTCTTGTTTTCAAAGCATAATCCTTGCTTGATTGACAAGAAAGAGTTAGAATAAAGATAGTTACAACAAGAAAGAAGGAATCTATATGTACGATACTATTATTATCGGTGCTGGACCTGCAGGGATGACTGCAGCCTTGTATGCTGCTCGAAGCAATCTGAAAGTTGCTCTTATTGAAGGTGGTCTGCCAGGTGGTCAGATGAATAATACATCTGATATTGAAAATTACCCAGGATACGCTAATATTAGTGGGCCAGAATTGGCAGAAAAAATGTTTGAACCGCTTGAAAATCTTGGTGTTGAGCACATTTATGGTTATGTTGAAAATGTAGAAGACCATGGTGATTTTAAAACAGTGATGACTGATGACCAAACATATGAGACACGTACAGTTATCGTAGCGACTGGCTCTAAACACCGTCCTTTGGGAGTACCTGGAGAAGAAGAACTGAACAGTCGTGGTGTTTCTTACTGTGCCGTGTGTGATGGTGCTTTCTTCCGTGACCAAGATTTGTTGGTAGTCGGTGGTGGAGATTCAGCTGTTGAAGAAGCCCTCTTCTTGACTCGTTTTGCTAAGACTGTGACCGTTGTTCACCGTCGTGACCAACTTCGTGCTCAAAAGGTTTTACAAGACCGCGCCTTTGCGAATGAGAAAGTCAGCTTTATCTGGGATTCTGTAGTGAAGGAAATCAAGGGCGAAAACCGAGTAGAATCTGTCGTATTTGAAAATGTGAAAACAGGTCAAGTGACAGAACAAGCCTTTGGTGGTGTCTTTATCTATGTTGGATTGGACCCTCTTAGCGATTTTGTTAAAGAATTGAATATCCAAGATCAGGCTGGATGGATTGTGACAGATAACCACATGAAAACTGCAGTTGACGGTATCTTTGCAGTTGGAGATGTTCGCTTGAAAGACCTCCGCCAAGTAACAACAGCAGTTGGAGATGGAGCTATCGCTGGTCAAGAAGCTTATAAGTTTATCACCGAACATAGTTAATCATAAAAAAGTTTCCAATCAGATGACTGGAAACTTTTTTTATAGTCTATTTCGGAAAACTTCGTACATGAGAATGGCTGCAGCAACACTGGCATTAAGGCTTTGAACATGGCCATTCATAGGAATAGTAATCATCTCATCAACCTGTTTTTTGATGTTGCTAGAGATGCCTTTTCCTTCATTTCCGATGATGAGGGCGATTTTCCCTTTTGTATTCCATTTATGGCAAGGAGTCCCATTCATATCCGTTCCAAAGGTCCAGAAACCTTCATCCTTGAGTTTGTTTAGAGTTTGACTTAGATTGGTCACTCGAGCGATTGGAACGTGCTCAATAGCACCTGTGGCCGTTTTGGCAACGACAGGAGTAACACCGACAGCACGGTGTTTGGGAATGATGACACCTGAAACATTGGTCGCATCGGCGGTTCTTAAGATGGAGCCTAAGTTGTGAGGATCAGTTAACCCGTCCAGAATTAATAGCAAAGGATTTTCTTCTTGGCGTGTTTTGGCAAGAATGTGATCTAGCTCGCTATAGGCAAATTCAGATACTCGTAGAACAAAACCTTGGTGGACAGCACCTTCAGTCATCTCAGAGAGGGATTTTTTTGAGGTCCAAGAAATGGACACCTTCTTTTCTGTAGCCAGTTCCTTGACTTTCTCAACATTCTTACCTCGGAGATCTTCTTGGAGGTAGAGTTTGTTTCCTGTGTTTGCAAGGAGGGCTTCGGTAACGGCGTGGACGCCATAGACAATATCATTTGTTTTCATGCCTCTATTATAACACAAAACCCCGTCTTGCAACGGGATTTTCTTTATTCTAGAATTAGTAAACCATCTTTAACTGCAAATGGGTCTTTTTCATTGATACGATCGTAAAACATGATGCCGTTGATGTGGTCAATTTCATGCTGAACAACGATGGAGTTGTAGCCTTTGAGTTTGATACGGTGTTTTTCTCCATCCTTGTCAAAGTAGTCAACCGTAACGCGGGCATGGCGAACTACATAGCCAGGTACGTTGCGGTCAACAGAGAGGCAGCCTTCTCCTTCGCCAAGAGCAGCGTCTTGAACCGAGTGAGAGACGATTTTTGGATTGTACATAATGGCTTGTAAGTCGTAGGCTTCCTCTGGAGTTTCACCTTCTTCAACAATATTTGGTACCAAAACAGCGATAATGCGTTTTGAGATATCTAATTGAGGAGCAGCCAGTCCAACCCCACCGCGGAGTCCCATTTTTTCAGCCATTACGGGATCTTGGGAATGTTTGAGGAATTGCATCATCTTTTCGCCTAGGATGATTTCCTGATCAGACAAGGGGAAAGTGACTTCCTCAGCAACTGCGCGAAGCGTCGGATTCCCCTCGCGGATAATATCGTTCATATCAATTAAGTGAGCAGCTTTTGTAATACGTTCTATTGCAGACATTTTCTCTCCTTTCATTACCTCTACATGATATCACAAAATGACAAGGATTGAAAGCATTACGGCATCGAGCTTTTATAGAAAATGCCTAGTAGGTTCGATTCAATTGTGAAAGAATTACTTATCTGTGATATAATAAAAAGAAAAGGCTTGCATTAGAAAGTAGGGAGAATGGAGATGCAAAGAAGACAAGATAGACATAAACGTGGACCAGTTTTTCGCTTTGTGAGAGGCTTTGTAAACTTTTTTAGGAGTTATCGCAAGTGGAGTAATAAGGGATTTGTGGCGATACTCTTGCTAGCAGTTGCTTTATCAATGGGCTTGGTCTTGCTGTTTGAAAGTTTCCAAGGAATCCCCTTGACCAGTCAAAAAAAGGATGCCATTTCTAAAGAAGCAAATAAGACAAATCAAAAATCTAAAGATCAGGAAGAAGAAACAAGTGCTCGTATTATGGCCCATGGAGATTTACTTTACCATGATATTATCTATATGTCAGCTAAAAAGGAAGATGGCAGCTATGATTTTCATGAGAATTTTGAATACGTAACTCCTTGGCTTAAGCAGGCAGATTTGGCAATAGGTGATTTTGAAGGGACCATTAATAAAGATCATTATCTAGCTGGCTATCCTTTATTTAATGCTCCTGGTCAAGTAATGGATGCTATTAAAGATGCTGGGTATCATGTTTTAGATTTAGCCCATAATCATGTTTTAGATTCTCAAATTGAAGGAGTTATTTCAACGGCAGATGCAATTGAAAAGGCAGGAATGACACCTATTGGAGTTTATACGCACGAGTCACGTGATCAAGCTCCGCTCGTTATCAAGGAAGTGAACGGTATCAAGGTTGCACTTTTGGCTTATTCTTATGGATTTAATGGAATTGAGCAAAGTATTTCTCAAGAAGATTATAACCGCTATCTTTCAGACCTAAACGAAGATAAGATGAAGGCTGAAATTGAGCGTGCAGAGAAGGAAGCGGACATTACTGTTATCATGCCTCAGATGGGGGTTGAGTATCGCATAGAACCGACTGAAGAGCAAAAGGTTTTGTACCACAAGATGATTGAATGGGGAGCGGATATTATCTTTGGAGGCCATCCACACGTAGTTGAGCCATCAGAGACTGTTGAAAAAGATGGAGAGAAAAAACTTATCATCTATTCTATGGGAAACTTTATTTCTAACCAACGTATTGAAACAATGACTGGTGTAGACAATGCGAAGTGGACAGAGCGTGGTGTTCTTATGGATGTAACTGTCAAGAAAAAAGGTGGAAAAACAACTATTGACACAGCTAAAGCTCATCCAACTTGGGTCAATCGAACACCAAAGGGAACCTTTTCACCAGAAGGATATCCCCTATATCATTATCAAACCTATATCTTAGAAGATTTTATCGAGGGTGGCAGTCATCGTGATCAGTTAGATGAAGCGACTAAGGAACGAATTGATGCAGCCTATAAAGAAATGAACGAACATGTAGGATTGAAGTGGGATTAGCTTGAATTCAGAGGAAAGTAAATGACGATTAAAGTAATTGCGACAGATATGGATGGGACCTTGCTGGATGCTAGAGGCCAGCTTGATCTCCCACGCTTGGAAAAGATTTTAGATCAGTTGGATCAAAGGGGCGTTCGTTTTGTCATCGCTACGGGCAATGAAATTCACCGTATGAGGCAACTACTGGAGCACTTGGTGGATCGAGTGGTTCTGGTGGTTGCCAACGGTGCTCGTATTTTTGAAAACAATGAACTGATTCAGGCTCAGACTTGGGATGATGTCATTGTCGATAAGGCCTTGGCTTATTTCGAGGGTCGATCGTGTCAGGATCAGTTTGTTGTAACGGGGATGAAGGGTGGTTTCGTCAAAGAAGGTACGATTTTTACAGACCTTGAAAGTTTTATGACTCCAGAAATGATTGAAAAATTCTACCAACGGATGCAATTTGTGGATGAATTAACCTCTGACCTCTTTGGTGGTGTTCTCAAGATGAGTATGGTTGTTGGTGAGGAACGTTTGAGTTCGGTTTTGGAAGAAATCAATGACCTCTTTGATGGCCGCGTTCGGGCTGTATCGAGTGGCTATGGTTGCATTGATATCCTTCAAGCTGGAATTCATAAAGCATGGGGCTTGGAAGAATTACTCAAGCGTTGGGACTTGACTCCCCAACAAATCATGGCTTTTGGTGACAGTGAAAATGATGTTGAAATGCTTGAAATGGCTGGAATTGCCTATGCGATGGAAAATGCTGATGATAAAGCCAAAGCTGTGGCTACTGCTCTAGCACCAGCCAACAGCCAAGGCGGAGTTTATCAAGTCTTGGAAAACTGGTTAGAAAAAGGAGAATGAAGTGGCAGTACAGTTATTAGAAAATTGGTTACTAAAGGAACAAGAAAAAATCCAAACCAAGTATCGTCACTTAAATCAGGTTTCTGTTGTAGAGCCAGACATTCTTTTTATTGGGGATTCCATTGTCGAATACTATCCTCTGCAGGAACTATTTGGGACTTCAAAGACGATTGTCAATCGAGGAATTCGTGGCTATCAGACAGGGCTGTTATTAGAAAATCTTGATGCGCATCTTTATGGTGGAGCAGTAGATAAAATTGTCCTTTTGATTGGGACAAATGATATCGGAAAAGATGTGCCTGTGAATGAGGCTCTCAATAATCTCGAAGCTATCATACAATCCATTACTCGCGATTATCCATTGACTGAGATTAAATTGCTTTCCATTTTGCCAGTCAATGAGGGAGAGGAGTACAAGCAGACAGTCTATATCCGCACGAATGAAAAAATCCAGAAATGGAATCAAGCCTATCGAGAGCTTGCTTCAGCCTATATGCAGGTAGAATTTGTGCCAGTTTTTGATAGTTTGACAGACCAAGTAGGTCAACTCAAAAAAGAATATACAACTGATGGACTGCATCTCAGTGTTGCTGGTTATCAGATTTTGACAAAATCTTTGAAAGACTATCTTTTGTAGTTAATTGCTTTCCTTTTTGCATTTTTGAGTTAGATAAGGTATAATGGTTTTGTTGTCTTTTGGGGTCGTTACGGATTCGACAGGCATTATGAGGCATATTTTGCGACTCGTGTGGCGACGTAAACGCTCAGTTAAATATAACTGCAAAAAATAACACTTCTTACGCTCTAGCTGCCTAAAAACCAGCAGGCGTGACCCGATTTGGATTGCTCGTGTTCAATGACAGGTCTTATTATTAGCGAGATACGATCAAACTTTGTCTAGCAGTTTGGTAAGAGATTTATAGGCTCGCAGTTCCTAGGCTTGAGTTATGTGTCGAGGAGCTGTTAAAACAATACATAACCTATGGTTGTAGACAAATATGTTAGCAGATGTTTGGACGTGGGTTCGACTCCCACCGGCTCCATTATTATTTTGCATTCCTTTCCAAAACGTTGTACTTACAGCGTTTTTTATTTTGTTCTTTGGTATTCCTTGGTATTCTTTTTTACAAAAAGGATACAATTTTCAGTTGTATCCTAAATATTAAAGCAAGTCCTGAATTTTCTTAAGTTTTTATCATATTTTCTGTTATAATTAAGGTGCCTTAAGAAAAATAATGAAAAAACTAAATGTTTTTCATATAGTTTTCATTTTTTGTGTTATAATTAAGGTGCCTTAAGAAAAATATTAAGGTGCCTTAAGAAAAATATTAAGGTGCCTTAAGAAAAATAATGAAAAAACTAAATGTTTTTCATATAGTTTTCATTGTTTTAATAGTTTAAAGTCAATCTTATTTTTCTCTAATAGAAAATAATGAAAAAGTAGGTTTAGAAAGAGGTAAGTATCTATGTCTTCTCATAAAAAAGTGTCACTCTCTGAGATTAATCAATCTATCGATACTCCAAATAACAATCATTTCTGGCAAAATTTAAATGCCTTTTTAGGTCCGGGTGCTCTTGTCGCAGTTGGTTATATGGATCCAGGAAACTGGATTACCAGTGTAGTCGGTGGTGCTTCCTATAAGTATAGTCTCTTGTTTGTTATCTTGATTTCATCTCTCATTGCCATGCAACTTCAGCAGATGGCAGGAAAGCTTGGTATTGTAACCCAGATGGACCTGGCTCAAGCAACGGCTCATCATTCACCTAAATGGCTTCGTTATAGTCTATGGGTGATTTTAGAATTAGCCTTGATGGCGACAGATCTGGCAGAAGTTCTAGGTTCAGCGATTGCTCTCAATCTTCTCTTTAAGATTCCGATTATGATAGCAATTCTCTTGACCGTGTTGGATGTTTTTCTCTTATTGCTTCTGATGAAATTTGGCTTTAAGAAGATTGAAGCTATTGTGACAACACTGATTTTAACCATTCTAGCAATTTTTACCTATCTGGTAGCTTTGTCACATCCAAGCTTCCAAGGAATCGTTGAGGGTTATCTACCGAATGCAACCTTATTTGAAAGTCCCTTGCCAGGGCATGAAAGTCAATTAACCTTGGCACTAGGGATCGTGGGAGCAACGGTTATGCCCCATAACCTCTATTTGCATTCTTCCTTGTCTCAAACTCGGAAAATCAATCACAAGGACAAGAATGATGTTCGAAAAGCCGTGCGCTTTATGACCTGGGATTCAAATCTCCAATTATCCTTGGCCTTTGTGGTTAACTCCCTTCTATTAATTCTCGGGGCGGCTCTCTTTTTCGGCCATGCATCTGAGATTTCTGCCTTCTCTCAAATGTATAATGCCTTGCAGGATTCTACTATTGCAGGAGCTATAGCTAGCTCGACCTTATCAACCTTGTTTGCCTTGGCTTTATTAGCCAGTGGTCAAAATTCGACAATTACGGGTACCTTGACTGGACAAATCGTTATGGAAGGTTTCTTGCATATGAGATTACCTCAATGGTTCATTCGTTTGGCAACTCGTCTCTTTGCCTTGTTGCCTGTCATGATTGTAGCGGTTCTGTTTGGTCATCAGGAAAAAACATTGGATCAGTTATTGGTTTATTCACAAGTCTTTCTTTCGATTGCTCTTCCATTTTCAATCTTCCCACTGATTTATCTAACTTCTAAGAAATCACTGATGGGAGAATTTACCAATGCCAAATGGAATACCATCCTTGGCTATATCGTTTCCATTATCTTAACAATTCTCAATGTGAAATTGTTATTTGATATTTTCTAAGAAATTCACCCGAGTTATAAAACAAGCATATAAGAAAAAAGATACCCAAGATTTCTTGGGTATCTTTTTTAAAATAAACGGAAGACATGGGATTCGAACCCACGCACGCTGTTACACGCCTACCGCGTTTCCAACACGGCCTCTTAAGCCTCTTGAGTAATCTTCCAATGCTTACTCAAATAGTCTACCATAAAGCCTCTTATCTTGCAATAAAAATTCTGGAAATGAGAAAAATGATAGAATTTGAAAGAAAATGATAAAAAATGCTTGACTTTGAAAGAGAGTGTGATAGAATGAATAGTGTAAACGATAACAGGAGGTGATTCGGTGTTAAAAACAGAGCGGAAACAACTGATTTTAGAGGAGTTAAATCAACATCATGTAGTTTCTCTAGAGAAATTAGTTAGTTTGCTAGAAACGTCAGAATCAACGGTTCGAAGAGATTTGGATGAGTTGGAAGCGGAAAACAAGCTTCGTCGCGTGCATGGTGGAGCAGAATTGCCCCATTCCTTGCAGGAAGAAGAAACCATTCAAGAAAAATCTGTCAAAAACCTTCAAGAGAAGAAGTTGCTAGCTCAGAAGGCGGCCTCTCTCATCAAGGAACAAGATGTCATCTTTATTGATGCTGGAACAACAACTGCTTTTTTGATCCATGAATTGGTCAATAAGAATGTTACAGTCGTGACCAACTCGATTCACCATGCTGCTCAGTTGGTTGAAAAGCAGATTCCAACTGTCATGGTTGGAGGTAGTGTCAAGATGGCGACGGATGCTAGCATCGGGGGCGTTGCTCTTAACCAAATTAACCAATTGCACTTTGACCGTGCCTTTATCGGGATGAATGGTGTGGACGATGGCTATTATACGACTCCTGATATGGAAGAGGGAGCTGTGAAGCGTGCTATTTTGGAGAATGCCAAACAGACCTATGTCTTGGTCGATTCGTCAAAAATTGGACAAACTTGCTTTGCCAAGGTAGCACCACTCAAACGAGCTATTGTTATTACAAGTCAAGGGCATGAGCTCTTGCAGGCTATTAAGGAGAAAACGGAGGTAATAGAAGTATGATTTATACAGTCACACTCAATCCATCTATTGATTATATCGTTCGTTTGGACCAAGTCCAAGTCGGTAGTGTCAATCGAATGGATAGTGATGATAAGTTTGCTGGTGGGAAAGGAATCAATGTCAGTCGTGTCTTGAAACGTTTGGATATTCCAAATACAGCGACTGGATTTATCGGAGGTTTTACTGGTGAATTTATCACAGATACTTTGGCTGATGAAGAAATCGAGACGCGTTTTGTCCAAGTGGCAGAAGATACTCGTATCAATGTTAAAATCAAAGCAGACCAAGAGACAGAAATCAACGGAACGGGTCCAAATGTGGAACCAGCCCAGTTAGAAGAGTTGAAAGCTATTTTGTCTAGTTTGACTGCAGAAGACACGGTTGTATTTGCGGGTTCAAGTGCTAAAAATCTAGGCAATGCTATCTATAAGGATTTGATTGCCTTGACGCGTCAGACGGGTGCGCAAGTGGTTTGTGACTTTGAAGGACAGACCTTGATTGATAGTTTAGAATACCAACCGCTCTTGGTTAAACCAAATAATCATGAACTTGGAGCAATTTTTGGGGTTAAACTCGAAAGTTTAGATGAAATTGAGAAATACGCTCGTGAGTTACTGGCTAAAGGTGCTCAAAACGTCATTATCTCTATGGCTGGTGACGGTGCCCTTCTTGTCACATCTGAGGGAGCTTACTTTGCTAAACCTATCAAGGGAACAGTCAAAAATTCAGTTGGAGCTGGTGATTCTATGGTTGCTGGTTTCACAGGTGAATTTGTCAAATCAAAAGACGCAGTAGAAGCCTTCAAATGGGGAGTTGCTTGTGGAACAGCAACGACCTTCTCAGATGACTTGGCAACAGCAGAATTTATTAAAGAAACATATGAAAAAGTTGAGGTAGAAAAACGATGAAAATTCAAGACCTATTGAGAAAAGATGTCATGTTGCTGGATTTGCAGGCGACTGAAAAAACAGCTGTCATCGACGAGATGATTAAAAGTTTGACAGACCACGGTTATGTGACAGATTTTGAAATCTTTAAAGAAGGCATCTTAGCGCGTGAAGCTTTGACTTCTACTGGTTTGGGTGATGGTATCGCAATGCCTCACAGCAAAAATGCTGCAGTAAAAGAAGCGACAGTTCTCTTTGCCAAGTCAAACAAGGGTGTTGACTACGAGAGCTTGGATGGGCAACCAACTGACCTTTTCTTTATGATTGCGGCTCCAGAAGGTGCTAATGACACTCATTTAGCAGCCTTGGCAGAATTGTCTCAATACTTGATGAAAGACGGTTTTGCTGACAAACTTCGTCAAGCAACATCAGCTGACCAAGTTATCGAACTTTTTGACAAAGCTTCCGAAAAAACTGAGGAACCTGTTCAAGCGCCTGCAAATGAAACTGGTGACTTTATCGTAGCTGTTACAGCTTGTACAACAGGTATTGCCCACACTTACATGGCCCAAGAAGCCCTTCAAAAAGTGGCTGCTGAAATGGGTGTTGGAATTAAGGTCGAAACCAACGGTGCTAGCGGTGTTGGAAACCAACTAACTGCTGAGGACATCCGCAAGGCTAAAGCTGTTATCATCGCTGCAGACAAGGCAGTTGAGATGGATCGTTTTGATGGTAAACCATTGATCAATCGTCCAGTTGCTGACGGTATCCGTAAGACAGAAGAGTTAATTAACTTGGCTCTTTCAGGAGATGCTGAAGTCTACCGTGCCGCTAATGGTGCAAAAGCTGCAACTGTCTCTAACGAAAAACAAAGCCTTGGTGGTGCCTTCTACAAACACTTGATGAGTGGTGTATCTCAAATGTTACCATTTGTTATTGGCGGTGGTATCATGATTGCCCTTGCCTTCTTGATTGACGGTGCTTTGGGTGTTCCAAATGAAAATCTTGGCAATCTTGGTTCTTACCATGAACTAGCTTCTATGTTCATGAAAATTGGTGGTGCAGCCTTTGGCTTGATGCTCCCAGTTTTTGCAGGTTATGTTGCCTACTCTATCGCTGAAAAACCAGGTTTGGTAGCAGGTTTCGTGGCTGGTGCTATTGCCAAAGAAGGTTTTGCCTTTGGTAAAATTCCTTATGCCGCAGGTGGTGAAGCAACTTCAACTCTTGCAGGTGTCTCATCTGGTTTCCTAGGTGCCCTTGTTGGTGGATTTATCGCAGGTGCTTTAGTTCTTGCTATTAAGAAATACGTTAAAGTTCCTCGTTCACTTGAAGGTGCTAAGTCAATTCTTCTCTTGCCACTTCTTGGAACAATCTTGACAGGATTTGTCATGCTAGCTGTTAACATCCCAATGGCAGCAATCAACACTGCTATGAATGACTTCCTAGGTGGTCTTGGAGGAGGTTCAGCTGTCCTTCTTGGTATCGTTCTTGGTGGAATGATGGCTGTCGACATGGGTGGACCAGTCAACAAAGCTGCCTATGTCTTTGGTACAGGTACGCTTGCAGCGACTGTTTCTTCAGGTGGTTCTGTAGCTATGGCGGCAGTTATGGCTGGAGGAATGGTTCCACCACTTGCTATTTTTGTCGCAACTCTTCTCTTTAAAGGTAAATTTACCAAAGAAGAACGCAACTCTGGTTTGACAAATATTATCATGGGATTGTCATTTATCACCGAGGGAGCAATTCCATTTGGTGCCGCTGACCCAGCACGTGCTATCCCAAGCTTCATTCTTGGTTCAGCAGTAGCAGGTGGACTTGTTGGTCTTACTGGTATCAAACTCATGGCGCCACACGGAGGAATCTTCGTGATTGCCCTTACTTCAAATGCTCTTCTTTACCTCGTTTCTGTTTTGGTAGGAGCAATCGTAAGTGGTGTGGTCTATGGTTACCTACGCAAACCACAAGCAGTTAAATAAAAGGGAACTATATACCAGTTTAAACCAACCACAAAATGTAGTATTTCAACAATATCGAAAAAGACGATTTCCGTTTGGAAATCGTCTTCTCACTATTTCAATAGTTCATACTCAAATAATTTACTTTCAAGCTCATTCTCATAGTAATCAGCTAACCTTGTTTTAAGTTCTTTTAGTTTAGTGTTAACTTTTTCATTGTTGAATATCTTTTTATCATTACCATCTTTGTATGATGTATTTATGTCCAATTCAATTTGATAAGTACCATAATTGTATTTTGGATTATATTCTTGAGTATTTTTAGCTAGTTCAAGTAATTCATCAAAGACGCCTAGCAACATTAAGTCAGCTCTATCAAGTTTTCCATATTTTTCTTGTTCGACCAATTCTTTACGAACTAGAGAGTTCTCATCTAGGCACATTTCGTTACTATAAAACTTTCCATCAGAACCATCAAAGCTCAAACAATGATTTTTTTGAGAGATACAAGTCCATAATGTAGCTTTTCTAAGAAAATCTGTATCCTCTGTATACAAATCCCCTTTATCAGCAGTTGTGTAGTAAATATCCCTTTCATACCAGTTTTTTTGAGGGTATTGCTTGGCAACAAATAAAGCAGTTTGCTCTGCGTAATTATTTGTTCTAACTTGACTACCTCGTCCATGATAAATAGCAATTCTAGTCATTCTTATGTCCTGCGGAGTAGTACCAAAACCACTGGCTTCTATAACCGCTAAAATATTGTCATTATAAACAGGTTTTCCATAGCTTTTTAATGGTACTTCTTTACCATCGTAGCCAGTAGCAATTTTAGATAACACATCTGTTTTTAACTTTTTAGAATAGTATTCTCCTAGCGTTTTGTATACTTTTTTTATAGTGACATGCTTCACATCTTTAAGAATAGCATCCTCAGGTACATCAATGACTGCTGCTCCTTTCCCAGTTCCCCATTTTTTATTATCTCTCCATATTTCTTTAGCAGTTACAGTAATACTTTCAGTTTCGTTATCTTGATCGTTTTTCCAAAGTGCTACCAAAACGGAACTTTCTTGTGCTTTAAAGTTCCCTCTGTTTGCTAGAAAACCATTAATAAAGATTTTTTGCATTAGACCAACTGATTTCCAATACTTAACAGGAGCAAATAAAATATAATAGTCGTTTTCATCTCTCATAAAGTATTTTTCAAAAGACCAAACAAATTGATTTAGCAAATCTTTTGCATGGTTACTATCACCCACAAATTCATCGGACATCAATTTCCTTATATAGCTAAATTTATCTATCGATTTAACATTTCCTTCTTGAGCCCGAGCTAATTCGCTAGAATAAGGGGGATTTTCAAAACCAATAATCGCAACATTTTTGTCATCTATGATTTCTTGTAATGTATTATGTTTTCCATCTGTTTCCATTGGAATCGATAAAAACTCTTCTGCTAAAGCATCCCCACCTGTTACTAAGTTCCCCTTGTTTGCTTGTACAATTGAAAGTGGTGGTATGATAGCCCTCACCTTTCCAATATATTTGTTATACAAAACAAGCCATTCTTTTATTTCATAAGTATTCAAGATAACATGGCCTAACTCTTCTTCAGTTAAATAATGCTCTAATGCTCCTGTACCAGCACATCTATCCAAAATAACATAGTCCATATTTTTAGGAAGACTGCTAATAGCTTGACGAACAAGTTTAGTTGCTTCTTTAACATAAGGTAATGGTGTATAAAACGCTCCTAAATCTTTTCTATTTGCAGGGTCATTTAATGCGTCCATCACGGTGTCAAAATCGCTTTCGTCTCCACACCAAGGTAAGATATAGTTTTCGACTATTGAATTAGACGGTTGTTTGAGCATCTCAAACATTTGAGATTTTGTTGTTGTTTTATCGTGACGGTATATGTAGTTCGCCCACCCTAAAATGTTTGGAAAGCCAATTTCAAACTTTTGATACTCGTCTATTTGGAATAATTCACGCAATTCACGATTTTTAGGGCTCTTTGGTTGAAAAACATCAAATTCAATTACTTTTTCAGGATTAGTAGCATCTTTTAAAGTCTTCTGATTTACATTTTTTGATGCACTATTCGTATAATTTTGTAAAATTTCTAAACGATATTTAGTTGCATCATAAACACTAGCACGATTTTTATTAATATCAACTAAAACGATTTTGCTTGGTATAGGAATACCACCTTTAATCCTTAATTTAGACAGATAGTGGATAGCTTGAGTAAGCACAGCATTAAGATCAGCAATGCTATTTTTAAATTCAAACAGAGATCCGTTAACGATACCATCAGTATTTTCGATTAAAATATCTTTTTCATCAAAACCGAAATTTCTCCAGAAAAATAAATTGTCTGCTCTTTCATTTCCAGATTGCCAACTTCTATCAATAGCTAGAGGCGTCATTTTACACCTCCAACAATCAACTCATTGAGTTGAGAAACAACAGAAAAGACCTTCTCACAAAAATGTGAAAAAGTCTGTTTTAGGGCTTGACAAAAAATACGCTTGATTACATAATCAGCGTGAGCTGTGAGCTGTGAGCTGTGAGCTGTGAGCTGTGAGCTGTGAGCTGTGAGCTGTGAGCTGTGAGCTGTGAGCTGTGAGCTGTGAGCTGTGAGCTGTGAGCTGTGAGCTGTGAGCTGTGATTGCGTTCATACCAATCATTCCTTTACTTTTTGATAGTTCTATTATATCAAAATTTCAAAATTTTGCATATCTTCTTTTTTTGATGAACAGTCAGTTGAATCATAAAGGCTATTAAAAAGATGTTCTGAAATTGCTTAGAGAGGGAAACTATGGATAAGAAAATTTTATTTGAATCTCTTAATACTGAACTATCCAAGGAGAATATTGACCTTTTCCGAAATGCCTGTGAAATATGGTATAATAGAAGAATGGCAAACAAGAATACAAGTAAAACAAGACGAAGACCGTCAAAAGCAGAACTCGAAAGAAAAGAAGCGATTCAACGGATGTTGATTTCGTTGGGAATCGCGTTTTTATTGATTTTCGCAGCCTTCAAATTAGGGGCTGCAGGTATCACCCTTTACAATTTAATTCGCTTGCTGGTGGGTAGCCTAGCTTATCTGACAATATTTGGTATCCTGCTCTACCTCTTCTTTTTCAAGTGGATACGAAAACAGGAAGGGCTTCTATCTGGCTTTTTCACTATATTTGCGGGCTTACTCTTGATTTTTGAGGCCTACTTAGTTTGGAAATATGGTTTGGACAAGTCGGTTTTAAAAGGGACTATGGCTCAGGTTGTGACTGATCTGACTGGTTTTCGAACGACCAGTTTTGCTGGTGGAGGCTTGATTGGTGTTGGACTCTATGTGCCAACAGCCTTTCTCTTCTCAAATATCGGTACTTACTTTATTGGTTCTATCTTGATTTTAGTGGGTGCCCTCCTAGTCAGTCCTTGGTCTGTTTACGATATTGCTGAATTTTGCAGTAAAGGCTTTGCCAAATGGCGGGAAGGGCATGAGCGTCGAAAAGAGGAACGTTTTGTCAAACAAGAAGAAAAAGCTCGCCAAAAGGCTGAGGAAGAGGCTAGATTAGAAAAAGAAGAGGCTGAAAAAGCCTTACTCGATATGCCTCCTGTTGATATGGAAACGGGTGAAATTCTGACTGATGATGTTGTGCTTGACGTTCCTCCTGTTCCAGAAGAAGAGTGGGTGGAACCAGAAATCATCCTGCCTCAAGCTGAACATGAATTCGCTGAACAGGAAGATGGCTCTGATGATGAAGATGTTCAGGTCGATTTCTCAGCCAAGGAGGCTCTTGAATATAAACTTCCAAGCTTACAACTCTTTGCCCCTGATAAACCTAAAGACCAGTCTAAAGAGAAAAAAATCGTTCGGGAAAATATCAAAATCCTAGAAGAAACCTTTGCTAGCTTTGGTATCAAGGTAACGGTTGAACGGGCTGAAATTGGACCGTCAGTGACCAAGTATGAAGTCAAGCCTGCAGTGGGTGTACGGGTCAACCGCATTTCCAATCTCGCAGATGACCTCGCTCTAGCCTTGGCGGCCAAGGATGTCCGTATTGAAGCACCAATCCCTGGGAAATCCCTAGTCGGTATCGAAGTGCCCAATTCTGAGATTGCGACTGTGTCTTTCCGTGAATTATGGGAACAATCTCAAACGAAAGCAGAAAATCTCTTAGAAATTCCTCTAGGAAAGGCAGTTAATGGCACCGCAAGAGCTTTTGACCTTTCCAAGATGCCCCACTTGCTAGTTGCAGGTTCAACGGGTTCAGGGAAGTCAGTAGCTGTTAACGGCATTATCGCTAGCATCCTCATGAAGGCGAGACCTGACCAAGTTAAATTTATGATGGTCGATCCCAAGATGGTTGAGTTGTCTGTTTACAATGATATTCCCCACCTCTTGATTCCAGTCGTGACCAATCCACGTAAGGCCAGCAAGGCTTTGCAAAAGGTCGTGGATGAAATGGAAAATCGTTATGAACTCTTTGCCAAGGTGGGAGTTCGGAATATTGCAGGTTTTAATGCCAAGGTAGAAGAGTTTAATGCTCAGTCTGAGTACAAGCAGGTTCCGCTACCACTCATTGTTGTAATTGTGGATGAGTTGGCTGACCTTATGATGGTAGCCAGCAAGGAAGTGGAAGATGCTATCATTCGTCTCGGACAGAAGGCGCGTGCTGCAGGTATCCACATGATTCTTGCAACCCAGCGTCCATCCGTTGACGTCATTTCTGGTCTGATCAAGGCCAATGTCCCATCTCGTGTCGCTTTCGCAGTTTCATCAGGAACAGACTCCCGTACTATTTTAGATGAAAATGGAGCTGAGAAACTGCTTGGACGTGGAGATATGCTCTTTAAACCAATTGATGAAAATCATCCAGTTCGTCTCCAAGGCTCCTTTATCTCGGATGATGATGTCGAACGTATCGTAAACTTCATTAAGGCTCAGGCTGATGCGGACTACGATGAGAGTTTTGATCCAGGTGAGGTTTCTGAAAATGAAGGTGAATTTTCAGATGGTGAAACTGGTGGAGATCCGCTTTTTGAAGAAGCCAAAGCTTTGGTCATTGAGACCCAGAAAGCTAGTGCGTCCATGATTCAGCGTCGTTTATCAGTTGGATTTAACCGTGCGACCCGCCTTATGGAAGAACTCGAAATGGCAGGAGTCATTGGTCCAGCTGAAGGTACCAAACCAAGAAAAGTATTGCAACAATAAAAAAATAGCTTCTTTCCAAGTTTGGAAGGAAGCTATTTTACTGGCTATTGATTGGTATTATTTTCTGAATTTGGAGTATTGGACTGTTTTTCATTTTCAGTAGTAGATTTACTTGGAGCAGGAGTAGTAGATTCCTGAGTTGCTGCTTTCTGCTCTTCTTTTTTCTCTTCCTTGACGCTGGATTTTGGTGTTTCTTCTTGTTGTGGTTTTTCTTGAGAAGTGTTATTTTCCTTATTAGGACTAGTGTTTTCCTGAGGGGATTCCTTTTGAATTTCTTTGACAATTGTTGTCGTCTGGCTTGTCGTAGGTTCTTTTTTAGTATTTTTGTTATTATCCAAGGCGTTCATGATAGTGATGCTTGCGGTAATCAAGCCGAGAATACTACCGATAGTAGCAACGGTTTTTTGAAAGACCGTAAAGCCTTTTTTGATGTGTTCTGTTTTTGGTTTTGAAGTTCTACGATAATTAGACATACATTCTCTCCTTTAACTAAAATTTATTATACCGTATTTCTTTAAAAAAATCTTAAAAAAAGAGGAATTGCCCTTTCTTGTCGCAAGCTCCGTTTCATGATACAATAGAAGAAGTGATTTTAGAAAGCGTGAGAAAACATGATTTACTTTGATAATTCGGCGACGACCAAGCCTTATCCTGAAGCCCTTGAAACTTATATGCAGGTGGCTTCAAAAATTTTAGGAAATCCATCTAGTCTTCATCGTTTAGGGGACCAGGCAACACGAATCTTAGATGCTTCTCGCCAACAGATTGCAGATTTAATTGGTAAGAAAAGCGATGAAATCTTCTTTACTTCTGGTGGGACAGAAGGAGATAACTGGGTCATCAAGGGTGTGGCCTTTGAAAAAGCTCAATTTGGCAAGCACATCATCGTATCAGCCATTGAACATCCAGCAGTCAAAGAGTCAGCTCTCTGGTTGAAAAGTCAAGGATTTGAAGTGGATTTTGCTCCAGTTGATGAGAAAGGATTTGTGGATGTTGAGGCGCTAGCAGATTTGATAAGACCTGATACGACCCTCGTTTCCATCATGGCAGTTAACAACGAAATTGGCTCTGTTCAGCCCATTGAGGCTATTTCAGAACTGTTAGCAGACAAACCAACTATTTCCTTCCACGTTGATGCAGTTCAGGCACTTGCCAAAATTCCGACTGAAAAGTATCTGACAGAACGAGTGGATTTTGCGACTTTCTCTGGTCACAAGTTCCACGGAGTTCGTGGTGTTGGTTTTGTCTATATCAAGTATGGCAAGAAGATTACGCCTCTTTTAACAGGTGGTGGTCAGGAACGTGATTATCGCTCGACAACTGAAAATGTGGCAGGGATTGCAGCGACAGCCAAGGCTCTCCGTTTGTCCATGGAAAAGCTAGATTTCTTTACGAGTAAGATAGGACAGATGAAGGCAGTGATTCGCCAAGCCCTTCTGGACTACCCAGATATTTTTATCTTCTCAGATGAGGAAGAATTCGCACCTCATATTCTGACTTTTGGAATCAAGGGTGTTCGTGGTGAAGTCATTGTTCACGCCTTTGAAGACTATGATATTTTCATCTCAACGACCTCTGCTTGTTCATCCAAGGCCGGGAAACCTGCAGGAACCCTGATTGCCATGGGAGTGGATAAAGATAAGGCCCAGTCAGCTGTGCGTCTTAGCCTAGACCTTGAAAATGATATGAGTCAGGTCGAGCAGTTTTTGACCAAGTTAAAATTGATTTACAATCAAACTAGAAAAGTAAGATAGGAGCATTCATGCAATATTCAGAAATTATGATTCGCTACGGAGAGTTGTCAACCAAGGGTAAAAATCGTATGCGTTTCATCAATAAACTTCGCAATAATATTTCAGACGTTTTGTCTATCTATCCCCAAGTTAAGGTAACAGCAGATCGCGACCGTGCCCACGCTTACCTCAATGGAGCAGATTACACAGCAGTAGCAGAATCGCTCAAACAAGTTTTTGGAATTCAAAACTTTTCCCCTGTTTATAAGGTTGAAAAATCTGTAGAAGTTCTGAAGTCTTCTGTCCAAGAGATTATGCAGGACATCTACAAGGATGGCATGACCTTTAAAATTTCTAGCAAGCGTAGCGACCACAACTTTGAGTTGGATAGTCGTCAACTCAACCAAACACTTGGAGGAGCTGTTTTCGAAGCCATTCCAAATGTGCAAGCTCAAATGAAAAGTCCTGACATCAATCTTCAGGTGGAGATCCGTGAAGAAGCAGCCTATCTTTCTTATGAAACTATTCGTGGGGCTGGTGGTTTGCCAGTTGGAACTTCAGGTAAAGGGATGCTTATGTTGTCAGGAGGGATTGACTCACCTGTAGCAGGTTATCTTGCACTGAAGCGTGGGGTGGATATTGAGGCTGTTCACTTTGCCAGTCCACCATACACGAGTCCTGGTGCTCTTAAAAAAGCCCAAGATTTGACCCGTAAATTAACCAAGTTTGGCGGCAATATCCAGTTTATCGAAGTTCCTTTTACAGAGATTCAAGAGGAAATCAAGGCTAAAGCGCCAGAAGCTTATTTGATGACTCTAACTCGTCGCTTTATGATGCGGATTACAGATCGTATTCGTGAGGTACGAAATGGTTTAGTTATCATCAATGGGGAAAGTCTAGGTCAAGTAGCCAGCCAAACCCTTGAAAGCATGCAGGCTATCAATGCCGTTACCAACACTCCCATCATCCGCCCAGTTGTAACCATGGATAAGTTGGAAATCATTGATATCGCCCAGGAAATCGATACCTTTGACATTTCAATCCAACCGTTTGAAGACTGTTGTACGATTTTTGCGCCAGATCGTCCGAAAACAAATCCTAAGATTAAGAATGCGGAGCAGTATGAAACTCGCATGGATGTTGAAGGTTTAGTTGAGCGAGCTGTGGCTGGAATTATGATTACTGAGATTACACCTCAAGCTGAAAAAGATGAAGTGGATGACTTGATTGATAATTTGCTCTAATCAGAAAATCCAGAAGAATTTAGAAAAATAGATGAAAAAGTTAGTTTTTAATTCCAAAAATGGAATCAAAACTAACTTTTTTTCTATAATTGTGATATAATGAGATAAAATTTTGAATATAGAGAGTTTTCTGACAATGAATCAATCCTACTTTTATTTAAAAATGAAAGAACACAAACTCAAAGTTCCTTACACTGGTAAGGAGCGCCGTGTACGTGTTCTTCTTCCTAAAGATTATGAGAAAGACACGGACCGCTCCTATCCTGTTGTTTACTTTCATGATGGGCAAAATGTTTTTTATAGTAAAGAGTCCTTTATTGGCCATTCATGGAAGATTATCCCAGCTATTAAGCGTAATCCTGACATCAGTCGCATGATTGTCGTTGCCATTGACAATGATGGTATGGGGCGGATGAATGAGTATGCGGCTTGGAAGTTCCAAGAATCTCCTATCCCAGGGCAGCAGTTTGGCGGTAAGGGTGTGGAGTATGCCGAGTTTGTCATGGAGGTGGTCAAGCCTTTTATCGATGAAACTTATCGTACAAAAGCAGACCGCCAGCATACAGCCATGATTGGTTCCTCATTAGGAGGGAATATTACCCAGTTTATCGGTTTGGAATACCAAAATCAAATTGGTTGTCTAGGTGTCTTTTCATCTGCTAACTGGCTCCATCAAGAAGCTTTTAATCGCTATATCGAGCGCAAGAAACTATCGCCTGACCAGCGTATCTTTATCTATGTTGGAACAGAAGAAGCAGATGATACGGACAAGACCCTGATGGCTGGTAATATCAAACAAGCCTATATCGATTCGTCTCTTCGCTATTACCATGATTTGATAGCAGGGGGAGTTCATTTGGATAATCTTGTCTTAAAAGTTCAGTCTGGTGCCATCCATAGTGAAATCCCTTGGTCTGAAAATTTACCAGACTGTCTGAGATTTTTTGCAGAAAACTGGTAAAGTAAGAAAGGAGAAAATATGCATATTGAACATCTTAGCCACTGGAGTGGCAACCTTAACCGTGAAATGTACCTTAACCGTTATGGTCATGCTGGGATTCCAGTTGTGGTTTTTGCTTCATCAGGTGGTAGTCACAACGAATACTATGATTTTGGCATGATTGATGCCTGTTCTTCCTTTATAGAGGAAGGTCGTGTCCAGTTCTTTACCCTATCCAGTGTAGACAGTGAGAGCTGGTTGGCCACTTGGAAAAACGGTCACGATCAGGCGGAGATGCATCGTGCCTATGAGCGCTATGTGATTGAGGAGGCCATTCCTTTTATCAAGCATAAGACAGGTTGGTTTGATGGCATGATGACGACAGGTTGCTCCATGGGCGCCTACCATGCTGTCAATTTCTTCCTCCAGCATCCAGATGTTTTTACAAAGGTGATTGCTCTTAGTGGTGTTTACGATGCACGTTTCTTTGTCGGCGATTACTACAATGACGATGCTATTTACCAAAACTCGCCAGTAGATTATATCTGGAACCAGAACGACGGCTGGTTTATTGACCGTTATCGTCAGGCAGAGATTGTGCTGTGTACGGGTCTTGGTGCCTGGGAACAAGACGGTCTACCATCCTTTTACAAGCTTAAAGAAGCCTTTGACCAGAAACAAATTCCAGCCTGGTTTGCTGAATGGGGACACGATGTCGCCCACGACTGGGAATGGTGGCGCAAACAAATGCCTTATTTCCTCGGCAATCTCTATTTATAAAAGGAGTGACCTATGAATTACCTTGTTATTTCTCCCTACTATCCGCAAAACTTTCAACAGTTTACTATTGAACTAGCTAATAAAGGCATCACAGTCTTGGGAATTGGCCAAGAACCTTACGAGCAATTGGATGAGCCCTTACGCATTAGCCTGACTGAGTATTTCCGTGTTGATAATCTTGAAAATGTAGACGAAGTCAAGCGTGCAGTTGCATTTCTTTTCTACAAGCATGGTCCTATCGATCGCATCGAGTCCCATAATGAATACTGGCTTGAGCTGGATGCAACACTCAGAGAACAATTTAATGTCTTTGGTGCCAAACCAGAAGACCTCAAAAAGACTAAATTTAAGTCTGAAATGAAGAAATTGTTCAAAAAAGCAGGTGTCCCCGTGGTACCTGGAGCTGTTATCAAGACGGAAGCAGATGTGGATCAAGCTGTGAATGAAATCGGCCTTCCAATGATTGCAAAACCTGACAATGGAGTGGGAGCAGCCGCCACCTTTAAGCTTGAAACAGAAGACGATATCAATCACTTCAAGCAAGAATGGGACCATTCGACCGTTTATTTCTTTGAAAAATTTGTCACTTCCAGCGAAATTTGCACCTTTGATGGTTTAGTGGATAAGGATGGAAAGATTGTCTTCTCAACGACCTTTGACTACGCCTATACACCGCTTGATCTCATGATTTACAAGATGGACAATTCTTATTACGTTCTCAAGGATATGGATCCTAAATTACGTAAATATGGTGAGGCAATTGTCAAAGAATTTGGTATGAAAGAACGGTTCTTCCATATTGAGTTTTTCCGCGAAGGGGACGACTACATTGCTATTGAGTACAATAACCGTCCTGCAGGTGGTTTTACCATTGATGTTTATAACTTTGCTCATTCCTTGGACCTCTATCGTGGATATGCAGCTATTGTCGCAGGAGAAGAGTTCCCAGCGTCAGAATTTGAACCTCAGTTTTGTTTAGCTACATCCCGTCGTGCGAATGCTCACTATGTCTATTCTGAGGAGGACTTGCTTGCCAAATACAGTCATCAGTTCAAGGTTAAAAAAATCATGCCTGCAGCCTTTGCGGAACTTCAAGGGGATTACCTGTATATGCTGACAACTCCGAGTCGACAAGAAATGGAGCAAATGATTGCAGATTTCGGACAACGTCAAGAATAAGAACTTTCGGATTAAGGAAAATTACTCCCTTAATCCTTTTGTTTTTTATAAGAAATAAAACCGCTTTCTCATATATTCTTTTAGAAAACATATTGCTAAAAGATATAAAAATTGATAGAATAAGGATTGTCTAAAAAATTTTAAGGAGAATCTATCAAATGGATTTTACATGGGCAATTAAATATGCCACTGAATTCTTGGGAACTGCTATTTTGATCATTCTTGGTAATGGTGCAGTTGCTAACGTTGAACTTAAAGGTACGAAAGGTCACCAAAGTGGCTGGCTCGTTATCGCTGTTGGTTACGGTATGGGGGTTATGATTCCAGCTTTGATGTTTGGTAACGTATCAGGTAACCACATCAACCCAGCCTTCACTCTTGGACTTGCAATCAGCGGTCTCTTCCCTTGGGCACAGGTAGCGCCTTATATCCTTGCACAAGTTTTGGGTGCTATCTTTGGTCAAGCCTTGGTTGTGGCAACACACCGCCCATACTACTTGAAAACTGAAAATCCAAACAACATCTTGGGTACTTTCTCAACAATTTCAAGTTTGGATAATGGTACAAAAGAATCACATTTTGCAGCAACTGTTAATGGTTTTGTAAATGAGTTTGTTGGTTCATTTGTTCTTTTCTTTGCAGCTCTTGGAATGACTAAAAACTTCTTTGGTGCTGAACTAGTATCAAAAGCACAAGCGGCTATTAATGCTCAAGTTGCACAAGCAACTACTCAAGGTCAAACCATTCCTCAAGAACAAGTAACAGCAGCACTTGACCAAGCTAAAGAACAAGTAGCACCATTTATGACATCTGGTCTTGGAATTGCTCACTTGGCAGTAGGTTTCCTAGTTATGGCCTTGGTAACATCACTTGGTGGACCTACAGGACCTGCCTTGAACCCAGCCCGTGACTTGGGACCACGTCTCCTTCATGCTTTCCTTCCAAAATCAGTTCTTGGTGAGCACAAAGGTGATTCAAAATGGTGGTACTCTTGGGTACCAGTAGTAGCACCGATCGCAGCAGCAATTGCCGCAGTAGCTATCTTCAAATTCCTTTACCTATAAGAAATTGAAACCGAGGAAATCCTCGGTTTTTTAGATGAAATTTTACGAAAAAAAGCTAAATCTGAGCATAATTTCTTGTAAAAAATTCTAAAATCCTTTAAAATAAAAGAGTTGGAGGAATTTATGAATGTAAATCAAATTGTACGGATTATTCCTACTTTAAAAGTTAATAATAGAAAATTAAATGAAACATTTTATATAGAAACCCTTGGCATGAAGGCCTTGTTAGAAGAGTCAGCCTTTCTGTCACTAGGTGATCAAACAGGTCTAGAAAAGCTGGTTTTAGAAGAAGCTCCAAGTATGCGCACTCGTAAGGTAGAGGGAAGAAAAAAACTAGCTAGATTGATTGTCAAGGTAGAAAATCCCTTAGAAATCGAGGCCTTATTAGCTAAAACAGATTCGATTCATCAATTATATAAAGGTAAAAATGGCTACGCTTTTGAGATTTTTTCACCCGAAGATGATTTGATTTTGATTCATGCGGAAGATGACAGAGCAAGTCTAGTAGAAGTAGGAGAAAAGCCAGAATTTCAAACAGATCTGGAGTCAATTTCTTTAAGTAAATTTGAAATTTCTATGGAATTACACCTCCCAACGGATGTAGATAGTTTTTTGGAACTATCTGAAATTGGGACATCACTTGATTTTATCCCAGCTCAGGGTCAAGATTTGACTGTGGACAATACGGCTACTTGGGACTTATCTATGCTCAAGTTCTTGGTCAATGAACTAGATATAGCAAGTCTTCGCCAGAAGTTTGAGTCTACTGAATATTTTATTCCTAAGTCTGAAAAATTCTTCCTTGGTAAAGATAGAAATAATGTTGAATTGTGGTTTGAAAAAGTATGAAGTGGACCAAGATTATTAAAAAAATAGAAGAACAAATCGAGGCAGGGATTTATCCCGGAGCCTCTTTTGCGTATTTTAAGGACCATCAATGGACGGAGATCTATGTAGGACATAGTGACCCAGAACATGGCTTGGATACTGAGGCAGGACTAGTTTACGACCTAGCCAGTGTTAGCAAGGTTGTTGGAGTTGGCACTGTTTTTACCTTCTTGTGGGAAAAAGGTCAATTAGATATTGATAGACCGGTAACAGATTTTTTAGCTGAGAGTGATTATCCAGACATCACTATTCGCCAGCTCTTGACTCACGCTACAGACCTTGATCCTTTTATTCCCAATCGTGATCTTTTAACAGCACCTGAATTAAAGGAAGCGATGTTTCATCTTAACAGACGAAGTCAGCCAGCCTTTCTTTATTCGGATGTCCATTTTTTGCTGTTGGGTTTTATTTTGGAAAGAATCTTTAATCAAGACTTGGATGTGATTTTACAGGAGCAAGTCTGGAAACCTTGGGGAATGGCGGATACCCAGTTTGGGCCTGTTGAGCTTGCTGTTCCAACAGTTAGAGGTGTCGAGGCAGGTGTGGTACATGATCCCAAGGCTCGTCTCCTGGGCAGACATGCTGGTAGTGCTGGTTTATTTTCGACTGTAAAGGATCTACAAATCTTTTTAGAACACTATTTATCAGATGATTTTGCAAGAGATTTGAGTCAAAATTTTTCTCCTTTGGATGACAAGGAACGTTCTTTGGCCTGGAATTTGGAAGGAGATTGGCTAGACCATACGGGCTATACAGGTACCTTTATCATGTGGAATCGCCAGAAGCAAGAAGCGGCTATTTTCCTATCGAATCGTACCTATGAAAAGGATGAGAGGGCTCAATGGATTGTAGACCGCAATCAAGTGATGGACTTGATTCGCAAAGAAGAGTAAGGAGAGACATGTCAAACAGTTTAAAAGGGACTCTATTAACAGTTGTGGCTGGGATTGCTTGGGGCTTGTCAGGAACGAGTGGCCAATACCTGATGGCACACGGAATTTCGGCTCTGGTTTTGACCAACTTGCGTCTTTTAATCGCTGGTGGGATTCTCATGGTCTTGACTTATGCTACTGCAAAGGATAGAATGCTGGCCTTTTTAAATGATAGAAAGAGTTTACTGTCTCTTCTCATTTTTGCTCTAATTGGTCTCTTCCTCAATCAATTTGCCTATCTAACTGCTATTCAGGAGACCAATGCAGGAACCGCGACGGTGCTTCAGTATGTTTGTCCTGTCGGGATTTTGATTTATAGCTGTATCAAGGATAAGGTGGCACCGACACTGGGAGAGATAGTTTCCATCATATTAGCCATTGGAGGGACCTTCCTGATTGCAACTCATGGGCAGTTGGACCAGTTATCCATGACACCTGCAGGCCTGTTCTGGGGTCTCTTTTCTGCTCTGACTTACGCACTGTATATCATTTTGCCCATAGCCTTGATTAAGAAGTGGGGGAGCAGTTTGCTCATTGGTGTGGGAATGGTCATAGCAGGTTTAGTCGCCCTTCCTTTTACAGGGGTTCTACAGACTGCTATCCCAACTAGTCTTGATTTTCTCCTTGCATTTGCGGGCATTATCCTTATCGGGACTGTCTTTGCCTATACAGCCTTCTTAAAAGGAGCCAGTCTGATTGGACCGGTCAAGTCAAGCTTGTTGGCTTCTATTGAGCCAATTTCGGCAGTTTTCTTTGCCTTCCTAATTATGAATGAACAATTTTATCCTATTGATTTTCTTGGTATGGCAATGATATTGTTTGCTGTAACTCTGATTTCGTTGAAAGATTTATTGTTAGAGAAATAAACAAAAAAATGAAAGTAGATGATAACCACTCTCAAAGAGGGGTTATTTTTACTAATAAAAGCTTTTGAATCTAAATGAATTAATGAAATTTTATAAAAGTTTAAGCCTTTTTTCTTAAAATATTTATATGAGTATAGAATACCTGGAGAAAATATGAATATTTTTAAAAAAATACATCCATGTAAACCTCTAAAATACTTGAGATGGTTTGATATTGTGATTATTACGATCATAATGTTTGGTCAGTTTATAATTCGTTCAACCGAGCTATTTTTAGCAAATACGTTTCCAACGGGTGCATCAAGTACAGTAGGGACAGTTAGACAGGCTGTAAGCGAAGGTGCAGCTTATTCTAGTAATTTTACCCTGCAAGCTATATTACTGACTGTGACCTTACTCTATCTTTTGATTCGAAATTATGATTTTAAACAGCTTCCTATTCGCTGGAATTGGTCCACTATCTTTTGGGTTCCATTTATATTTGCTTTAGTAGGACTGTTTGGAGACTTGGTTACAACTCTCACTGGTAAATATAATTACTTTAATCCAGACCTTTTTGCCTATATAGATTTCACGCAAATAATAAGGAAGTTCTTAGCTCTCAGCCCGATAGCGATTGCCTATGCCTTGCTTAATGGATTTTATGAAGAGTTTTTCTTTCTAGGTTTGTTGACTTCAGTGAAGGAAAAACACAAGTGGTTGGTTTTGCTTTATTCTACTATTATTCGTATTTCCTTCCACACCTATCAAGGATTAGTATGGGCTTTGGTAATCGGTGTAGTTTATGGCTTATTCTATTATTTCTTATACAAATATAAAATTAAAAATCTCCTCCCGTTTTTTCTCATGCATGCTTTAGCAGATATGTTTGGTTCTAGCCTGATCTATCTATTGGTTGCTTGGGGGACTTAAGAATCAGAAAAATCCACTCAGTTGTCTGAGTGGATTAGGTGTATTTAGACTCTTAGTCTTTATTTTCGTATGGTAAGATCAAGTTCAAGATGATTCCTGTCATGGCTGATAGGGCTGTACCTGAAAGGGTAACTGGACCGAGTTTAAGGATAGCTCCTCCAAGTCCAAGAACCAACATAGCACTTGCGATGATTAGGTTACGCATTTGACCAAAATCAACACGTTCTTTGATCAAGACTTTCAAACCGTTGCTGGCGATAACTCCATAGAGTAGGATTGACATACCACCAAGTACAGCGTTTGGAATAGTTGAAATCAAGGCAGTGAATTTACCAAGGAAGCTAAGAGCAATCGCGATGAAGGCAGCGTTACGGATAACTGAGACAGAAGCGATACGAGTCATACCGATAACCCCTGTATTTTCTCCGTAAGTTGTATTGGCTGGTCCACCAAGGAAGGCAGAAACAGAAGTTGCGATACCGTCACCAAGAAGAGTACGGTGAAGACCTGGTTCTTTCAAGAATTGACGGCCACAGATTTGACCCAAAACAGTATGGTCTCCGATATGTTCAGAAATTGTTACGATAGCGATTGGCAAGATGGCGATAGTTTCTGGACCAAAGTAAAGATTGTACTCTTTAAAGGCACCACCAGTGCTAAATGGCAAGTAGAAACCAGGAATTTCAAACCAGTCAGCTTTAAGAACTGGTGTAAAGTCAACTAGCCCAAGAGCTAGAGCGAAGAGGTAACCACCGATAATGGCAAAGAGGAAAGGAATGATTCGTAGGAAGCCTTTTCCTTTTGTATTGATAAAGGCAGCAATTAGGAAAGTAACAACCGCTACAAGAGCATTTTTCCAATTTCCATCCGCTACAAGACCAGCGTTTGTAACAGCTGAACCTGCAAGTCCAAGACCGATAACGATAATCATAGGTCCGATGATGATTGGTGGCAAGAGTTTATCAATCCATTTTGTACCTGCAAAACGAACACCAGCAGCAACAAGGACGTAGACCAAACCAGTCAAGATAACCCCTGTTTGAGCAGCGGATACATCCCCACCCATTTCTTTCATAGCCAGTGACATAGCTGTGATAAAGGCGAATGATGATCCTAGATAAACTGGAACTCTAAAACCAGTTGCGATCATGTAGATGAGTGTTCCAACACCTGAAGCAAAAAGGGCAACAGATACAGGCATTCCCAAAATCAATGGTACCAAGATGGTCGCACCGAACATGGCGAAAACGTGTTGGAAGCTAAGGAGAATTCCTTTTCCAGCCGAAGGACGTTGGTCAACGTCTAGTAACAAATCAACAGTTGATTCTTGTTTCATATAAACCTCACTTTTGGGCATCAAAAAAGAGCCCATTATTTTACAGCAATAGGCCCTCAGAGTAAGACTTCTTTAAAATCTAGACTTTAAAGAGTTTCAAATATTTCTGCGTCTTCGTCACCTCACGGGATGACATTAAAAACCTTTGCTTGTGATAGTATAGCAAAAATTACAAACTTTGTAAATATTTTTTTACTAAAAAGATTAAAGCGGACGTTTGTTGGGCATACCAGCTTTACGTGGATATTTATTTGGTGTTTCCTTTTTCTTTTCTACCACTGTGATGTAACGTGGATCTCCATTTGGTAGGGCGTAGCTGAGATTGTCTTCGACCTTGCTGAAGAGGAGGTTGAGAGCATTTTTGGCTTCTAGTAACTCCTCTGGTGCATTACTGGCCTTGAGTGCCAATAGTTTGCCACCAACTTTAAGGTAGGGAATAGTTAATTCAGATAGGACCTGCATACGGGCAACTGCACGAGCTGTTACAAAGTCATATTGAGCACGGAAGTTTTTGTCTTGGGCAAAGTCTTCTGCACGTCCATGATAGAAATGAACTCCGTCCAAATCCAGCTCCTGAGCCAACAGTTGGAGGAAGTTGATGCGCTTATTTAGAGAATCAATGATAGTCACATCAAGCTGAGGATAGAGAATTTTCATCGGCAGACTAGGAAATCCTGCCCCAGCTCCGATATCAAGCAGTTTGATATTTTCATTGGGAATCAAGCCTTGCAGAATAGGTGCAATCGAATCATAAAAATGTTTGAGATAAACTTCTTCCTTATCTGTAATAGCTGTCAAATTAATCTTCTCATTCCACTCGACCAAGAGCTCAAAATAACGTTCAAATTGTTTTTTTTGCTGGTCCGAAAGCGGAAGATTTTGCTCGGCAAGCAAGTTGTAAAATGTTTCTGGTTTCATATTTATTTCCTTCTTTAGTATCATCTTATTTTACCACAATCATTAAAAATTTGATATACTGGTACTAATCTAAAAGCAGAAAGGACTTATATCATGACTTGGATTATTCTTGGAGTTTTGGCTCTTGTTGTTATTTTTGTGATTGTTAGCTATAACGGTTTGGTTAAAAATCGTATGCAAACCAAGGAGGCTTGGAGCCAGATTGATGTTCAGTTGAAACGTCGAAATGACCTCTTGCCAAATTTGATTGAAACTGTAAAAGGTTATGCAAAATATGAAGGTTCTACCCTTGAAAAGGTGGCAGAACTGCGTAACCAAGTGGCGGCAGCGACTTCACCAGCAGAAGCTATGAAAGCTAGTGATGCCCTTACTCGTCAAGTCTCAGGTATTTTTGCAGTTGCAGAAAGCTATCCAGACTTGAAAGCGAGTGCCAACTTTGTTAAATTGCAAGAGGAGTTGACCAATACAGAAAATAAAATTTCTTACTCTCGTCAACTTTACAACAGTGTTGTTAGCAACTACAATGTAAAATTGGAAACTTTCCCAAGCAATATTATCGCTGGAATGTTTGGATTTAAAGCAGCAGATTTCCTTCAAACACCTGAAGAGGAAAAGGCAGTTCCTAAAGTTGATTTTAGCGGTTTAGGTGACTAAGATGTTGTTTGATCAAATTGCAAGCAATAAACGAAAAACCTGGATTTTATTGCTGGTATTTTTCCTACTCTTAACTCTGGTTGGCTATGCAGTTGGTTACCTCTTTATGCGGTCTGGGCTTGGTGGTTTGGTTATCGCACTGATTATCGGCTTTATCTACGCCTTGTCCATGATTTTTCAATCGACAGAGATTGTCATGTCCATGAATGGCGCGCGTGAAGTTGATGAGCAAACGGCACCAGCCCTCTACCATGTAGTGGAAGATATGGCTATGGTGGCTCAGATTCCCATGCCACGTGTTTTCATCATTGATGACCCAGCCTTAAATGCCTTTGCGACAGGTTCTAATCCGCAGAATGCGGCAGTTGCTGCGACTTCAGGCCTTCTAGCTATCATGAATCGTGAGGAACTAGAAGCTGTTATGGGGCATGAAGTTAGTCATATTCGTAATTATGATATCCGCATTTCGACGATTGCTGTTGCCCTTGCCAGTGCTATCACCATGCTTTCTAGTATGGCAGGTCGTATGATGTGGTGGGGTGGGGCAGGTCGCAGACGAAGTGACGATGACCGAGATGGAAATGGCTTAGAAATCATTATGCTCGTGGTTTCTCTTCTAGCTATTGTACTGGCACCTCTCGCTGCAACCTTGGTGCAACTAGCTATTTCCCGCCAGAGGGAATTCCTAGCTGATGCTTCCAGTGTCGAGTTGACGCGCAATCCTCAAGGGATGATTAATGCCCTACGTAAGCTGGATAATAGCGAGCCGATGCATCACCACGTTGATGATGCCAGCAGCGCACTTTATATCAATGATCCCAAGAAAGGTGGAGGGTTCCAAAAACTCTTTTATACCCATCCACCTATCTCAGAACGGATTGAACGTTTAAAACATATGTAAAAAGAATCCAGAGGTTGTCTCTGGATTTTTGTTATGTTACAAATTTATAAATCTTCTAAATTAACTACCTCCAAACCAAGCTCTGTCAAGCGATAGATGGTCGTACAAACTTCTTGTAAGAAACGCCTGTCATGCGAAACAGTGATGAGACCGCCTGGATAAGTGGCAAAGAGTTTTCTAATTTCGGGTTGAGAAGTGGGTGAAAAGTTTCGTGTTGGTTCATCCAGCAGGAGAAAGTTTGGTTTGCGCAAGACTAAATCCAAAAGCAGGAGTTTTCCCTGTTGTCCGCCAGATAAGGAGCGAATTTGATGCTGCATTTCTGGATAACTGAAATTGAGACTGGCTAAGTGAGATTGGATTTTCTGTAGTTCCTCTTTTTCTCCAGTTTTGCTGAGGTAGGCTATTGGTGATAAATCCAATTGCAGTTTTTTGTGGTAATCTTGTGGCATAAAACCAAGGGAAATCTCTCTTTTATCATTCAGAAGTTGCTGTAATTTGGCTAGCAGAGTCGATTTTCCAATACCATTTGGCCCAATGATACCGATTTTTTCTTGGCCACGGACAGTTAGTTGTAGTTCTTGCGCTAAAACACGCTCTCTAATGGACAAACTTTCCTTTTCCAGCTGGATTAAGACTTTAGAAGTCGGTAATGGTTGGATGTCTGAAAAGAAAAGTTGGATTTGTTCCTCTTCAAGTGGCTTTTGTGTCATGGACTGAGCTGCTTTTTCGTAGCGTTTTTCTTGTGAGAGGACAGTTTTCATCTTTTTAGCCAATAGGCGACCGGCAGTACTGTCTTTAGTAGCTCGAAGCGCAGTTTCTACATTTTGCTTGACTCGTCGATGTTTTTCCATGGTTTTATCGTAGGCTCTTTGGTCGTTAGCAGCTTGCTTGCTTTGTTTGGCAAAATTAGCCTTTCTCTGCTCACTATAGCAATCATAGTCTAAATGCTCTACTAGTGTTTCCGCTTCTTTACGGTGCTTGAACAGTCGCAAGTGGACAATAGTATCAGCCGTTTCAGAAAGAAAGTCTTCATCATGGGAAATGAAAATAACGGTTTGCCTCATCTTCTGTATCTGTCTTTTTAGCCAATCAACCGTCTCAAGGTCTAGGTCATTTGAAGGTTCATCTAAAAATAGAATCTCAAAGGGTTTGGCTAACTCATGGATGAGCTGAATTTTCAAAGCTTCGCCCCCTGATAGACTGCCAATCTCTTGGTTGCTAGCGAAGCGATCGCCATCAAAATGCAATTCCTCAGCCAAACGATAGAGGATACTGTAGTCTAAATCAAGAGAATCTAAAAAGAAGTAGTCGTGTAGAGTTTTCTTTTTCAGCTCCTCGGGAAGTTTTTGAGGAATATAGGCCAGTGACTGATAATCATACTGAATGTCTCCCCTGATAGTGAAATCAGGCAAAGCTTCCCCCATTAAAGTTTTAAGCAAGGTTGATTTGCCATTTCCTTCTTCACCAATAATAGCAACTTTTTCCCCGTCTTGGATAGTCATGGTTAGGTCAGATACAAGATCTCGTAGATCTTTGTTTTGAGTGATGGTTAGATGATTGATTTTTATCATATTGTTGCCCTTTCTAGAATGTCGATAGTGCATAACAAAAAGCTCTACTTTATCTAGTAGAGCCCAAAGTCACTGTCAAAACTCTATTATCCTCGTTGAAAAACTCGTCAAACTAGCTTGGAGTTGCCTAACCCAACCCAAGAGGAGCATAGCTTTCTAGTTTTTTGATTTTCATAGATGATAAAGTACTAGAAAATCTAGTACAAAAAGAGCACACAAAAAGAGACAAAAACAAGATCTACTAAATAAAGGTTCTTTATTTGATAGACTTAGTTGTTCATGTCTCCCTTACCTCCGAGTATTAGTATCTCTATACTATACCTTTCAGGATATTTTGTCAACAGAAAACCGACAATTCTAATCTCTAAAATCCGAAAACAGGTCCATAAAGAGTTAGTACGTGTTTGACATGCTCGTAATGGAACTTGTCATAGTTTCGCCAAGCAGTGCGTGCTTGATCGTTGAGTTTTAGGCTACCGAGGCCTATCAGAAGACTGGTACGTTGGTAAAATTTCTCAAGATCGATTAAGATACTGTTGTTCAACTTTTCCGCTTTTTTGAGCTCTTGCAGAGTAGTATTTAGCAGCTCTTGCAGTCGAATATCATCTGCCGTACCCTGTTTGCAGCTTTGGAAACTTTTATTTAACTCGGATAGGAGTTGGGTTGCATTAGCAATGAGTTCTTTGTTTTCCATGTGAGCATCCTCCTTGCTCTGATGTATTATTGCCTATAGTATAGCACTAAAAAACAAAAATGTCATAGTAAATATGTTAAAAAATGAATTTTAATTATAAAGTTTGGTGGGCTGATTTGTAGCCTTTTCGTGGTATAATCAAGAGAGTAAATCTTTATGGAGGAAGTATGAAATTAAATATTCAAGAAATTCGTAAGCAACCTGAAGGCTTGCATTTTGAACAAACGTTAGACCTAGCCGCAGACCTGCGTGCACGTAATCAAGAAATTTTAGATGTAAAAGATATCCTTGCAGTTGGAAAAGTACAGTACGAAGACCGTATGTATTTCTTAGACTATCAACTATCTTATACCATTGTTCTTGCTTCAAGTCGCAGTATGGAGCCAGTTGAGTTAGTTGAATCTTATCCAGTAACGGAAGTTTTCATGGAAGGCGCAACTAACCAACTAGATCAGGAAGTTTTAGACGATGATTTGGTCTTGCCTATCGAAAATGGAGAACTTGACCTTGCTGAGAGCGTATCAGACAATATCCTACTAAATATTCCTATTAAGGTCTTGACGGCTGAAGAAGAGGCTGGTCAAGGATTTGTGTCAGGAAATGACTGGCAAATCATGACAGAAGAAGAATACCAAGCCCAACAAGCGGTTAAGAAAGAAGAAAACAGTCCTTTTGCTGACCTACAAGGACTATTTGATGGAGACGAATAATGGTCTTGTCAAAAAAACGAGCACGAAAAGTGCTGGAAGAAATCATTGCTCTTTTTCCAGATGCCAAGCCCAGTCTCGATTTTACCAATCATTTTGAACTCTTGGTTGCGGTCATGTTATCAGCCCAGACAACGGATGCAGCGGTAAATAAGGCTACACCAAGTCTCTTTGCTGCCTTTCCAACGCCACAAGCCATGTCTGTGGCGACGGAGGGTGAGATTGCTTCACACATTTCTCGCCTGGGATTGTATCGAAATAAGGCTAAATTCCTAAAAAAATGTGCCCAACAGTTACTAGATGATTTTGATGGCCAAGTCCCTCAGACACGTGAGGAATTGGAGAGTTTGGCAGGTGTTGGTCGCAAGACAGCCAATGTTGTCATGAGTGTGGGCTTTGGAATTCCAGCCTTTGCAGTAGATACTCATGTGGAGCGTATTTGCAAACACCACGATATCGTCAAAAAATCAGCGACACCACTTGAGGTAGAAAAGAGGGTCATGGATATCTTGCCACCGGAGCAGTGGTTAGCAGCTCATCAGGCTATGATTTATTTTGGACGAGCCATTTGCCATCCTAAAAATCCAGAGTGTGACCAGTACCCACAGTTATATGATTTTAGCAATTTATAAGATGGGTGCTCAAAAGTTTTTGCTTGATTTTAAGCATGCTTTGTGCTATAGTATTTGATAACTAAATATTCCTTTAAACCTGTCCCGTGAGGCAGGCAAGGAGCGCGATAAAGTAGAAGGGTGAAGTCTATACTGTTTGCAGTAGGGCTTACTTAGCTATACATTTCAAGTCTCCTTGTTTAAGGAGACTTTTCTTTTTGGAGGTTTGTCATGAAGACAAAAGAAGTTGTAGACGAATTAACCGTCAAACGAGCGATTACGCGTATTACATATGAGATTATCGAACGCAACAAAGATTTGAATAAAATCGTCTTGGCTGGTATTAAAACTCGTGGTGTATTTATCGCCCACCGAATCCAAGAACGTTTGGAGCAACTAGAAAATCTTTCAGTTCCGGTTGTAGAATTGGATACGAAACCTTTCCGTGATGATGTTAAAAGTGGAGAAGATACTTCTTTAGTTTCTGTTGATGTGACAGACCGTGAAGTTATCTTGGTGGACGATGTGCTTTATACAGGCCGTACTATCCGTGCTGCTATTGATAATATTGTCGGTCATGGTCGTCCTGCGCGTGTGAGTTTAGCAGTTCTAGTCGATCGTGGACATAGAGAATTGCCAATCCGTCCAGATTACGTTGGAAAAAATATCCCAACTAGTCGTTCTGAAGAAATCATCGTAGAGATGGCAGAACTTGATGGCCAAGATAGAGTTCTGATTACTGAAGAAGCTTAGAAAGCTAAAGGAGTAGCCATGTCAGAAAATCAACAAGCATTGAACCATGTGGTGTCCATGGAAGATCTCACTGTCGATCAAGTGATGAAATTGATCAAGCGAGGAATTGAGTTTAAAAATGGAGCTCAGCTTCCCTACGAGGACCATCCGATTGTTTCCAATCTTTTCTTTGAGGATTCTACACGGACGCATAAGTCCTTTGAAGTGGCAGAAATTAAACTGGGATTGGAACGACTTGACTTTGATGTGAAGACTAGTTCGGTCAATAAGGGTGAAACACTTTATGATACTATCCTGACCCTATCTGCACTAGGAGTGGATGTCTGTGTGATTCGCCACCCAGAGGTTGACTACTACAGAGAGTTGATTGCTAGTCCCACGATTACGACTTCCATCATCAATGGTGGAGATGGTTCGGGCCAACACCCTAGCCAGAGCTTGCTTGATTTGATGACTATTTATGAGGAATTTGGTCACTTTGAGGGTCTTAAGGTTGCTATTGCAGGTGACTTGGACCACTCACGCGTTGCTAAATCCAATATGCAGATTTTGAAACGCTTGGGAGCTGAACTTTACTTTGCTGGACCTGAGGAATGGAGAAGTCAAGAGTTTGCAGACTATGGACAGTTTGTAACTATTGATGAAATCATTGATCAGGTGGATGTCATGATGTTTCTCCGTGTGCAACATGAACGCCATGATAGTGGAGCTGTCTTTTCAAAAGAAGACTACCATGCCCAACATGGCTTGACTCAAGAACGTTATGACCGTTTGAAAGAAACAGCAATCCTTATGCACCCAGCTCCAGTCAACCGTGATGTAGAAATCGCAGATCACTTGGTTGAAGCACCAAAATCACGCATTGTCCAACAAATGACCAACGGTGTCTTTGTTCGAATGGCAATTTTAGAATCCGTATTGGCGAGTAGAAACGCCAACTAAAACACAAGACGTTAAAAGACGCCAGTGAGCGTCCACGAGAGGTGAAAATATGACAAAAAGACTTCTAGTATTAGAAGATGGCACAGTTTTTGAAGGTAAGGCCTTCGGAGCAGATATTGATGTAACAGGCGAAATCGTCTTTAACACAGGGATGACCGGCTACCAAGAATCCATTACAGACCAGTCTTATAATGGACAAATCTTGACCTTTACTTATCCTTTGGTGGGAAATTATGGAATCAACCGTGATGATTACGAATCCATTATTCCAACTTGTAAGGGAGTCGTTGTTTTCGAAGAGGCACGTAGAGCTAGCAACTGGCGTAACCAAATGACGCTGGATGAATTTTTGAAAGCCAAGAAAATTCCTGGTATTTCAGGGATTGATACGCGTGCACTTACCAAGATTATTCGTAAGCATGGTACCATGCGTGCAACCTTGACCCATGTTGGGGACAGCATGGATCATGTGACGGACCAGCTCCAAGCAACAGTATTGCCGACAGACAATATTAAGCAGGTTTCTACTAAAACATCCTATCCAGCTCCAGGAGTTGGTTTGAGCGTAGTGTTAGTGGACTTTGGTCTCAAGCACTCAATCCTACGTGAACTTTCTAAGCGCAACTGTAATGTGACCGTGGTTCCATACACGACAACGGCAGAAGAAATTCTTCATCTTAATCCTGACGGAGTGATGTTGTCAAACGGTCCAGGTAACCCAGAAGATGTTCCACAGGCACTGGATATGATTCGTGGTGTGCAAGGAAAAATTCCAATCTTTGGTATCTGTATGGGGCACCAACTCTTTGCAATGGCAAATGGTGCTAAGACCTACAAGATGAAGTTTGGTCACCGTGGATTTAACCATGCGGTACGTGAAATTGCTACAGGACGTGTGGATTTTACAAGTCAGAACCATGGTTATGCAGTCAGCCGTGAGGATTTGCCAGAACACTTGATTATCACCCACGAAGAAATCAATGACAAGTCAGTTGAAGGTGTGCGTCACAGATATCAGCCTGCTTTCTCTGTTCAGTACCACCCAGACGCAGCACCTGGTCCACACGACGCAAGCTACCTATTTGACGAGTTTATCGAGATGATGGAAGCTTTTAAACAATCAAACTAAGAACGAGTAAAAGCTCGTCGGAGAATTTATGTAACTGAACACGGACGGAAAGCTCGGAATTTAGAGAAACCAACTTGGATTGTCAATCCTTCCTTGGTTTCCTAAAATTCAATCGCTTTCTATTCGTCCTTTGTATCTTATTTAATGTCGCTCTGTGAGGCGACGAATAGAAAGGAGAAGATACATTGTTCGCGGAAGTGAACACGCCCGAAGAACTGTGTGAAAAAGATAAACATCGTCTTGACGCTAAAGATGTCTACACCGAGTTTCCTATTTTCATTGTGTTCTTTACGGGCTTTGTATCATAAACTATGCCTAAACGTACTGATATTCAAAAAATTATGGTGATTGGTTCTGGTCCGATTATTATTGGTCAGGCTGCTGAGTTTGACTATGCTGGGACCCAGGCTTGCTTGTCGTTGAAAGAGGAAGGGTATGAGGTTGTTTTGGTTAACTCAAATCCTGCAACCATCATGACGGACAAAGAAATTGCTGACAAGGTTTACATCGAACCGATTACACTTGAGTTTGTGACTCGTATCCTCCGTAAGGAGCGTCCAGATGCCTTGCTTCCAACTCTTGGTGGGCAAACAGGACTCAACATGGCCATGGAGTTGTCTAAAAACGGTATTCTTGATGAGCTCGGTGTCGAACTTCTGGGAACTAAATTATCTGCTATTGACCAAGCGGAGGACCGTGACCTCTTTAAACAATTGATGGAGGAATTGAATCAACCAATTCCAGAGTCTGAAATTGTCAACACAGTAGAAGAAGCAGTTGCCTTTGCAGCGACAATCGGTTACCCAGTTATTGTCCGTCCAGCTTTCACACTTGGTGGTACTGGGGGTGGTATGTGTGCCAACGAGGAAGAATTGCGTGAAATCGCTGAAAATGGTTTGAAGTTGTCACCTGTTACCCAATGTTTGATTGAGCGTTCAATCGCAGGTTTCAAGGAAATCGAATACGAAGTGATGCGTGACTCAGCTGACAATGCTTTGGTTGTTTGTAACATGGAAAACTTTGACCCAGTTGGGATTCACACAGGGGATTCCATTGTATTTGCCCCTGCCCAAACCATGTCAGACTATGAAAACCAAATGCTTCGTGACGCAAGCTTGAGCATTATTCGTGCCCTTAAGATTGAAGGTGGATGTAATGTTCAGCTGGCCCTTGACCCACACAGTTTTAAGTACTATGTTATCGAAGTAAACCCTCGTGTATCGCGTTCGTCAGCCCTGGCATCTAAGGCGACAGGGTATCCGATTGCAAAATTAGCTGTTAAGATTGCAGTAGGTTTGACCTTGGATGAGGTTATTAACCCAGTTACAGGTTCAACCTATGCCATGTTTGAGCCTGCCCTTGACTACGTGGTTGCCAAGATTCCTCGTTTCCCATTTGACAAGTTTGAAAAAGGTGAACGCCGTCTTGGTACCCAGATGAAGGCGACTGGAGAAGTCATGGCGATTGGTCGTAACATCGAAGAGTCGCTTCTTAAAGCTTGTCGTTCACTTGAAATTGGCGTTCACCACAATGAAATGACTGAACTTGCATCAGTTTCTGATGATGCCTTGATTGAAAAAGTTGTCAAAGCCCAAGATGATCGTCTTTTCTATGTATCAGAAGCCATTCGTCGTGGCTACACACCAGAAGAAATTGCAGAGCTTACAAAAATCGATATCTTTTATCTTGATAAACTCCTACATATCTTTGAAATTGAGCAGGAGTTGGGTGCCCATCCACAAGATTTTGAAGTTTTGAAAACTGCAAAATTGAATGGATTTTCAGACCGTAAGATTGCTGAACTCTGGAATACTACAGCTGACCAAGTTCGCCAACTTCGTTTAGAAAACAAGATTATCCCAGTCTACAAAATGGTTGATACCTGTGCGGCAGAGTTCGACTCTGAAACTCCATATTTCTATTCAACCTATGGTTGGGAAAATGAGTCTATCAAGTCTGATAAGGAATCCGTTCTAGTTCTGGGTTCTGGCCCAATCCGTATCGGTCAAGGGGTCGAGTTTGACTATGCAACTGTTCATTCGGTTAAGGCGATTCAAGCTGCTGGATACGAAGCTATCATCATGAACTCAAACCCAGAGACCGTTTCTACAGACTTCTCGGTATCTGACAAGCTCTACTTTGAACCATTGACATTCGAAGATGTTATGAACGTCATTGACTTGGAGCAACCAAAAGGGGTTATCGTTCAATTCGGTGGTCAGACAGCCATCAACCTTGCGGAGCCATTGGCAAAAGCAGGTGTGACCATTTTGGGAACGCAAGTCGCTGACCTAGACCGAGCCGAAGACCGCGACCTCTTCGAGCAAGCTCTTAAAGATTTGGATATTCCACAGCCACCAGGACAAACGGCTACCAATGAAGAAGAAGCAGTGCTTGCAGCTCGTAAGATTGGATTCCCAGTCCTCGTTCGCCCATCTTATGTCTTGGGTGGACGTGCCATGGAAATCGTGGAAAATGAGGAAGATCTCCGTTCTTACATGCGTACAGCGGTTAAAGCTAGTCCAGACCACCCAGTGCTTGTTGACTCATACATCGTTGGGCAAGAGTGCGAAGTTGATGCCATTTCAGACGGGGAAAATGTCCTCATCCCTGGTATCATGGAACATATCGAACGTGCTGGTGTCCACTCAGGTGACTCAATGGCTGTTTACCCACCACAAACCTTGTCGCAAAAGGTGCAAGAAACCATCGCTGACTACACGAAACGCTTAGCAATCGGTCTTAACTGCCTTGGAATGATGAACATCCAGTTTGTTATTAAGGATGAGAAAGTCTATGTTATTGAGGTTAATCCACGTGCTAGCCGTACGGTTCCATTCCTTTCTAAGGTGACCAATATTCCTATGGCTCAGGTAGCAACCAAGCTTATTCTTGGTCAAAGTTTATCAGAACTTGGCTACCAAGATGGTCTTTACCCTGAAAGCACTCGCGTTCATATTAAAGCACCAGTCTTCTCCTTCACAAAGTTAGCGAAAGTGGATAGCTTGCTTGGTCCTGAAATGAAGTCAACAGGGGAAGTTATGGGTTCTGATACGACTTTGGAGAAAGCCCTCTATAAAGCCTTTGAAGCTTCTTACTTACACTTGCCAACTTTTGGTAACGTTGTATTTACCATCGCTGATGATGCAAAAGAAGAAGCCTTGGCCTTGGCTCGTCGTTTCCAAAATATTGGCTATGGAATCCTCGCGACAGAAGGGACAGCAGTCTTCTTTGCTAGTCATGGATTACAAGCTCAACCTGTTGGTAAGATTGGTGATGACGATAAAGATATCCCAAGTTTTGTCCGCAAAGGAAGAGTTCAAGCTATCATTAACACAGTTGGAACAAAACGAACTGCAGACGAAGATGGTGAGCAGATTCGCCGTTCAGCTATTGAACACGGAGTGCCCCTCTTCACAGCCATAGATACAGCTAACGCCATGCTCAAAGTATTGGAAAGCCGTAGTTTTGTTACAGAAGCAATCTAGTTGAGAAAAATTTTTCACATTTTTAAAGCCAGCGTTTTCTGACGCTGGCTTTTGAAATACTGGTGTTGCTTATTTCAACTATCATACTTTCCTTAAGAATCATTTCAAAATGTGATGTAATAAGAATAAATTGGAAATAGAAAACTATTTTCAACATTTCTTTCAAAATCCATTAATAAAATAGGTAAAGACAAGGTTAGAAAGTGAATATTCTGATGTCTTCTTACAAAAAGGTCTCTCTTCCATTCTCTATTTTTCCCTTAATTTATCTGACCTCTAAGAAGTCAGTGATGGGAGAATTTACCAATGTCAAGTGGAACACAATCCTAGGCTACGTAGTTTCAATCATCTTGACCATTCCCAATGTCAAGCTTCTTTTCGACATTTTTTAAATCTATTTAAATCAGGTCTCGGCATCATCTTGAAGATTGATAAAGAAATAATAGCAGTGGTTGGTTTATAAAAATAAGAAACAAAAAAGAACAGCCGAAGCTGTCTTTTTATCATTATTTGAGACCGTATTTTAAATATATATACTCTATAGTGTTTAAATAGTTATTAAATCAATGTTTCTAAAGGGGATGTAGCTATAAAATATTATATATATACAGCATTGTTAAAATAAGACGGAGCCAAAAATTAAAATTTCGGAGCTTATAAAATAATGAAAGTTGTCTCAATCAGTTGAGCTGTTTGTTATTGTCTTTTTGTAGCAAAGTGACATAGTCACTTTTAGTGTGGAATAAGTGAGATAAAAAAACAGTGTTTCGTTTTTGATCGATGAAGTAAAGCAAAACATATTGGTCAATAATTTTTCCTCGTGTTGAATACTTGCTGTTAATTTTTATTCCGATTTTCTCATCAGCGTCAAAACCTGCTTCAGGAAAAATTTCTAAACTTTTTAAGCTGTCTAAAATTTTAACCACAGTATTTTTGGCAGATTGAGGT